>NZ_JBQKUJ010000009.1:0-175948 GCF_054968525.1 Alteromonas sp. G5_S2_22_S1 | reverse complement strand
TGTCGTTGATACCGGAAGAAAGCGTGCATTGAGAGAACGTCAATCAGCAAAATTTAAAACATCTCCAATACCCATTGAGTATAGACGTTTTATCTTTTTTTCTTGTGTAATTCATCAGCAATTAGTCTAAAAAAGGCCGTAATACGATGCACTCGCAGGTGATAGATTTCTTTTTACACTTTTTTAGTAAAAGCGACGTTTTAAACAAATAGCTTTCTTTAACAAAAACAATGATTGGTAGAGTTGAACAAAAAATGCGCTGGTGGCGTGGGGCGTTTAGTGGTAGACTCCGCGCGCAATTTGTAAGAGTAAATACATACGTTCTTTTCTTGATTTCAAACACCAGTAAGCCAAGTTGGCGATGGCGTATCTCTTTAGGTTTCCCCAGTAATCTATAACCCCCGCGGTTAGCAATAAAGCACTAGCGCTTATACCTTGCGGTAGGCAACTTTTATTAAAATACCCATGACAGGAGTTTATTAATGTCATTTACCCAATTAGGGCTCGCTGAACCTTTGTTGAAAGCTATTGAAAAACGTGGGTTTAGCACACCATCACCTATCCAAGAAAAGGCAATTCCAGAAGTATTGGAAGGGAAGGATGTGCTAGCAGCGGCGCAAACGGGAACCGGGAAAACGGCGGGTTTCGGCCTTCCAATTCTACAAAGATTGATGTCGGGTCCAAAGGTGTCTGCTAATAACGTTAGGGCGCTTATTTTGACGCCAACTCGTGAGTTAGCTGCCCAAGTTGAAGAAAGTATTTGCGCATTTAGCGAGTTTTTACCGTTAAAAACAGCCGTCGTATTTGGTGGTGTAGGCATTAACCCTCAAATGATAAAGTTACGCAAAGGCGTAGATGTACTTATCGCAACACCAGGCAGGTTGTTAGATTTATATCAGCAAAACGCGGTGAAGTTTTCTCAACTTGAAGTTTTGGTATTAGATGAAGCCGACAGAATGTTAGATATGGGCTTTATTCACGATATTAAGAGAGTGCTTAAACTGTTGCCTGAAGACCGTCAAAGCTTACTTTTCTCAGCCACCTTTTCTGACGAAATAACCACGCTGGCCAAAACCATTACACGCAACCCGGTAAGTATTTCAACCGCGCCGGCTAACACTACCGTCGATGCTGTAGAGCAGCATCTAGTGACCATTGATAAATCGAAAAAAACCACTGCGCTTATCTGTTTGATAAAACAACAAAAGTGGGAACAGGTACTCGTATTTAGCCGCACAAAACACGGCGCCAACCGCATTGCAGAAAAGTTGACTCGGTCAAAAATTCCTAGTGCAGCTATACATGGTAATAAAAGCCAAGGGGCGAGAACAAAAGCCCTCGCTGATTTCAAAAATGGTGATATAAAAGTACTGGTTGCCACCGATATTGCGGCCCGTGGTATTGATATCAGTGAATTACCTATTGTGGTAAATCTTGATTTGCCAAATACGGCAGCTGACTACGTACATAGAATAGGCCGTACTGGACGTGCTGGTGCCAGCGGCCAAGCTTGGTCATTTGTTAGCGCCGAAGAGCTACAGAATCTTAAAGATATAGAGACACTTATTCAAAAATTGCTTCCTCGTGAAACGCTAGAAGGGTTTGAGCCTCAGCAAGTTGTACCGCCTACAACGCTATCTAAACCGAAAAAGCCCAAGAAAGCGAAAAAGCCGAAAGCCCCCCAAGGTGAAGGTAGCAGCCAGAGTGAAAAAGGCGCGCAAAGTAAAAGAAATGGGCAAAGTACAAATAACAGAAGCGGAAACGGTGGTAATCGCTCAAGTAAATCCAATGGACGAGGAAATACGAGTGGTAAACCGGTTAGGCAAAGAAATACTGGCTCTGAGGGCAATGGTACTCGTCGCCCATCAAAGCGCCGAAGCAGTAACGGGTCAAACCAAAGCAGTGCATCGAGTGCTAAGGCTTAAATAGACGAAGCTAGCGGGGCTTAGTGTTGTACGAAGGCCTCGCAGCACTGCCGTTCTTTTGGGAGCAGGCAGCGTTAGTTTCGCTCCCAAGAGAAAGGATGGTAATGGCGAAGTGCTGGTTTAGTATTAACGCCGTTACCGCCTTCAGGATCTAGCGTTATTTCAGTTCGTTTTACTAAGACTTTTTGTAGTTCTGTACGAAACTTCTTCGTTTCTTTCCATAGTGAATTCAACCCGTCAGGCGTATTACCCGCTAAATCCTGCGCTAGCAGCGGGCCTAATGTATCATACGCAGCTTGAAGCCTCGCCGCTTGCTTTTTATTGTACGCACGTTCTTCTTCTGTTGCTTTCCAATGGATTAACTTCGCTTTTTGCGATGTTGTCATAGCTGGAAAGCGTGAGAAATACGCCATGTATTCTGCCAAAGGAATACTATCAGCGCGCCCCCAAATATCCATAGATGCTCTGTTTAATAAGGCGCCTGACTGGGGCTCAATAACCATAACGGTAGGCGTGGCGTAGTAAATTGGATAATCAAACCGCTCGGTAATATTTCTTCTGTCTTCTAGCGTTCCTACATCAACAAATACGGTTTCGTAATGGGCACGTAAGATAAGATCCATCTCTTTAGTTGAAAAGCGCTCAGCTAAGCCAGTGCTGTCGTGGCACCACTGTGCACCAAGCACAACTAATAGTAGTTTGTCTTGCTTAACTGCGCTTTGTTGAGCGCTCACAACATCTTGATAGGGCGAAGGAGAAGATATGTATGCATAAGGGGTTGTATCTTGCGTACTCACACAACCACCAAGTATAAAAAATGAAGCAATAACGATAAGCTGCCTCGAATTGGGTTTAATAAGGCCAGCTAAGCGGGTTAAAAAGCAGAAATTAACAAAAGAGATTTTATGCATAAAACTGTCAAAATATGTGTGAAATCAACGACAATGTAGCACAAAAGGAGGCAGAAAAGCGGTAATTAACCGTATCGGATTACCGCTTTGTCAGAAACGCTATGGCGTGACAGGAATTAACTTCATGTTGATGTTGCCAATGCCCTCAAAGCTTACCGTAGCGCTAGCCCCGACAACGGTGTTGTGAACACCGGTGATAGCACCAGAACAAATCATACAGCCTTTAGGTAGCGTAATGTTGCGTGCCGCAGCTTGATCAATTAAATATGCCACGGCAGCCATAGGGCCACGCAATACGTTGTTAGAAGGGGCAGAGTTAATATGTTCATTGTTGATAAATACAGAGGTCTGTATGTTCTCAATCACTGAATCCCATTGCTCGATAGGTGCGCCAACGACCATCCCTTGGTTAACCCCAAAATCGCTGATGATCGCAGTAGGTCCATAGCTATTTAAGTCTATTACCGGGCTTGAGGCTATTTCAACGCCGGCATAGACTGCGTTAATTAGGTGTTTAAGTGGCCCCTTAGTATCAATTGAACCTGGAGTAACTTCTTTTCCTAATTCGAATACTAGCTCAGCTTCAACAGCAACCATGCCGCCCGCGTATACTTCTAGTTCAACGAACTCATCATCGTTATGAGGGCGCCCAATGAAATGAGTGACCTTCTTAAAAACAGGGCCCATTAATCGCTCGCCACCCATTTGCTCACGGAGTTCAGGCACAACCATACCTACTTTCCAGCCGGTAATTTCGTCGTTCCATTGCATTAATGACATGTCCTGAACGCGGTAAGCCGCGTCCAGGGTGGTTGGAACATCGCCTGGGAACGTCTTTAAGACACCGGCTTGCTTGCGTGCATTAACCAGCGTAGTTGATAACGTTTTAAGGGCGTCTTCTGTTAGTGGTTTTTCGGGAAACATGGCGACGATTAAATCCCAAGTGCCTGTCCGCCACCAATCTGAACAGTTTCAGCGGTGATAAAAGAAGCATCTTCGCTTACCAGAAATGATACAACAGACGCCACTTCTTCTGGTTGCCCAAGGCGACCTAACATGATGTTATCTTTCCATGACGCGAATACTTCTGGCTTTGTCGCTTTAATCTGAGCGTGGAAAGGCGTATCGATAGTACCGGGTGATACAGCGTTTACGCGAATACCCGCTGGCGCAAGTTCCTTAGCTAGCGCACGCGTTAACGTATGTACTGCACCTTTAGACACACCGTATATACCTGCGCCAGGACCACCCGCATTCCACCCCGCGTTAGAGGTGTAGTTTATAATAGAGCCGCTTTTTGATTTCTTTAGAAAAGGAATCGCTGCTCGTGAAACGAAGAACGCGCTATCAAGGTTCAGTGCCATTACAAAGCGATAAAACTCGGTGGTCATTTCTTCCATTGGGTTACGTCCACCCAAACCACCAGCGTTGTTAATAACCGCGTCAATGTGACCGTACTTCTCGCCAATGGCCTTAACGTTTTTATCAACAGCCGCATCATCAGTAACGTCAAAACCGTAGTACTCTGCTTCGATGCCTAAGTCGCCAAGCGCTTTAATACGCTCAGCGCCTTTGTTGTCTTCTATACCATTTAATACAACAGTGAAACCGTCTAGGCCAAGCCTTTTTGCAACTTCAAATCCAATGCCGCCCGTTGCCCCAGTCACCAGTGATACTTTCTTCGTCATAACAAAAACTCTCTATGCTGTATTACATTGCGTAAAGCCAATGTTAGGGTGATAATTATAATTGGTCTACCTGTTTTGGTTTATTTTGTAAAAAAGTTGAAAAAAGAGAAGCTTTGTTAAAAAGTCATTGGACAAAAAATGCCTAGTATAGTGATGATTTTAAATAGATATTTGGTTTTTTTAGAGGTTGTAAGCTGCGATTTTATTCGCATTGTTTAAACGGCGAGCAAGAGGCAGTGAATTTTTATTGGTAAGTCCAATTTAAGGTGTTGGTACCGTTAAGCACACGCTTGTGCCCGAAGTTGCACTTGTATAAATATGGATAGACCCCTCGATGAGCTTTGCACGCTCTTTCATCGACAATAAGCCCAGTGTTGGTGTATGAAGTGTTGGTGTATGAGAAGTATGATGGTTTGTGCTAGATGAGTGTTCTGAAGATGATCCGCTGAATTGTGCAGGTATGCCTTTTCCATTATCGACCACACAAAAGGTGCTCGTGCTCCCTGCATAGTTAATTTCAATGGTTAGGCGCGTCGCGTCAGCGTACTTAATGCTATTGGTAACCGCTTCTTGAATTATCCGGTATATGTGGATTTTCTGCTGTGATGTAAACGAATAGGGTAAGCCCGTTACTTCAAATCCATAATCTATATGCGAATTTTTTAAGGTAGATAAGATTGTGGAGCCCTGAATTACTGCTTCAATAGGTAGTGTATCTATGCCCGACGGGCGAAGGCTGCCTAAGCTTTTTTTCATAGCTTCGTACAATGCGTCGATCTTATTGAGTAAGCTGTCTTGATTAATGTTACTCGCATTAAGCGACAGCTGAAGCTTCAAATCGACAATGCGATGGCCAAAGTCATCGTGCAGATCGCGAGACAGTCTTTTTCTTTCATCTTCTTGAAGACTAACTAACTTCGAAGACAATGCCTGAGCACTATTTACCGCCACTTCAAGGGCTTCATTTTTATCTCTAAGCGCTTTATTCATCTGCTCAGCGTGATTCACCGAAGCGCCTAGAATAAGGCAGCTTACACACAGCGCGATGATATAAAATTGATGTTCAAGCGGAGACAAATCGCTTTGACTTGCCACAACAAAGGCGGTTACCCCCACTAATAAGCAGGATAAAGCGCTGCCCGTAACTGCATAGCGATAGGATAGGAACAACGCGGGGAATACAGCAAGGTATTTTACTTGGTAGCTAATATTCGTCCCGTGGCTATAGGCATAGCTACTTAGTAACAGCAAGAATAGCCAAGCGCCAATTATCCAATACAGGGTGGTGTTGACCCGGTGTAAGTGCTCACGATCGTATAATACAAAGAGAAGAGGGCACAGTACGATGAGGCCGACAAAGTCACCTAATGAGAAATCAAAAAGTATGGGAAAAAACACCGTGATATCAGTTTGAAGCTCTATTGCCCTTCTTCCAATAAAGACGGCCCCAAGTACAACACTAATAATTAAACCGACCCCGAGTGTGGCAAGCGTGCTGTTTATGTTGCTGATATAAGGTGCTTTAAAACAGCGTCTGAAGATATAAACGCTAGTACAAAGTAAAGCGGGTGATAGGAGTAAATGAACAAGATACCACCCTAAGCTACCGCTTAAAAATGCGGTGTTATCGAGTATTCCACCAGGGTGAAATAAAACAAAGTGAGTGAGTTTTTCTGAAAAAAGCAGCATAGGCCAGCTTCGTAAGGGAAGTAGCATAAACGCAGCAAAGCGGACGCCTGCGGGCAAATACCAGCTTACCGTACTGGCAATTATTTCGAACTGGGTGCTGATTAGCCATACGCTGTGAAATAGGGCGGTGTACATCAACCCCATGAACAAAAACGAAGTGTTTATGTACGGTTTCAAACTCATCAAATGGTTTTGACTAATGCATCGTCATTAATGACATCGTAAACATCAAGGTAACCTATTTCCAATGCAATTCTTAGCAATCCGAACTGAGAGGTTACGTTTAATTTTTTATAAATATTCGTTCTGTGAACCATGACCGTTTTGGGGGCGGTATCGATGTGGTAGGCAATTTGTTTGGGCTGAAACCCTTTTGCCAAAAGTAGAAAAATTTCTTTTTCTCTATCGGTGAGGAGCGAGGTTAAACACTTGTCTCCGAATGCTAATTTCTTGCTAATATCAGAGCTTAAGTAGTTTTCATCTCTTTCCAGCGACTCTAATGAGTTCATTAACTCTTTCGTCGCTGCGTTTTTCGTTACGTAGCCGTCGGCTCCAAGTTCGAGCGCTTTGCTGATATAGCCGACATGTTCGTACATGCTAAGCATTAAGCATTTTACAAAAGGCGCTTGCTGCTTAATCTTTACCAGGGTGTCGAAGCCACTTTCATTTACCAGTGAGATATCTAAAATGGCGACATCGACTTCATCAAACGATGCGTAGGAGGGAAGCGCCCCTATCGAATCTACCGCATAAACAACGTGCCAGCCATACTCTTGTTCAATGAGCGCTTTGATTCCGTCCCGTACTATCTCATGATCGTCAATGATCAGTATATTCATGAAAAATTCTTGCTGATACTTAATGCATCTAGTTTACGTTGAATTTGGCTTATAGTGAATAAGCCGATGGCTTAGGCGCGTTTGCCTTTTAATTAAGTAAGCGCACAAAAAAGCCGGCCCTTCCATGGGCCGGCAGTTGCTTAATTACGGTGTTTTAACCTATGTTTTGATTAACCAATAGTTGGCATATCTTGCTAAAACAGAAAACCTTAAAGGTTTACCGTTACTGGCGCAGAGCATGCTGATGTTTCGTCACATACCATATAAGTATATTCACCAGGTTGAACACCTCGACTTCTGTCGCGATAGCGACCAGTGTTGCTCACTTCCTCAAGCAATTCACCGTTGCGATAAATCATAACAGTATCTGCCATCGAGCCGCTGTAAGATAAGTCAACTCTTAGTGAACCGAAACGAGACAGCATAGCGCGGTCAATTTCTGCAACAATGTTGCTATCAGAAACGGCTACAGTTTCAGTAGCGACATCTGTCTGCCCCTCTGAATCAGTTACCGTTAGCGTGACATCGTAAGCACCAGTCCCCGCATATACGTGGGTAGGGCTTTCTTCTGTTGATGTGGCGCCGTCACCAAAGTCCCAGCTATAGCTAACAATATCGTCGTTAACGTCACTGCTGTTGTTAGTAAAGCTGACCGATAAGCCAGAAGCATCGTAAGTAAATGCTGCGTTTGGCGGTGTTGGCCCCACTTCTCCAATACCAGTAACGACTAGGCTCCAATCGTTTACTGTTCCGTTATCGCCATTAAAGGTATCAAGTACGTTCAGTGTCCAATCGCCTGTAGCAACTTCGCCGTTAAATGCGTCGGTATCGTAGCTTTCAACAATGTCGTCAGTGCCGCCGCCTTGGTTTTGGCGCAGAACGGTAGTTGTACCTTGAGGAGAAGTAAGCGAAAGCACCAAGTCACCGCTATAGGTATGAGTAATATTTACCGAAGCCTGCATACCGAATACGGTTAAATCATCTGGTATGTTAATAACAAGGTCTACGCCCACATCATCCGGATCTTCTTCGTTAGGAAGGGTTGGAACGGGGTCGCCCGAGTAATCATAAGGGAAGTCATTGAGACCCTGAGGGTAAACATACAAGTTTGCCGATTTGGACTTTTCAATCTCGCCACTCACGCCGTTAACGGTAAAGCTGTACTGTCCCCACGGCGTGTCTTCAGCGGTTTCAACCATAAGTAATACAGTATCGCCAGGCATCGCAGTGTTAGCACTTAGGGAAGCAATGTCGCTCTCTTCAGCAAGAGATAGCTGAACTTCTTCCTCGTAGCCAGCAATAGAACCGACTTCGATGGTGAAGGTATAAGCTTCGCCTGCTTCAATCTCAGCAGAGCCCGGCGTAATACCGAGCTTAAAGCCTGGCGTAGGATCTGCTTCTTCAAGGGCATTTAGCACATTCAACCGGTTGCCCGACACTGTGCGCCCGTCAGCCCATAGGCTGGTTTCACCGGTTGCCATCAATAACTCTTTCATTTCTGAAGGCGTAAGCTCTGGGTTTAGCGACCATACTAACGCAGCGGCACCAGCAACGTGAGGCGTTGCCATCGACGTACCTGAGTAAGCCGCATAACTATCGCCTGGAATTGTTGATAAAATTGCCGAACCCGGCGCGGCAATATCTACGGTTTCAATGCCGTATGAATAGCCACTATCGCTATCGTTACGCGTGATACTGGCAACAGCCATCAAGCTGTTAGTCGTCGTCACATAATTAGACGGGTAGTTATCGACGTTGTCGTTGTTTGACCCTGCGTTACCCGCTGCAGCAACGAACAGTATGCCTGCCTGCCCAGAGACTTCAATGGCAGTTTCTAGCGCTTCACTATAGCCGCCGCCACCCCAGCTATTATTGGTCGCTTTAATGTTTATGCCGCGGTTTTCTTTTAAGTCGGTAAAGTAATCAATACACTCTATAGCCCCTGCTGTAGAGCCTGTGCCATCGGCGCCTAAGAATTTACACGCAGCAATTGATACGTCATGGTTTACGCCCACCACGCCGATACCGTTACCGCCTACAGCACCAATGGTACCTGCGACGTGTGTACCGTGAGAGTCGTCATCAATCGGATCGGTATCTCCGTTTGCAGTATCGATACCATATACATCGTCGATATATCCGTTACCGTCGTCATCAATGCCGTTTCCTGGTATTTCGCCTGGGTTCATCCATGCATTATCAGCGATATCTTCATGGGTGTAATCAACACCGGTATCTATTACGCCGATCACCACGTCACTGTCACCGGTGGTGATATCCCACGCTTCTGGCGCATCAATATCCACGTCGTCAGTACCGCCGGCTTGGCCTGTATTGTTTAACCCCCACAAGTCACCGTAAGACGGGTCGTTCGGCACAAGCGCTTTACGGTACAGGTAATTTGGCTCTGCAATTTTAACGGCAGGGTTTTTCTTTAGTGTTTCAATAGCATCTTTAACTGATTTACCGCGAAGCTGGAGCTTAGCGATACGACCATTTAGAAGGTTCGAAAAGCGATCGTCAATTTCATCTCTATTGGCGTCGCTAATTCGAGCACCCACCGATGAACGGGCACGCATTTTTTCCGCTTTGCTTACATTCTCTTTGTAAACCACGATGACGCTGTCATCGAAGATTTCGGCTGTTGCGGCATGTGCATGACTAGACGCCATTAGCGGAAGTAGGGCTAATGACAATGCTGAAAGGCCTGTTTTAAAAGGCTTTGTTTTCATAATTAGATTCCATAATTAGCAATAGTGCTGTTATCACGAAATCTTCTCGCTCGGTCTGATATAACTAACGGTTAAAACATATAACGCAAATTCACGAAGCTGCCACCTTTATCGTAAAAAATTGTATAAAAATACAACTTAACCACTAGGTAAACACGGTGGAAAAGATGAAAACTAGTACTTAACTATTAACTCCGCGTCACTCTTTTATGTGTTTCTTTCGAGTGAAAAACTCGAGTACATTTTTTCAACAACACAAAGATAATTCTCTGGTCTTACCAATGGCGAAGATTGCACATCGCCTCAGTGTGAAACTAGTACTATGGTATGACCTTTAATCGTTAAGACGCTGATTCGGCGAGTAGGACGTGTTTTGTACCTGTAATAAATACAACTTATTGGTGATAGATTCTAGCTGTTTTAAGGAGTGTTATAGAGGGGTCACCTTTGTTGTTAATCAAGGAAGTAGTCGTTCTCATGGACAAGAAGTTAGAGGTTAAAAAGCGCCAACTTGCTAATAACGCTAAGGCATGTAGAGCCGTTGCGTTGGCAGCCATTACGGGGTGCAGTCTTCTAACCGTAAACCTTCCTGCTTATGCTCAACAGTCCGATTTATCAACAAGCTCCGACATGGTGGAATCTTCTCTTTCAATGAGTCTGAATGCCCAAGCTATTACGATAGATGATGAAACGGTCTTCATCTCTGTCAGCCAGTTTGGGTTAAATAACATAACTAACATCATTCAAAGCGGTAACGGCGCAAACCTATCAAATGTTGTTCAAAATGGCAGTAATAATGAAGCGATAATCACCCAGCTTGGTGAGGGAAATGTCGTGAATTTATTGCAGCAAAACAACAACAATTACTTCGAGATTATCCAAGATGGGTTTGACAATGTTGCCAATGTTAATCAACTGGGTGAGCAGTCTTTTACTGTTTATCAGATAGGGAACGAAATGGTAATTAACATCACGCAATACAAAGAATGATGCAATTGCCATAGGGAGACGAACGTGAAAATGAAAAAAACAAAAATAGCGAGTGCATTGCTTTTAGTAGCAGCGACAGGGTGGGCGTCAGCTCAAGAGATTCCAGCGAGCAAATCAGTCGACTTTAATGCTTCAGCGGATTTCATTGCTGCAGCAGAAGGTAATGAGATTACGCTAACCCAAACGGCGCCAGAAGGGAACGAAGTAGGTAATGAATCAGTTCTAAGCCAAGAAGGTGACCTTAACGCTATTGTGGTTGAGGTAATCGGTGATGCCAACGAAGTGCTTGCATCGCAAATGCAATCGGGTAACACCTTTTTTGCAAGCGTTACTGGTAACGGAAACTTCTTGGTGTCTGAGCAAGACAGTTTAGACAGCACGGCAGAGTTCGTTGTCGAGGGCGATGATAACCTAGTTTCACTTGTTCAATTAGGCGATGGCGGCCCCATTGGCTTTATCTTCAACCGCTCTATAAACAGCATAGCGGGTAGCGGCAACACGTTATCTGTGTATCAAGGTGATGGTGGTAACTGGGCTAACAATGCGATTGCAGGAAATGATAACACTGTCTTTGTAGATCAAAGTGGCGACTGGCATGAGTCTTACGTTCGTGAACTAAGTGGCGACGCCAACCTTATTGATGTCATCCAAGACGGGTTTTATAACATTTCTGATTTAACGGTGGTAGGTTCTGATAACGAGGTTGAAGTTGATCAAGACGGTGATGAAAATCTTATTACTTGGAACATGGTTGGCGACGGCAACGTACTTGAATTTGAACAAGACGGTGACGGTAATGAGATTACCACAGGTGTGTTCGAAGGCTCAGATAATGAAGTGAATATCGACCAAATTGGCGATGTTAACCTTGCTACGGTTGAAACGATTGGCGGGGGAGTTAATACGTTTGAAATTAATCAAGTGGGTGAAGGAAATGTAGCCTACGCAGGCGTTATTGGCTTGTTCAATGAGTTTGACCTAACGCAGGTAGGTGATGCCAACGAAATAAGTACAGTGAACTTTGATGGTTGGTTTAATACCGTTGAAATAGAGCAAGACGGTGATGCTAACTTAGCGCTGGCGCAAGCCGGTATTGGTGATGCAGCGTATATCGCAGATGCCAACTTAATTGAAATGTCTCAAGAAGGTAATGAGAATATAGCGTCAGTTGAGTTAGCGCGTGATATCACATCAAGTGGCAACGAGATTATGGTTGCCCAAACGGGTGAACTAAACTTGTTGGATTTACTGGTTAATGGTAACGACAATGTCATCAGCGTTATGCAAGAAGGCGCAGGTAACTGGGTAACGGATGATATGGGTGGTCAGTTTGTTATTTCAGGTGATATGAACACGTTTGAAGTAACGCAAATGGGTAACGACAACCTAGTAACAGGTAGTATAACTGGCAACGGCGGCACAGTAAGTGTTACGCAAGTGGGTGATTACAACGTAGCTACAGTTGTTCAAATGTAAGCGTGAGTAGCCGGGCACAAGCCCGGCCTATTTTCAAAATAATGAAGTACTTGTACCGTTTCTCTCTTTTCACGCTGTTTTTTAGTGTGCTCTTTTCTCCGATTCATGCAGAAGAAATTCGGCTGGGTGGACTGTTGTTAGATAACAGCATTAGCCGCCAAGGCCATGAATTTGCCTCTAAAATTAGCCAATATTGGCGCGAAGTTCCTGATAGCTCGGGTAAAAACCTAGTCGTTAAAGAAATTATTGTACCGCAAGCAGGAACATTACTCTCTGTGGTATACGACAATAAAGTGGTTTACCAGACATACATGGGGCGACGCCAAGTACCGTTAGATGAGAAAGTTCAGCAGGCTATCGTTTTAGTATTAGACGCTGTCGCGAACGCAAGTATAGATAGTAGAAGCCCAGATTTAGCAGGGGATGAATGGTAATGAAGAAAAGGACGTTAATCACCGCATTAATAACCTTGGGGGCTGTATTTCAGTTCAGTGCCTTTGCGACAGAGTTGGTCTATGAGCCTATTAACCCATCGTTTGGTGGCAACCCACTTAATGGGTCATTTTTACTTAGCAAAGCTAATTCACAGAATGCGCATAGCGCACCGCTAAGTGAGCGCTCTTATGATGAACGCCTACAAGAGTCTCTTGAGCGTGCGTACATTAATCGTATTGTTCGCGAAATTACTGACATCGCCTTTGGCGAGCAGGAATATGACGAAGATGGAAATCCCATAGATAGCATATTTAACCAAGACAGCATATTCGTCAGTGGTGATTTTCAGGTAGAGCTGATTACCAGTAACCCTGATAGCATTGTAGTGAATATTACTAACCTGCTAACAGGTGAAGTTACGGTTGTCGAAATTCCACGGTTTGGGTAGGGAAACACATGAGAAGTACCGTATTTTTATTATTGGCTATAGCACTTTCTGGCTGCCAATCAATTACCAACACGCTGCCGCCAGATACGACTGCGGCAGGGATCATTAAAGACAGCGAAACCCTTTCGGAAGTAAAAAGCTTACCCGCACCTATGGGGCAAATTCCCGTTTCCGTTTATGCGTTCAGAGACCAGACAGGCCAGTACAAACCCAGTACGGGGGCCAGTTCTTTTTCTACCGCAGTGACGCAAGGTGCTACGTCGATTCTTGTTCAAACCTTGAGTGAAACATCGTGGTTCTTACCTGTAGAACGTGAAGGTTTACAAAACATTCTTACCGAGCGAAAAATTATCCGTGCAGATGAAAGCAATGGTAGTGAATTGCCCCCGCTTACCACGGCTAGAATCATTATTGAAGGCGGTATAATCAGCTACGATACGAACATTCGTACAGGGGGCGCTGGCGTGGAATATTTTGGCATTGGCGCAAGTGAACTATTCCGGGAAGATCAGATCTCCATTTATATGCGGGCGGTTGATGTAAGAACAGGGCAAGTACTAGTGTCGGTTTCTACCTCTAAAAAAGTATTGAGCCAAGAAGTAAGAGCTGGGCTCTTTAGGTACGTATCGCTAAAGCGCCTGCTTGAAGCTGAGACAGGGTATACCACCAATGAACCTATGTTCGAGTGCGTTAAGCAAAGTATAGAAAAAGCGGTGACCGAATTGGTACTGCAGGGCATGGAAAAGGGCGTATGGCGCGCTAAAGCGTAGGCGCCACACGCACGTAAGGAGAGTACTTAATAACTTACTTGCTGTGGCTGACTAAACTGATGATCGAACCACTTAATGAGCTCTACGCGGTTGCGGCAGTCAGTTTTCCTGAAAATACTGTACACATGAGTTTTCACCGTATTGACGCTGATGTGTAAACAATCCGCAATCTCTTGATTTTGCGCGCCATCTGCAATTTTGCGCGTAATGGCTAGTTCTCGTTTGGTTAGGACTGTAGTTGACGATTGAAGCGCAGCAACCGGCTTAGTTTTTGGCACAAGATTGGCATCAATATAGCGGCTCATAATTTCGCGACTAAACCATTTGTTACCTGCCTGAACCTGCTGAACACCTCTAACTAACAACTCTAAACTATCTTCGATATGAAAAACCCCATTGATGCCGTGCTGAAGTGCCGCGTAATGAAAATCGATGTCGGCTTGTGGAACATTGAAAATAACTTTGTTCAAATCGGGATAATCATTAACAACGGGCAAGTTGAGCATGGCGACTGAGTCGCAATACTGGGCATCTATAAAGAAGGTATAGGTATTGTTTAAAACGCTACGTGGTGGGTGTATAGCACCACTGGTAACGCTGAATCCACACGACGGTAAAATACTAAGGAATCGTTCATAAGCTTCGTCCCTTCTTGTATTTTCGCCGTAACTATTTCTTGTTAGTACGAACGCGTGATGTGACATGAAAGCTCCTTTTCGTGATTATCAACCTTACGAACTATACAAGGTCTTTACAATACTCCATTAGCCTTACTTGACCGACCAAAGCGTAACAAAATGTTACAGTGAAAAAGACCTGTAGGCTTGGCTTAAAAGCCTCACGGCTTAACGCTTTAAATCACCTACCATACCTAGTGCCTATCGACTTTATCAATACCAAAATAGTTAAGCGTTTGAAATAAATAAAGTAGCCGAAAAATGCCATAGAAGTTAACCGGCGTAATAGCAGTAGAGAGGTCAGCACAGTGCATTAAATATAAGTAAATTATCTCTAGAAAAAGCGCTCGCCCCCTTTGTTAAAATTGGCGTTAGTGTATAGTTCATCACCACATTATTTCTTCCCATTTGAAACATAGAGAGAGCCATGACCGTAAATGTTGACACTCAGTCTTTGATTGCATCTATGCGAGATGTAGTAGGGCAAGCCTATTTGTTAACTGATCAAGCGAAAAAGCAACCGTACACCAAAGGGTTTCGCTTTGGTGCAGGCGAGGCGCTTGCGGTGGTGCGACCCGGTACGCTTGTCGAAATTTGGCGAGTGCTCAAATTATGTGTCGAGGCCGACGTTGCAGTTATCATGCAGGCAGCTAATACTGGCCTAACCGGTGGCTCTACGCCAGATGGTAAAGACTATGACAGACCGCTGGTTATTATCAGCACCATGCGTATTGACGACATACAGTTAGTGGATAGCGGTAAGCAAATCGTAGGGTTAGCGGGCAGTACCCTTTTTGGATTGGAAGAAACGCTAGCGCCTTACGGGCGCGAGCCACACTCGGTGATTGGCTCATCATGCATTGGCGCATCTATTGTGGGCGGTATTTGTAATAACTCTGGCGGCGCATTGGTTAAACGGGGTCCAGCGTACACCGAACTTGCGCTTTTCGCGCAAATTGACGCCAACGGCGATTTATCTCTGGTTAACAACCTAGGTATTAACTTAGGGAGTGAACCGGAAGAGATATTGAATAACCTTGAGAATAAGCGCTACAGCGATGCTGACGTTCAGCATCCGGATGCCCGCGCATCAGATAATGAATATGATGAACGTGTGCGCGACGTAGACTCTGACACACCGTCGCGCTTTAACAACGACGGTAGAAGGCTTCACGAAGCCTCAGGCTGCGCAGGTAAACTCGCGGTGTTTGCCGTGAGACTAGACACTTTCCCTATACCTGAAAAGAAACAGGTGTTTTATGTAGGGTCTAACGATGCTGCGGTTTTCACTAAAGTGCGTCGCGACATACTTTCTACATTTAAAAACTTACCTGATTCAGGCGAATATCTGCACCGCGACTGCTATGACGTATCTAAAAAGTATGGCAAAGATATGTTTATCGTTATCAGTAAACTTGGCGCGAAATTTATTCCGAAGCTATTTGCTTTTAAACGCAAGTTCGACGCATTTACCGACAAACTTGGTTTTCTACCCAACAAAATGTCAGACCGTGTTATGCAATATATGAGCTACTTGTTCCCAAGTCATTTGCCTAAGCGCATGGAAGAGTACAGAGACAAGTATCAACATCATTGGATTTTGGAAATGAGTAACGACGGGGTAGAAGAAGCTAAAGCCTACCTTGATGAATTCTTCAAAACGAATGAAGGTAGCTATTTCGAGTGTACGCAAGAAGAAGCGGATAAAGCAATTTTACACCGCTTTGTTGCCGGTGGCGCGATTGGTCGCTACCACGTGATGCACAGTAAAGAAGTGGGCGCCATGATGACCATCGACGTCGCGCTTCGCCGTAATGACCCAGATTGGTTTGAAGTTTTGCCTAAAGAAATAGACGACCAGATTGACACTAAGCTTTATTATGGTCACTTGTTTTGCCATGTTATGCACCAAAACTACGTATTGAAAAAAGGGGCCGATGCCAAACTGCTGAAAGGCAAAATTTTAGAAACCTTTGACGCGAGAAACGCGGAATACCCAGCAGAACATAACGTGGGGCACGAATATTTTGCGAAAGACGCGCTTAAAAACTTCTACCGAGAGTTAGACCCTACCAACAGCTTCAACCCGGGCATAGGTAAAACCACCAAGCGTAAAAATTGGGCCGAGCAGAGCGGCGGATGCTGCGGCGGAAACCATTAGGCTTAACTTAAGCGTTAAATACGACAAGGCTGCTGATTTTTGTGTTAAACAAAGGTCAGCCGCCTCATGTTCTATCAACCCATCACGTAAACCAATCTGAACCAAACTAACCACCTTTCAGTAGAAAAAAGAAGTTTATTATGTAGTTGCAGGGTTTGATTTTCCTGTCAATTAAAAAGGACTTGATATGAAAGGCAAAGTACAAAGCTCTACCATTCTGCTTCCTGTATTTATCCCCGCGGTCGCGATCATTTTACTTCTGGTTATTGGAACAATCAGTGACCCTGAGCTTGCCGGCGAAGCTTTCAGCAGTACGTTAGCCTGGATAACTCAGACCTTTGGCTGGTTTTATATGTTATCAGTGGCAATTTTCCTTGTGTTTATTGTCTCGGTTGCAGCGTCGGGATGGGGAAATATCAAGTTAGGTCCCGACCACGCTGAAGCGCAATACAGTTTTCCAGAATGGTTTTCAATGTTATTTTCGGCAGGGTACGGTGTGGCGCTGCTTTACTTTGGCGTGGCAGAGCCAGTACTACACTACTCATCACCGCCAGCCGGTGCCGCTGAAACGGTTGATGCAGCAAAACAGGCAATGCAAATCGCGTTTTTCCACTGGGGGTTTCATATATGGGCGATTTACGGGCTTGTGGGCCTCGTTCTTGCGTACTTTGCCTTTCGTCACGGGCTCCCGCTTTCCATTCGCTCTGCGCTATATCCGCTAATAGGTGATAAAATTTATGGTCCTATTGGGCACGCGGTAGATGTATTCGCTATTCTCGGTACCCTGTTTGGTATTGCTACCACGCTGGGGCTATCTGTTACGCAGATAAATGCAGGGCTCAATTATCTCTCTGGCGATATCCCAATCGATATCATGGTGCAGGTAGGCACTATCGCTATTGTGACTATCGCAGCCACTATATCGGTTATTGCCGGGATGGATAAGGGCATAAAACGGCTATCAATTATTAATATGCTACTGGCAGTTTCTCTTATGAGTACTGTGTTTATTATGGGTGAAACCATTCATATTCTGGAAACCTTCCTTCAGAACACTGGAAGCTATATCAGCGGGATTGTCGAGCGTACTTTTAATCTGCAGGCCTACAGTCGCAGCGACTGGATTGGTAACTGGACGCTGTTTATTTTCGGTTGGACTATTGCCTGGGCACCATTTGTGGGAATGTTCATCGCCAAAATTAGTCGCGGTCGAACCATTCGTCAGTTTGTTTTCGGTGTCATGCTGGTGCCCACTATTTTTACCTTCCTTTGGTTTTCAGTGTTTGGTGATACAGCCCTTAATGCAATAATGAATCAAGGCGTGACAACACTTATTAGCGACGTCCAAGAAAACGAAGCCGTTGCCTTATTCAAGCTTTACGACCTGCTCCCTGGTGCGTCAATTATGTCGGGGCTGACGGTACTACTTATCATCACCTTTTTTGTGACGTCATCAGATTCGGGATCGTTAGTTATTGACTCTCTTGCATCTGGCGGTCTAGAAGAAAGCCCTGTATGGCAACGTATATTTTGGGCGTTTTTAGAAGGTACGGTCGCAGCGGTACTGCTTTTAGCGGGTGGGCTCAACGCCCTTCAAACCATGACTATAGCCAGTGCTTTGCCATTTGCTTTTATCATGCTTATCGCTGCCGCCGGTCTTTGGCGCGCGCTCGTCATCGAAGGCTATAGAAATAGCAGCTTGCAAGCTAATACATTGAACAGAAACCGCGGTCGAGCGGCAAACCTCAAAGGGCGACTGGCGGCGATGGTCGAATACCCTAGTCGTGACGTGGTTCATGACTTCATTAAAAATACGGTGACTGAAGCGATGAGAGACGTACAGTCTGCGCTTAAGGCACGGGAGTGGAAAGCGCACGTTGAATTTGATGAAGACATGGTAAGGGCGACCTTCACTGTGGAACGACATGAGCATATGGACTTCATCTATGATATCCGCATAACCGAGTATTTAGTCCCAGGTTTCAGCTATGCTGAAGTGCGCTCAGAAGATGATGAGTCAGAGAAATACTATCGCGCTGAAGTGTTCTTGCGTCGCGGCGGTCAAGCCTACGATATTTATGGCTATGAAAAGGAGAGTATAGCTAAGGATATCTTGGATCAGTTTGAAAGCTACTTGCATTTCCTTGATACCAGTCCAGGGGAACTTCCTTGGGAAATGGATGCTTACGACGATATGCTGCAAAAACCGGAAAGGTAGCAAAGCCGTTTTTACACCTTGTAAAATAAAGGGAAAGCAAACTTGCTTTCCCTTATTATCCCCTAGTACCTGGGTGTTGACCTCAGCGCTTTTTTCCCGTTATTACGCTCATCGTAATGAAACATAAAAGCTTATATACTATGCCAGTCGATTAATTATCGATGAGAAATCCATCCCTGCATTGCCTTCATCGCAATGCATTTCAAACCACTTTGCAGCAAGCTCACCCATAGGTACTTGGGCATTTACGCCCTTCGCGCCCTGCATGGCAAGACCTAAATCTTTAAGCATAAGTGCAGAAGCGAAACCGCCGGCAAAATCGTTATCAGCAGGGGTTTGTGGCCCTACACCTTTAACAGGGCAATAGGTGGTCATTGACCACGTTTGGCCCGACGCATTAGATGCAATATCGAAAAATACCTGCGCGTCTAACCCGAGTTTCTGGGCGAGCTGGAAGCTTTCACACGTCGCAATCATGGTCGCGCCAAGTAACATGTTGTTACAAATCTTCGCAGCTTGCCCTGCGCCGTGGCCGCCTGCGTGAACAATCTTTTTACCCATGGCGCCAAGTGCGCCTTGGGCTTTATCGAACGCGTCAGCATCTCCTCCCACCATAAAGGTAAGTGTGCCGCTCGCAGCAGCGGCAACACCACCTGATACAGGGGCATCAAGCATCTTAAGGCCTTTTTTCTCAGCGAGCTCTGATACGCTCTTGGCCGTTTCTACATCGATGGTCGAACAGTCAATTAATAAGGTGCCGTCACGCACGTTATCGAGGATCTGATTTGAATAGATATCCTTAACATGTTTACCCGCAGGCAGCATGGTGATGACGATGTCAGCTTCAGATACAGCTTGCTCGGTACTTTGTGCAATAATACAGCCTGCATCTTTGGCTTTTGCCAGTGCCGCTTCGCTTAAATCAAAGGCCATTACCTTGAAATTGTGTTTAACAAGGTTGTCTGCCATGCCTGAGCCCATGTTACCTAGGCCAATAAATGCAACAGTGATCATGATAGTCTCCTCGCTTAGCCCATGGTTGGAATAACAAAAGCATTGTCATTAGTATCTGAACCGTCTGGCCAGCGTTGTGTAATGGTTTTCACCTTGGTCCAGAACTTCACACCTTCCATACCGTGTTGATTAGTATCGCCAAAGGCTGAGCGTTTCCAGCCGCCAAATGTATGGTAGGCAACCGGCACTGGAATTGGTACGTTGATACCTACCATTCCCACGTTAACGCGCTGTGCAAATTCACGTGCTGCATGACCGTTTCGGGTGTACATAGCAACGCCGTTACCGTATTGATGGTCACTTGCTAAATTAACGGCTTCATTGAAATCTTTGGCGCGAACCATTTGCAGCACGGGGCCAAAAATCTCTTCTTGGTATGAGCGCATGTTTTTGGTTACGTGATCAAAGAACGTCGGCCCGATGAAATAGCCGTGGCTGTCACTTGGGATTTGACTTGTTCTGCCGTCGTAAACAAGCTCTGCGCCTTCTTCTATAGCAAGGTCGATATAGCTTTCAACGCGCTCTTTGTGGGCGGCGGTAACGACAGGGCCATAGTGGGCGTTAGGATCTTCGCTATGGCTTACCATGATGTTTTTGATAGCCGGAATAAGTTTAGCTTTGAGTTTTTCGGCGGTTTCATCGCCGACAGGAACCACAACCGGTAGTGCCATACAGCGTTCACCGGCGCTACCATAGGCAGCACCTACCAAGTCCGTTACCACCTGATCAAGATCGGCATCAGGCATTACGATACCGTGGTTTTTCGCGCCGCCCATTGCTTGAACCCGCTTTCCTGCACGAGCGCCGCGCTCATACACGTAGTTAGCAATATCAGAAGAACCCACGAAGCTTACTGCTTTAATGGTTTGATCATCTAAAATTCTGTCTACCACTTCTTTGTTACCGTGAACAACGTTAAGCACGCCTGCAGGAAGGCCCGCTTCTATCATAAGTTTCGCTAATTCAATAGGAACAGAAGGATCGCGCTCTGATGGCTTTAATATAAAGGCATTACCGCAGGCAATGGCCACGCCGAACATCCACATAGGGATCATGGCAGGGAAATTAAACGGGGTGATACCGGCAACAACGCCTAACGCTTGGCGCATTGAGTATACGTCTATGCCCGGACCTGCGCCTTCCGTGTATTCACCCTTTTGCGCATGAGGAATGCCGCAAGCAAACTCGATAACTTCAAGGCCACGCTGAATATCACCCTGCGCATCAACCAACACTTTGCCGTGCTCACTTGATAACAGCGCCGCTAGACGGTCGCGATTGGCTTCAACGAGCTCTTTAAATTTAAACATGACACGAGCCCGTCGCTGAGGGTTAGTGGCCGCCCATTCAACTTGCGCAGCTTGAGCTGTTTCTATAGCGTGGCTTAGCGTTGAAGCATTTGCTAGACTTACTTCTGCCTGAACTTCACCGGTATTAGGCGCAAATACCGATGCGGTATTTTCACTGCTATCTTCAAAGTCTTTACCTGCAATAAAGTGAACAATCTTTCTCATGATCTGGCTCCTGTAATTTTTAACAATATTGAAACCTTGTGTTTGCAGTAGCAATACATATACTTGCAGTATTATGCTGTAAAAATGCAGGTGCTAAAGTGAATTGGGATGACATGCGGTTATTTCTTGGTTTGGCAAGAAATGGGCGGGTAGCTATTGCAGCTAAGGGGATGAAGGTAGATCCTACAACGCTCATTCGTCGTGTAAAAAAGCTGGAAGACTCTTTAAACTGTAAATTATTCGAGCTAACCAAAAAAGGCTATGTACTTACCACTCATGGCACAGAGTTGGTCACGTATATTGAGAAAGCCGAGCATTATTTTTTAGAAGCGCAAAATGAACTGGACGATGAGCGTTCACACTTAGCCGGTACTATTCGAGTGAGCGTTTCAGAAGGGTTTGGTAGCTGGTTTTTAGCGCCTTTACTACCAGATTTTAAAAAGCGGTATCCGGGCATAAGTATTGAGCTTGTAGCAACCAGTGGTTTTTTAAACCTGAATAAGCGGGAAGCCGATATGGCTATCCTGTTGGAAAAGCCCAGTAGAGGCTTGTTGGTGACTCAAAAGCTTACCGATTACAATCTTTACCTTTACACTCACCAGTCACTTATCAAAAAACGAAAGCCTGAAACTTTGCAGGACTTAACATCGTATAATCTCGTCAGCTATGTGCCCGATTTGGTATACGCGCCGCAATTAAAGTTCATTGAAGAGACCGCTTTGTCACAGTTAAGTGCGCTTCGCAGCACCAGTATTAACGCGCAGTATCAAATGCTTATTAATGGCGCTGGCGTAGGCATTTTGCCTAAATTTATGGCTGAAACTCAGCCAGGTTTAGTTAGGCTAATCGAAAACGACATTCACATTAAGCGCACATTTTGGTTGGCAACGCATAAGGAAACTCACTCTCAAGCCCGTTTCCAAGTTTTTACGCATTGGCTTCAAGAAAAGGTTGAGCGTTACCAATCGCGATTTATTGATTAAGCGAACTGACTAAGCTCTACGTTCCACTATTTAAAGGGGCATTTATCCTACCTTGGTAGGATGAATTCGCCCCTATTGCAGGATGTGCTTTTCACCGCGGCCTGTATAGCATGACTCTGTATTAAAGGGGTTGCAGAGGCAGTTATGTCGGGTTTTACAAAAATATCTACAGCGATAGTGGCCGTTTTCATTAGCTGTTTTTTACTCTTTACCTGTCTTGTTTATTTTCATATACAAAACAATATTGAAGAAGAAATGACAGGCGCACTTAACCAAGTGCGGGAAATGGTCAGACGCAATGTACCTGTTTCTGACATTGAGGCTATTGTTAAGCCAAGTCCTCATTTATCTGCCAAATACTTTTCAGGGCGCTTGAGCACAGACCAAACTCAAGTAAACATCGTTAACCAGCAAAATGTATTAGTGCCCGTTATTATCCCCATAAAAGAGAATCAGTACCTTATTGTCACTCCTTTCGAGAATACGGAGTTAACCCAAAACCTTACGTTTTTTGCTTTAGTGGCAGGCCTTTTCTTTGCAACATTTGTTTTACTACTGTTTACATTAAGCATTGCCGTCAGGCAGCGGCTTGTGCCATTAAAACAGCTTGGCGACGCGCTTTCGAAGTTACGAGAAGGTAAAGCCACACAGCCGCTTCCTCACTCAGATATTGCTGAAATGAACAGGGTAATTAACCAATTCCAGCAGCTAAAAAGCGCGCTAGATGCCAAAGAAAAGCAGCTGATTAAAATCGACAAACAATTGGCGCTACTTCAAGAGCAAGAGCGGAACTATTTAGCCAGGGAGCTTCACGACAACGTGGGGCAATTGCTGACTACGATAAAAGCTCATGCGTATATTCTAGTCAACACTAAAGAGCGTTCGGTGGTAGAGCTTTCGGCTCAGAAAGTGCAGGTGATGTCACACCAAATAAGTGACGCTATAAGAAAACTCACGGCTCACCTTCACCCTCTTGTACTAGATAGAGTATCGCTACAGGCATCGCTTGAGCGCTTAGTATATGAACAAGAAGTAGCGCAACCTGGCACTCAATGGGACGTATCAATTAACCTGAAGCGGTATCAGGAGGATACCGAGCGCGACATCCATCTTTATCGTTTTGTTCAAGAAGCCATTAACAACGTAATTAAACACGCTAAAGCCACAAAGGTTAGCATTCAAATTTTTGGCGATACGCATAGCGTCACTGTGACAGTTAAAGACAATGGTCGAGGCCTTGGAAATCATATAGTAGAAAATATTGGAATGTCGTCAATGCGAAGTCGGGCACGCTGTATTGGCGCAAATTGTAGCGTCGCATCGCCCGATGAAGGCGGAGTTGCCGTGTCGCTCTCTCTAACACTTAGAAAAGAGCCGCCTATGTTAGGCGCAAATGTCGCATGAATATCCTCATTGTAGACGACCACGCCGTGGTAAGAGAGGGCTACAAAGCATTGCTTAACGCCATGATGCCTGATTGTCGTATTTTTGATGCTGAAAACGGTGCACAAACTCATCGCTTATTGGCACACAGTGACATTGAGATCCTAATTCTCGATATCAACCTTTCCAATGAAAGCGGCCTTGTTCTGGCCAAGATATTTTTAAAACGGCACCCGGAGTTAAAAATCATTTTTTTTAGCATGTTCGAAGACAGTGTCATCCTTCACCGCGCCATGCAAACGGGGGCCATGGGTTACATCAGTAAAAGTAGTTCCCCAGAAATTCTTATCTCAGCTATTAAGGTTGTTGCAAAAGGGCAAAAGTATATTGAGCGCGGGCTGGCGGTAAATTTAGCCAACCAGCTTCTCGATACCAGTGTGGATATTGCCGATAAACTAACAAAACGAGAGTTCGAGATATTTATAGCGATAGCGATGAATAAATCCCGCTTCGATATTGCTAACGAGCTAGGCCTGTCTGCCAAAACCGTGTCAAATGGACTGACGGTGATTAAGCGTAAACTCAATGCGGTGCCCTCTCAGTTTTCTGCCATTGCCGCCAAGCACGGTTATATCGGAGATACGGAACTTTCTGCGTCAGCATCTGTGTCATTTGTTAAAAATAGTGAGAAGTCGTCATAGGTTTCCCCTCCTAAAGTAGGAGTCAAATCGGCCTATTGCATCATGGTGAGCGCGGCCTAAAAGTACCATTATCAAACTACACAACAAACCAAGTTACTGCGCGGGGTACGCGCAACGATATCAAAAGGTATTTCTTATGATTTATGCAAAGCCAGGTAGTGAAGGTTCAGTAGTAAGCTTTAAAGAAAGCTACGGTAATTTTATCAATGGCGAGTGGGTCGCACCGGTTAAAGGTGAGTACTTCACTGCAACATCTCCAGTAGATGGCAGTGATATCGCACAGGTTCCGCGCTCGACATCAGAAGATGTCGAGCTGGCACTCGATGCTGCCCATGCTGCGAAAAAAGGATGGGCAGAAAAATCTGTTGCCGAACGTTCAAATGTCTTACTCAAAATTGCTGACCGCATTGAAGAAAACCTTGAGCTTCTGGCCGTAGCTGAGACATGGGATAACGGTAAGGCCGTTCGTGAAACGCTTAATGCAGACATCCCGCTGTGCGCAGACCACTTCCGTTATTACGCAGGCTGTATTCGCAGCCAAGAAGGTACCATCGGCGAAATTGATAAAAACACGGTGGCGTATCACTTCCACGAACCTTATGGCGTAGTTGGGCAAATCATCCCTTGGAACTTCCCGCTACTTATGGCGGCATGGAAACTTGCGCCAGCGCTTGTTACCGGTAACGTAGTGGTTTTAAAGCCTGCGGAACAAACGCCGGTATCTATTTTATTGTTTGCAGAGCTCATTCAGGATTTATTGCCACCGGGCGTACTTAACATTGTTAACGGGTTCGGCGCAGAAGCGGGGCAAGCCCTTGCTACCAGCACTCGAATTGCAAAAATTGCGTTTACGGGTTCTACACCCGTTGGCGGACATATCCTTCGCTGTGCCGCTGAAAACCTTATTCCATCTACGGTAGAGCTTGGCGGTAAGTCGCCGAACCTGTTCTTCGCAGATATCATGGACCATGAGCCTGAGTTTATCGATAAGTGTGCCGAAGGTTTAGTGCTTGGCTACTTCAACCAAGGTGAAGTATGTACATGCCCCTCACGCGCGATTATCCAAGAAGACATTTATGATGCCTTCATGGAAAAAGTATTGGAAAAAATTCAGAAGATCAAACGCGGTAACCCACTAGACACAGAAACCATGGTGGGGGCGCAGGCATCTAACGAGCAGTTTGAAAAAATCCTTAAGTATATTGATATTGGTAAGTCTGAAGGCGCGCAAGTTGTCACCGGTGGTGAGAAAGAGCAATTACCGGGTTTCGATGATGGCTACTACATTCAGCCGACTATCTTGAAGGGTGAAAACCACATGCGTGTTTTCCAAGAAGAGATTTTTGGCCCTGTTATCGCGGTGCAAACCTTTAAAACGGAAGAAGAGGCCATTGAAATTGCCAACAACACGAGCTTTGGCTTAGGCGCAGGCGTATGGAGCCGCGATGCGAATGTAGCATTCCGCGTAGGTCGAGCGATTGAAGCAGGTCGCGTATGGACGAACTGTTATCACTTGTATCCAGCTCACGCTGCATTTGGCGGCTACAAAAAATCGGGCATTGGCCGCGAAACCCACAAGATGATGCTAGATCACTACCAGCAGACAAAAAATCTATTGGTAAGCTACGACATCAACCCACTTGGTTTCTTCTAAGTAGAGATAGGGCGGCGATTACTGCCGCCCGCTACTTTTATGCGCATCGCATTTATCTCAATCATTTTCTTGCTGTTTCTCAGTACCAATGTGTTGGCGCAATCTGACGCCACAGACATTCCAGCAGACATTAACAAAATATTTCCCAACGCTACACGCGTGGGGGAAATGCACACCGACATCAAGGTAACCCCGGTCTATCAGCTTCAACAGCTACTCGGATACGTTTTTGAGTCGAATGACTTTGTCGACTTCATTGGCTTTTCAGGTAAACCTGTTAACGTAGTGATAGGGTTAGACCCCCAAGGTAACTTTATTGATCTTTTCGTCAAACAGCACAGCGAGCCGATTTTTTTGCATGGGCTTGGCGAGAAATCCATGTTTGATTTCGTTGCTCAATATCAAGGGCACAGTGTCAAAGAGCGTTTTATCATTGGTGGGAAAAGCAATGTAGGCAAAGACGCTACCTATTTTGATGGGGTTACGAAAGCCACCGTATCGGTGCTGGTTATCAACGATACCATCGTGACATCTGCATTAGCCGTCGCCAGAGCTAAGCTCGATGGCTTTGTTGCGCCTAGTAATAATATTATTAATCCAGACTTTTACGAACCTCTTACTTTTAGCGAATTGGTGGACAAGGGCTACATTCAAAAGCACCAGATTACTCAGCAAAATACCGAAGGCCTTTCGAGAGAAGTGGTTCGGGCGGTTGACGATATCCAAAGCGAGTTTGCTCTTGATGGTGACATCATTGCCGAGCACTACTATGCGTTTTTAAGTCTTCCTATTGTGGGGAAAAACCTGCTAGATGAAGAGGAATTTGCTCGGTTACAGGAAAATCTAAATCCGGGTGAAATGGCACTGATGGTGCTGAATACGAAAGGTTTCAGTTTTATCAGCGATGAGTTTATTCCCCAAACCACACCTGAGCATTTACGGGTGTCTCAAGGCGGCTTTCCCACAGCTATCCGCGATATCGATTTTTATAGCTTCTATGACCCCGCATTTTCACAAGCATTGCCCGACTACAACGAGGTCAAAGTACTTAGAGTAAAATCGAAAGGTGGGCTGTCACTTGACCAAGAAATGGAACTCGCAATCAGTGTGCCGTTTAAGCCAAGTTTCTTCGAGCAAGATGAGCACCTGTTCCCTTTGAAAGTGACGCTGCCTAGTGAACTGTTTATGGAAAATCCTGAGGCTCAGTTAGCGAAGCCCATTCCGTTGTGGCAGAAAATTTGGAGGGACAGAACCTTAACGATAAGCATCACTGTTGTTTATCTTGTAGCGCTGTCGTTGTTTTTTGCATTCCAGCAGAGGCTAACGCCTTACACCAAGTTTGTGCATACAGTGCGGGCATTTTCCCTTGCGTTCGTGCTGTTTTTTATTGGCTTTTACGCCCAAGGGCAACTGTCGGTTGTCAACATATACACGCTTCTACTGGATATTGTCGATGGATTTTCCTTAGAGGTATATCTTCTCGACCCGGTCATTTTTATTTTGTGGAGCTTTGTATTTGTCTCGTTGTTTATCGTAGGGCGGGGACTATTTTGTGGCTGGCTTTGCCCCTTCGGCGCACTCCAGGAAATGATGGGAATACTGGCTGAAAAGCTCAGGATAAAACAAATCAGAATTAAGCCTCAGCACCACAAACGGGCGCAAAAAATTAAATATGTGTTGCTTATAGGTCTCGTTGCGTGCTCATTCTACTCGCTAAACCTTGCGGAGAAGCTGGCTGAGATAGAGCCTTTTAAAACGTCCATAACCTTACACTTTGTTCGATACTGGCCCTTTGTGCTGTATTCGGTTTTATTGCTGCTACTTAGCTTAAAAATTCATAAAGTGTACTGCCGTTATTTGTGTCCGCTCGGTGCGGGGCTTGCTATATTAGGTCACTTTCCTTTAGTTAAGCTACTTACCCGTAAAGACGCTTGTGGCAATCCATGTCAGCTGTGTAAGCAGAAAAAATGTGGGATTGATGCTATAGAGCAAGACGGCAGCATTGATTATGCTGAATGTATTCAGTGCCTTGAGTGTGTGGTTACATTAGATAACCCTGACTTGTGCAAAATTGATAAATATAAAAAGAAAAAGGTGCCAACGCGTGTCAAAAACCTCAATCCTGTCCGCACTTAGTCAACCTGCTAATAGCCAGGTTAACAATGACAACCAAGCTAGCTTATACGGTGCTAAAGAAGCCTGTCGCGATGTGGCCAATGAGATTTTAGCTAACGTTAAGTGCGATGAAATAGAGCTATTACTCTTTCATACCAGCACGCTGTTTGACTTAGATGCCGTAGCAAAAGAAATCACCGCACGCTTTCCGCATGTGAACATTGTTGGCTGCACCAGTGCTGGAGAATTCAACAAAAATGGCTACGGAACAGAAAAGCTTTTGGCCGTCGCGTTTTTGAAAAACGAATTTTCTATTGCCACAGCATTGGTGCCTAATTTAGGCGAAGTAAACTTTGATGAAGCCCACGATATTGCCAGCGGTTTGCGCCGAACCTTACAGGGGAGGGAACGTCGCTACGATACCGAGCAGCACTTTGTTATTTCTGTGCTAGATGGACTTACCCGCCATGAAGAGCACTTTTTGGAGACCTTTGCGACCGCATTTGGCAACATTCCACACTTAGGCGGTAGCGCCGGCGACGATTTAAAACTTGAAGCCACCTATGTGTTTTACAACGGTGCATTTCATCGAGACGCAGCAGCATTGCTGCTTGTTGGCACGGGAAAGCCTTTTACTGTTTTTTCAATTGATCATATTAACTCTCCCGTATCGAAGCTTGTAGTAACCCACGCCGATCCTGAATCGAGAACCGTATATGAAATAAATGGTGAACCTGCAGCGCAGTATTACGCTAGCTTGTTGGGGATGAAAGCGGAAGACTTAACGCCCGATGTATTTTCAATGTTTCCTCTTGCTGTGTTGGTTGGCGGAAAATACTTTATTCGCTCTATACAAAAAGTAGACCTTTCCACTAATGGCATAACGTTTTATTGCGCTGTCGATATCGGGATTATTCTTACCTTTGTTCAATTAGGTGATTGTATTGAAGCGTTAGAGGGTAAATTAGATGAGCTACGCACGCAATTGGGCGAACCCGCGTTTGTCTATGCCTGTGACTGTTTCCTTCGAAGATTGGAAATTCAACAAGGTAAAAACGATCATGAGATAAAGCGCTTACAGCAAAAATACAAGGTTGCAGGCTTCAATGCCTACGGAGAGCATATTCATTCGGTGCATCTGAATCAAACGTTTACGGGGGTGTATTTTGCAGACCAATAATCACCTAACCGACGTTGAAGCGCTTCAAAAAGCACTTCACGAACAAAGGCGCGAAAACGAAAAGTTGGAAAAGATAAATGCCGCGCTGATGTATCGGATGGAAGAGGGCGGTTTTAATCATCATAGTTACCGTGCATTCGAGCACTCGGTTCAACTTTCTGAAAAAGTGAGCCAGAAAACAGAGGAGCTTCAATCTGTACTGCAAAAGCTCGAGCAGTCAAATGCAGAGCTGGTGCGCGCGCACGAAGAAACACATCAGGTTAAGCAGCGTTTGCACGATGCCATTGAAAGTACCAATCAGGCGATGGTGTTGCTTGATAAGCTCGGCGGGATCATTTTCTTTAACCGCCACTTTGAAACCGTTTGGGACGACCTTTCCATTACCCCTAAAATTGGTGATAACTATTACGATATTACCCAAGCTGCCAAACATTCTGGGGTTATTCGCCGTGCACTGCCTGCCGACGTGGAAGGTAGGATGATTTACCAGTTGTCGAACAAACGCTGGTATCAGCTGACAAACCGACCGACTCAAGAAGGCGGGAACGTTATTCTGTTTAACGATATCACTGAAGTAAAGCTACTTGAGTCGAATCGCTACGAGCAAGTCATTAAAGAGAAAAATAAATTACTGCAAAGCCTAATAGACAGTATCGACGTGGGTATACTGCTCATTGATAGAGAAGGTGGCATTGCGTTTTGGAATAACACGTTTTTGACCCAATCAAATGTGCCTCAGCACGTACTGGTCAACAGTAAGAATATTTATGCCCTTCAAAATAGCCGTCACTGGAGCGGGCTCAACTTAAACCCGGTTGGGCCAAGTACACAGATTATCCACGAGCAACTGGTCGTTGAACGCAACATCACTACACTGCCCGATGGCAATACGCTGTGCACGTTTACCAATGTTACGTCGCAGCATCACTACGCGGAAACGCTGAAGCAAAACGAAAGCTGGATACGCATGATAACCGATAATGTACCGGCGCTTATTGCTTACATTGGTACCGATAAAAAATTTCAATACACCAACAAAGGCTATCGCGATTGGTACGGCATCAGTGAGCAAGACATCAACGATATGCCAATGGATCGCAGCCACCTGAAAGAGGTTTACTCCAATCTTATTCAGTACTTGCGCCGTGTTAACCAAGGCGAAGTGGTGAGCTTTCAAAGCAAAGAAAAAAATGCTCATGGCGACGTTGGCTTTTTACAAAAAGTTTATTTGCCTCATTTTAATGAGTCTGGCGATATTGCAGGGCATTTTGTGTTGGCCACAGACGTGTCGCAACAGGTAGAAAGCCAGCTTCAGCTTAAAGCGGCGAAAGACCAGTTAGAATCGAATGTTGAAAAGCGTACTCGTGAACTCAACCATGCTAACATTGCCCTTCAAGAAGCCATCGATTCAAAAAGCAAATTTTTGGCTGCTATTAGTCACGATCTTATGCAGCCCCTTAGCGCTGCTATCTTGTTCAATGAAACCTTGAAAGATCAGGTGGATAGTTCATCCAGCCCTATTGTTGCCGCCCTCGATAATTCTCTGTCTGATTTACATGGTCTTATTCGCACGCTAATTGAAACGTCCAAACTAGACGCTGGGGTGTTACAGCCTGACAAACAGCAAGAAAATATATTGCCTTTACTTATGCAGCTTGCTGAGGAATTTACACATATCAGCAAAGACTATAACGTTGATTTTCGCTACCGTTTGAAGGAAGCTTTCGTGGTGACAGACGTGAACTTACTTTCTCGAATATTGCGAAATTTATTAATAAATGCAATGAAATACGGCGCGAACGGCAAGGTGCTACTGGCGGCAAGAAAGGTGAATGAGAACTTGGAAATCAGCATCTATGATCAAGGTTTGGGTATAAGCGAAGACGATCAGAAAGTTATTTTTAAAGAGTTTTCCAGGTTAGAAAACGATTTTAACTATTCTTACAGTTTGGGGCTGGGCTTATACATTGTTGATAAAATGAGTAAGCTGCTAGAGCACGATATTCGGGTTTGCTCGAAAGAAGGCGTGGGAGCGTGCTTTAGGGTGTCTATTCCTATTACCGATGCGTGTGATACGAACCAAGAGCAAGATTACCTTTACCACGTGGAGCCATCGTTACCTGACTATATATTAAATAAACACATTTGGCATATTGATAACGATGCCAATATGCGTATAGCCATGCAAACCTTGTTCGCCAATTGGGATATGGAGGTAGACACTTTTTCTGGTATCGATCAGTGCAGTGCTGTAAACAATGGCAGCTTCGATGAGTGCGATATGCTTATCGTCGATTACCACTTAGACGAAGAAGAAACCGGTTTAGACATTGCGAAACGCGTAAAAAAACTTGCGCCCTCAATGCCCATTATGATCTGCACCGCTAATCACTCAAAAGCGTTGGCGAATGAATTGGACGGCACCGATATTCAGTTGCTGCACAAACCTGTTAACTCTTCGGTGCTTAAGGCGGCATTAGTCTCGAGCTTGAAAGGCTAAAAGTAAACAGGCCTTAATTAAATACGTATTGGTTAAAGTCGATATTCGCGGCACTGGCCACTACCTTTACTCGGTTGCTCGCGCCCAACTTTTTAAGAATAGACGAGACATGAGACTTAACCGTGGTTTCAGAAATATTAAGCTCGTAAGCAATCACTTTATTGGCTAACCCTTGAGTTAGGTATTTTAATACAGTCAGTTCTTTTCGTGTTAATGAGCGAATTTGCTCTGGCGAAATACCGTTGTCATTGGTCATGCGTGTTCTGGTAGACGGCGTTCTCAATATCTCTGATGGTAAACACACGTTACCTTCAAAAATACTCTCGATAGATGTGGCTATTTCTTCAATCTTGCTGCTTTTTGAAATAAAGCCAACGGCACCATAAGAAATGGTTTGCAGTATATTTTGCTTTTCCGTTTCAGCGGAAATAATCACTACAGGGACGTTAGGGTGTTGGTTTCGAATTTCTAAAAGTCCGTTTAGGCCACAGGTTTCCGGCATATTTAAATCAAGCATGATTAAGTCGAACTTCGCGTCTTGCTCAAGTAACGTTAACGCTTCAGAAATTGAATTCGCTTCGAGGGTTTCTGAGTCGGGAAACTTTTTCCCTAAAATGGTAATCATTGCGTGACGAAAAATAGGGTGATCGTCAATTATCAGGATACGGTGCATGGTCTTTCCCTAAGCTAAAAAAGCGACATTTGCCGCTGGCCTTGTGACATGTTTGGGCTGGCGTTTTATTTGCAGATAAGCTTGTTTAGTAAGACAAACTTATGACGTAAATGAAACGCTGCAAAGTGACCAAATTTCCTGGAGTATTAAAAGCTAAACAGTCACTTCACATGTTTACAATGTTAACATTAATATAACATTAAGTCAGGCCTAATAAGACTAATGGCTTATAATAAAAAAGCACGTAGGACCAGTGCTGACGGGACTTTCGTTCTATAACTCGTCAAGTAACTGCCTTCTTTTTTCGGCGTATTCTGTTTCGCTAATTAGGTTCGCCTTTTTGAGTGCGTCTAACCGTTTAAAACGGCTAACGATATCGTTTTCTACTGATAAGGGGGCCGACCCGGATATGTCTCTCTGGCTGGGCGTGTTTTCCCTATTCGATGGGGAAAGTGTTTCCTTTTCTACCGATGCTTCAAATGCCAGTTGAGTCGGTGCGACCACCCAGTCGAAGCGATTTTTAGTTTTTAATTCTATGCCAGGTGCGGAAAAAGAGAGTGGGGAATCAAATGAAAACTTTGCTTGTTTCCGATTACCAAAGTCAAAGTCGTATTTTAACAAGCCCTGAGAAGTAGGATCATAAGCCATTTCGTAGGCTTTATTGGCTACTTTGTCGAACTCCCCAATAAGAATATTGAGCTGGTCGTCTGCGATGAAAATACTGCCCGCAACGTAATACGTTTGGGTTTTAAGGCCTGCCAAATAACGCTTCTCTTTACTAAGGGCAAAAATTACGTCTTGCTGAGCAGTCGCTATTCGCAGTGCCTCAGGTAAATAGGCGGCAAGTAACGCAACTTGTTCGTTGGAAAAAAGCGGCGTCGACGTATTTTTGTTTTTAACCACCTGAATAGCGCTAAGTATGGCGGATACATCCTGCTCGTGTAGCGTAAAGGGGTGTTGGTTGGCACGCATGCCGCTGTCTACTTTGCTCGGCTTTTCAACAAGGCGAATAAAATTGTTTTTGTCCTCCTGAAATATGACCTGTGCGTCTGCGATATGTACTGTCGTTATGAAGAGTAGGGCTAACAGAATGGGTTGAGCTGAACGTAATGAAAATAGAGATATATTTTTCATGATCTTTCCTTTTTCAATAGGAAAAGCGAGAGTGAATCTCGCTTTTTTATGTCATATCTTTTAGCTTAATTTTAATTTCTTATTTAAGTGCAAAATTAATCAGTTTTTTATCATTAATTAAATGAATCGAGTAATTTTTAAATTTCAGAGTAATTAGATATAAGTTCAATGTTAAAATATGACTGATTTTTAATTCTCAATTAAAAGAACACAGTGCCACCTAGTTGAATTAGGGTTAAGTCTTCTGCGCTGTTATAAATTCCTTGCGCAGATTCTGAACCATCAATATCTAAACTTAGGTTTTCGTATTTCGCGTACACCAAGAAGCGCGATCCAAAATATTGTTCTGCTGCAACGCCCCACTGACTAAGCTCTGAGCCGGTAACGCCATCTAAATGAGCCATGCCGTATTGGTCGTTATAACTGGCATATTCAGCATAGAAAGCAGAATCACCAAAGCGATTAAACTGTTTTCTAATGCCTGCTTTAAAGTAATAGGCATCCGTATCGTCACCCGAGCCAACAATTGCGTCGTCAGCTTCTTCCATCTGATAAGTGGCTACCCCAAATACTCCTGATTCAAGATGCATGACGCCAGCTTGCAGTTGCAGCGTAGTTGAACTGTTGCCGCCAACATTGCTACCGCCATCTTTATTCACTGAGTAACCTGCGTGAAGGTTAGTTTTGAAGCCTTCGTGCTCAGCCGCATACTTAACCGCAATATCGTAAATTTCGTCGTTTGCATAACCGACCGCAATACTCACGTTTCCCATTTGAGGAAGATCGTAGCGCACGCCGTTGCGATATATGCCGTTACAGTCAATACCAATACCCAAGCCAGGCGTAGCTAAGCACTGAGCAAATTGACCCCACGCGACATTGGTTGAACCTTCTTCTACGCCTCGAATAAAGAAGCCATTTGCTCTAAATAATGGAGAAATTCCCGACCAGATTGTGCCAGAAGGATCGGCTAGAACGGCAATGTTATCGGTGGGAAGGCTTTGTAAACCAATGGTGATTTTACCCCAGTCGCCACCAAAGTAGAGGCTACTGCCCAACAGGCCTATGTCGCCGCCATTGAAGGTGTCTAAGTTATCCTGATTGGCAAACAAAAGCGGGGTTTGATGGCCACCACCGGCGTAGTTCGGTGCGCCTGAAAGAGGTTCAATAATGACCTCAAAGCCCACGTCCATGCCTTGTTCTTCCAGTTTATAATTCCCTGAAAGCGTAATACGGCTGCCTAGCGTTGTACCATTGTCTGATAGTTGTGCCACATCACTACCCACACCGTCGTCATAATAGGTTAAGCCTTCATTTATCCATCCAGAGATATTCCATGAATAGGGCTCGTCTTGGGCAAAGCTATGGCTACTGACCGTGCTTAGAATGGCAATAGATAAACAGGTTTTTGTAAATGTATTCTTTTTCATTTTACTGTCCCAATATTGGAAGTGTTGATTAATTACAGTGGTTTTTTATTTTTATTTTCGACTGGTTTTAATGCTTTCGGTGTCCAGTAAATTGATAATAGGTTTTATTGAATTTTGAACCATCGGCCGTAAGGCGTGTTAATCTCCTTCTTTAGTAGCGGGAAAATTAAATGTATAAAGCATGAAAAACGCGACCACTGTGAGAAAGTAAGTCGCGTTTTTTGATTTTTGTCTCAGCTTTTATGTCGATAAAAACGCGTGTGGTAACAACTGCTATCTTATTAGAATCTTGCTTTTAGATTCACACTGACCATTCGCGGTTGTGCGGGGCCCACGAACTGTGCACCTTCTACGTCGGGGTAAATGTCTTCTAACACCTCATCGGCCTCGCCATACGTGCCAAAGGTTTCATAGTCTTTGTCGAACACATTGTTCACACGTAGCGATGCGGTAAATGTGTCGTTGAAACGGTACGATGCATAAACGTTTGCAATAACGTATCCGTCTATCTTTTCATTTTCGTTAGCCTCATCGCCCCTAAAGTACTGATTCGATGCTGAAATAACTTCTGCCCCTAAACGCGCTTTATCCGATAAGGCGTAATCTGCGTAGAGCTTGACTAAATGCTCTGGCTGGCCTGGAATTTTGTCACCTGGCGTTACGACTCGGTCCGGACCCTGAGGGTTAAAAGGGCTAAATGACGTGAATGTCGATTCATAGGTTGCGTTAAGGTAGTTGTAGTTTAATCGGTAGGTTAGTTTTTCCCACGTTGAGCCTACGCTGAACTCAACGCCCTGACGCTGGGTTTCATCAACATTAATAAAGTATCCGCGAGAGGCAACAGAGCCAGCCTGTTGAAATATTATGTCGTCCTTACTTCTACTGTGAAAAACATTTAGCATAAGGTCGACGTTATCTATGCGCGTGGTGTAGTTCGCTTCAATCGTTTGGGTGACCACCTGATCAAGAGGAGGATCGGCCACAAATCCATTCGGTAACCGACACGGGTCGTCTTCATCTGCACAGCTTAACTCTGCGGGGCTTGGCGTTCTTGAAGACTGGCTGATTGCAAGATTCAAATGGCTTTGTTCATCAATAGTAAAGTCTACACCTACCGCAGGGTTAAATTGGGTAAAACGGTGATCGCCGTCTAATGAACCTTCACCGTCATCAATCAGGTCTTCCATAACAATATGGTCTCGGTTAAAACGTCCACCAAGATTGAGTGATACGGCTGAAGAGAGCTGTGTACTATTCATGAAAAATAGCGACCATGCGGTGGTGTCTACATCTAATCTAACCCTGGCTTCTTGTGCCATGAGCCCGTCGATGGGTAAAACGGTGCGTGAGTCTTGTGCAGATTCGTTTTCCAAAATACCAAATGTAGTATCAGCGGCGTAGTTAACATCTCCTTTGGTGTAGCTGGCACCAACAATTAACTCTGAACTGAAGCCGCTTAAGGCATATTGTTTTGCTAGCTGAAAAGATAACCCAGTAGCTTTGGCGTCTGTGCGGCCCGTATTGTATGTACCATCAAGTTCATCTGCGTCCACATTTGATATTTCGGCAAGCGCGGTGTCGTCATCAAAGCCAATAAATTCAACCGCTTCTATATCGTCGCCTTCTCCTACAACAGGCAAGTCATCGTCATCATCGTCGTCGCCATCACTATCAAGCGGATCATCGTCGTCATCGTCATCATCTTCAAATTCACACAGTGTTACGCGTCCATCAGCGAACTGGCAGGCACCAAAATCACTGTCATCGCCGTTGATTGATTGAGTTTGTGTGTCGCGATAAAACATATTGGCGGTTAATGATAAGGTGTTAGTTAAAACGAAATCACCGGTTATATTAACGTGCGTAAGTTCGTTGTTAGTCTGATCGGGGTGGGTGTAGACCGCTTCTCTGCCTTCAATATCCAGCAGTTCAATAGGTGATGCACCGTTGCCAAGTAATTCGTTATCGGCCATAAACAGGTTCATGTCGAGATGCATCTTGTCACTTTTATAAGCAAGGGAAGTAAATAATTGCTGCACTTCAGATGGCGAATAGTCGCGCCAGCCATCTTCCTCATAGTGATTCAGGTTCACGTAATACGCCCAGTGATCGTTATTACCACCCGATTCCACAGACGCGGCTTTCTGGCCGAATTGTCCAGCCTGTAAATCTATTTCATTGGCGTTGAAGCTAAACCCTGTTTTCGTTGTTAGCGCAAGGGCGCCGCCTAACGTGTTCTGGCCAAACAGAGGGTTTGAACCAGAGTATAAAGAAACGGTATCTATAGCATCTAAAGGCATTAGGTCCCAATGCACAGTATCGCCAAACGCTTCGTTAACCCGACCGCCGTTTAGGTACACCGAAATGCCCTGAGGTAGGCCAAGCAGCGGAGAGGCAGTAAACCCGCGGTATTGAAGGTCGGGTTGGAACGGATTGTTCTGAACATCGTTTAGGTTCACGCTCGCAAGCTGAGTTTTGAGTAGCTCCGGTAGTGAACGGTTGACGCTCCCTTCAATGTCATCTTGAGTGAGTGTCTGAACGTTGCCAAATACAGCAGAGTTATTGCTGTTGGCGCTAAGCGGCGTCGCTCCCTGCACCTCTATTACCTCGTAGCGGTCCATTGCATCGTTAGCTTCTGCAGCAGGGCTAAACGCATAGGTTACTGCGCTTGCAATAATCGCAAGAGCAAATGGTGAACGGGCAAGTTGGTGTGATGGGAAATGTGTAACGTTTTGGCTCGAGTTTTTAGTAGAAATTCGCGTAGGCATGGTCTTGACTGCTTCGTTATTATTTATGCTTTCAGTATTGCCTTAACCATTCCCTAAAAATATCCTCCTTAAGTGGGAGGAAGTATCATAAATTGGTAGCAGTGTTTTTTCCCGAATTCCCTACGAGAGAATCGATAAAACCTTATGGCACCAGTTTTCACGCTCTGTGATATTTGTATCGCTGGCACCAAATAGAAAAAGGTTATTTTCATAGGTTGCAGCGCCCAGTGCATAGCATTCACCCGAGGTTCTTGGTTGCCAAAAAAGCTGGTCTGACAATACCTCTTGTAGTCTTGCCTGTTGATAGAAAGCAATACGGTACACCCAGTGCGAGGCCAAATAACTAGTTGAATTTGGAGAAGCTGACTCTACAGCTATTGAGGGTGATGTGATGGAAAGCGGCGTGAAGTGCGAGGCAACTTTTTCAGCGTTAAAGCGTTTTAAATTGGTGGTATTGTTGGCGAGAGGCCGCAATAAACGCGGAAGTGCAGGTAAGTGCTCTAACGTAACAAAATGTCGATATTCAAAAGCAAGACGCGGCATTAAAAGTGACTGGTCATTATTGTAAGCGCTGGCCTGCGCGGCAATGCCCTTACGTGCCTTTTTAATCCGCTCGCGAGCGATTGACTTTTCAGGTGAAGATAGAGCCCCTAGGTAGGAGTGCGATACCTTATTAACACTCGCTAAATAAACGTTTTTGGTGGCACAGTCTTTGGCGGCAGACTCGTTCGAAGACAACGCATCCGTTAATTGCGCAAAATAGCGAATAGCCGCCCCCACACCTTCTGCGTGTTTATCAGTGTCTGGCATCGGCTTTGAAGGCCTAATATCAAATGAGGCGAGACACGCGGATACCACATGTTTTAGACGTTCAAGCCTTTTATTGTTATCACCCTCTACTAGCTTGTGTGTCAGTTTCTTTGAAAGCCTTGTTACAGCTTCCCTCGAAAAATCGCTTGCTTTATCTTTGAACGCATCTTTTGTAACGAGGCGAATTGCGAATTTACCTTGTCGATTGTTTTCGGGGTCTATAAATAAGGTGTTTTCAGGCCCTGCTGCAGTGTTAAGCGTTGCTTCTTGCTGTTGTAAGCCTTTAAGAAAACATTGGGGAAACCACCAAGTTAATACATGTCTTATTGATTCGTTTTCGCCTTTTGTCGTTTGCGCATCAAGAGAGGCTTCTTTGTCTGAATGTGAGTGTTCGCATTGAGGTGGGTGCTGATTCAGAGGGGCGTTTCTGTTCAGGGTGGATTCTTCGTTCAAAGCCGCTTTCTCGCTCAAGGTTTTTTCAGCGCTCAGGGCTGTCATTGAGCTCAGGGCTGTCACAACCTCTTTGCACTGCTCAAAAAGTTGGATTGAATTACTGTAAACCAGCGTGGTGATATTGCTTGGCTGATACCACAGGCGTTTGTAGTCTTGAAGCGCTTGAATGCTATTGCTGCCTATGGTTTGTGTAAAACCACCTGCGTGTTGATAGGCATTTTTATCGGTATCGGCTAATCGAATAGCGGCGTTTAATGCATAGTCGCTGTTTGCCTCTAGCATGGCGAGCTCGTTAAAAATAACTCCGTCACGCTCTAAGGTAATCTCATCGCTACTGTAATCTCGGTTAAGCAGGCCACAGTACAGGTAATTTACAGCATCAAGCAGTACATTCGCTTTTTCAGAGGTGGCAAAAAAGAAGGTGTATTCCGCGAGTGTGGTTGCGTTGATAGTGACCGGAAGAAGTGTATTGGCCGTAAAAAGCTCGTGAGCAGCAGGGTATTGATGAGAGCGTCGAAAGCTCATGTGCTCAGCTAAATGAGACAGCCCAGTGTGGCCTGCCGCAGGGGTTTTAAGCGCAAAAACAACGCTATGCGCTTTTGACCCAGAGCCGGCATCAATGAAATGAAATTCAGACATACACTTTTATCATTACGGGTTAACGGTATCTCTTTTTGTTTCGTACTTATTGCAGCGCATTTACCTTCTCGTACTTATCGCAGCGCATTTATCTCCTAGCGCTTACCTCGTAGCACTTACTTCTAAGATGGGAATCGATTTTTCCACCTTCCGATACGCTAGAGCCTTAGACGGTGCAGTACCTGCTTTATCGGTAATGCCTTTCATTAAATGGTGATCGGGCGACTTACTGCAAACCGGATCCGTCTTATACATATCACCTGTTAGCAGGTAGGCCTGACATCGACATCCGCCAAAATCTTTGTCTTTTTCATCGCAGTCCCTACAGGGCGACGGCATCCAACTATCGCCACGGAAATGATTAAAGCTAAAGTCTTGATGCCAAATATCGTGCAATGAACGTTCTTTCACGTTGGGAAAAGACAGAGGTAATATCTTCGCGCTGTGACACGGAAGGGCACTGCCATCTGGCGTTACGGTTAAAAACGTAGTGCCCCAGCCATTCATGCAAGCCTTAGGGCGAGATTCGTAATAGTCGGGCGATACAAATATGAAGGTAGGCCCTTTACCGTTTTGCTGCGCTCGATAGCGGTTCACTGCGGCCTCAGCGTCCTGTAGCTGCTGTGACGTAGGCAGCAAATGGTCTCTGTTTTCATAGGCCCAGCCGTAATACTGTACGGTAGCCAGCTCGACAAAATCAGCATTTAGCTGCTCGCTTAACGCCATCACGTCTTCTATTTCGTGAATGTTCTGCGCGGTAATACAGAAGTTAAGCACCATAGGGTAGTCGTATTGTTTTACCAGCTTCGCAATTTTAAGTTTTTGTTCAAATGAGTGGCGCTTATTGCCTATTAAGTCGTTTACTTCGGCATTGGCTGCCTGAAAGCTCAGTTGAATATGGTCGAGCCCGGCTTCTTTGAGTTTGGCAATACGTTTCTCTGTCATGCCAATGCCAGAGGTGATCAAGTTGGTGTAAAAACCCAAAGCCCGCGCATAAGCGACTAAGTGCTCCAAGTCTTTTCGAAGCAATGGCTCTCCGCCAGAAAAGCCCAATTGCACGGCGCCCATTTCCCGCGCTTCACGCAGCACACGCTCCCAGTGCTCTGTAGAGAGCTCATTGAATGTTTCTTCCATGTTTACTGGGTTGGAGCAATACGGGCAATGCAATGGGCACTGATAGGTAATTTCGGCTAGGAGCCACAGCGGTGGCGTTATGCTATTTGGTTCGTCGGTTTGTAAATCAACGTCTGTATCATTCGTCATAGCGGATCCACTTCTTTTGCTCGGCATGAACCAGAAATACATGAACATCTTCTTCTAAGTCATCAGGTGCATCAGGGAATGCCTGGCGAAGTTCAGCACAAATGGCATTTTCCGTATTGTTGCCATCTACACGCTTAAGAATTTCTGCTGCAGAAGGGTTAAGTTTGATCATTCCTTCGGGGAACAACAAAACATAACAACCCTGAGCTTTCTCGTACTGCATGCGAAAAAGCGGATTTAAAGAAGCTGTTTTGTCTCTTGTGCCGCAGCCCTCGTTGTTGTGACTGCTGCTATTTTCAATGTTGTCTTCCGGGGTATTTGAACCAATGTCATCATCACCGACGCTATCAGCATCTAAGTGGTGTTGGGTTTGTGATTGTAAATTCGACATCATTAAAACCTCCCTTTATGGCACACCCGCTGGTCGGCAATACCATCGAACGGCTTTCTCTTATATTCATAGGCAAAGCAAATGGCATCAGCAATGCTCCACAAAATATCAATTTTGAACTGCAGTATATTGAGCGCATGTTCTTGCTGTTGTCGGGTAACAAAGTGGTCAAGGGTAATCTGCAGGCCATGCTCTACATCACGGCGCGCCTGACTTAACCGCATTTGAAAGTAGGTAAAGCCTTCACTATCAATCCATGTATAGTGCTCAGGCCAGGTATCTAATCGGCTTTGATGTATTTCAGGGGCAAACATTTCAGTTAACGATGAGCAGGCAGCCTCTTCCCACGACGCACGGCGGGCAAAATTCACATAGGCATTCACTGCAAACTTAACCGCTGGCAACAGGTGTGTTTCATCAAGCATCTCGCTGCGGTTTAAGCCTACCGCTTCGCCCAATCGTAACCAGGCTTCTATGCCGCCCAGTCCGTCTTCACCTTCCCGTCCATCATGATCGATTATTCGTTGGATCCAAGTTCTGCGTACCGATTGATCTTCGCAATTTGCTAAAATTGCCGCGTCTTTAACCGGTATCGCCATTTGATAATACAGTCGGTTGGCCACCCAGCCCTGAATCTCATCAACGCTGCAGTGTCCTTCATTCATACGTTTATGAAACGGGTGATGAATATGGTAGTAAGCGCCTTTTTCTCTCAGTTTTTGTTCGAATTCTTGTCTAGACCATGCGTGTTCTGTCATTACTACACCTCAATTTCCATGCCGTCGTAAGCCAATTCAATACCTTGCTCACACAGGCTGTGATAAGCATTGGAGTCTTCGTCAAGCACGCGATTTGTGTTGTTGATATGAATAAGTACTTTACGCTCAACGTTAAATTCATTTAGCAGCGCAATGGCTCCGCCCTTTCCATTAACCGGCATGTGTCCCATATCAGTGCCCAGCTTGTTGCTAAAGCCGTGAGCTATCATTTCTTCATTGGCCCACAGCGTACCGTCAAATAGCACGCAGTGAGATTCGCGCATTACTTGTTTTACTGTGTCGTTTGCCTGCATACATCCTGGCGCGTAAAAAAGCACGTTGCCCGTGGTGTCGTCAGTTATCTTCAGGCCGATATTGTTGCCCGGCACAATGTTGTCGCGATACGTCGAATAAGGGGGCGCATTAGACTCTAATACCACGGGTTGGAAAGTCAGGCCTTCTGCCCCCTTTGGTACAAAGCGTTGGTGATAATCGGTATTAATTGAATGCTGCTGTAGTCCGCCGCGCCAGTGTTTTAATACGGTAAAAAGCGGGAAGCTGGTGGTTAGGTCTTCGGCCACAACATCGGTACAATAAACGGGAAGGGGTAAGCCTTCGCGCAATGTTAGCAGGCCTGTAGTATGGTCTATTTGACTGTCGGTAAGCACAATTGCGCTTATGCGTGTGCCGCGAGACACATGGTCCTCGGGCCACAGCTGCGGGTGGCTATTTATCTGCTCCCGTAAATCAGGGGAGGCATTAATGAGAACCCAGTTGTTGCCGTCACTACTGACAGCAATACTCGACTGTGTTCTGCTTTTCGCCTTTATTTTACCTTCGCGTAAACCCTTACAATTTGGGCAGTGACAGTTCCATTGCGGAAATCCACCCCCAGCGGCAGCACCAAGAATCAATACGTGCATAACAACTCCATACTACAAGTAAAAAAAGGCTGCATCGGCAGCCTTTTTGTTCATCATCCCAGAGGGCGTTGCCTAGCGGTTATTGATGTAAAGAGTTACTTCAAAACCAAGGCGCATTTCTGTGTATTGGGGTTTAGTCCACATAGTTGTTCCTCTTCTTTATGATTAAACGCATGACTGAGTATATGTTGAATATGTGTTAACAGATATCCTCCTAAGGGAGGAGAACTGTCATGAATTTTGATGATTTATTGATTATTTTTGATAGCGCAGCTGCTTAAGTAAGATAACAGCAAAGGGATAGGGCGGCCGGTCGCCGATAACGATTTGGTGTAGGTAAAAGCGGTTCCTGCCACATCGAGGTGAGCCCACGGGGTGCCGTCAGCAAAACGAGAGAGAAAGCAGCCTGCCGAAATAGCACCGGGAGAGTTTATGCCCGTATTCATCATATCCGCGTGCTGAGAGGTAATGGCGTCTTGATATTCTGGCCAAAGTGGGAATGGCCAGCACCTGTCATTAGCCAGTTCCCCAGCTTCAATTAATGCGCTTTCAAGCGCAGAAGAGTTGCTAAAAAGCGCACTGGCCTTGTGCCCCAGTGCGCTAATAGCCGCGCCGGTTAGGGTCGCAACATCAATAATAACCGAAGGGGAGAACTGTTTCGCGTAGCTGATTGCATCGGCCATAAGCATACGCCCCTCTGCATCGGTACTCATGACTTCCACGGTTTTTCCTGAGTGCATAGTAATAATGTCACCCGGGCGATAGGCTTTGCCATCAATTGCATTATCGGCGCTCGCCACAATTCCAATAATATTTATATTTAACCCCAGCGTGGCAACCGCCTGAATTACGCCCAATACACAGCCGGCGCCTGCCATGTCGTAAATCATATGGCGCATATCAGGGCTGCGTTTTAACGTTATGCCGCCGCTGTCAAATGTGACGCCCTTGCCAATTAACACTACTGGCGGTGCATCCTCTAAACCTTTGGCTGTATAGCGAAGAATAGGCATGGTGGCAGCAAACTGTGAACCTGCATTTACCGCTAAATAACCATTCATGCCTAACTGTTGTAACGTACTCTCGTTAAGGATATCGCAGGAAACCGTGCTAAAGGTTTGTGCCAGGTGTTGAGCTTGTTCGGCCAAATAATACGGCGTACATAAGTTGGCCGGCATGTGGGCGAGATCTTTAGCCCAGGTCATCGCGGCATTAAGGGCTGATTCATAGCGGATAGTGTGTGAAACGAGATGCTTTTGCGCGTTAGTAAAATGCTTGGCATCTAATGCAAGAGACAGCGTGCCGTTATTATTGTACTCACTAATCTCGACATTATTTTTCTCTTTGTCAGTGCTACTCCCGGGCGCACTGACCGCGTCGCTATTTGCATCGCGAATTTGATTATCGAGTTCCGACATTTTATTCGTCTTATAGCCCTTAAAGTGATAGCCGTGCTTGAAATAGCTTCTAAGTAGCGCACTCAGAAACTGTGAGTGGCTCGCAATGATGTTAACTGGATCACTGCTTACTGTTTCAGTGGTAGAAAGCGCCATTAACGACAGCTTTTCCAATGTTACCGACACGCTTTTGAGCTTTTTAAACAATGCATCGAACTGCTGTTCTGCATAGCGAAATGCTGGCGCGTCATTTTGGCTCAAGTCACTGCTGCTTTTTGAATTAAACGCAGAATTTGAATCGCTAGCGTAGCTTGAGCGGTTAACCATGGAGGGGTCATTAGTTTTAGATAAAGTCGAGGCACGGCTAGAGACGTTGGGTGCATCTGACGCTTCAAAAACCGCAAAATCGACACCATAAAACAGCACCCGTTTTATATCAGCTAATTGTTGTCTAATTTCGTTTTGTCCGCTGTTTTCAGTATCAGGGATGTAATTTGTTTTAAACGCCTTAAGGCCTTGTACGAATACACATTGGCCTTTATTTCCTGCAAAGTTTTCATCGTCAAAAACCTGCTCAATGTATGCCTTAGCGGGTGTTGAAAAGTGAAAGAGTTGGCTCGCCAATAACGTGGGTGTAGTTAAAATAAGTAAGCAGTCACTATCGTCTAACGTTTCAAATTTATTGCTTTCATTAGCCCAGATTAGGTTTGCTTTTATCACGAAAAGCGCCCTTTTGAGGCTTTGGGGCGAAAGCTTCTCACAGCGAAAATAAACGTGATGGCTGTAAGGCAAAGTACAACAGCTAGCGCGTTGTGTTCGAGTTTTTCATAGAGCGCAAATCGCAATAATTCTACGCCGCTACTAAAGGGGTTAAAGGCACAAATTTGATAGAGCCATTCGCTGGCCTCACGCATTTTCCAAAGCGGGTATAAGGCGCTTGATAGAAAGAACAATGGGAAAATGACAAAATTCATTACCCCTGCAAAGTTTTCGAGCTGCTTAATATAGTTTGCCAGTAATAAGCCTAACGAACCTAAAAACAATGATAGTAGTGCGATAACAGGCAGCGCATAAACGTACCCCAACGCAGATAAGCGTACATCTAGCAATAGCGCAAAAGCAAAGAAGATATATACCTGAATAGCGCTTACCAAGGTGTTGGCTATCAGCTTACTGCCTAGCAGAAAAGGGCGGGGAACCGGGCTTAACAGCAAAACTTTCATGCTGCCCATTTCTCTGTCGTACACCATGGACAGTGAACTTTGCATACTATTAAAAAGTACTATCATGGCGGCAAGCCCAGGTACAATGTACTCTTCGTACAAAATATAACTCTCGTAAGGCTCGGTCATTGAAAGACCCAAGGCCGAACGAAACCCTGCGGCAAAAACAAATAGCCAAAGCAGCGGGCGCACCAATGCACTTAACAGGCGTGTACGTTGCTGCCAGAACTTCAGCATCTCTCGGGTAAGTACGCCCACAAAACAGCGCCAATACATCAGGAGCCTTCCTGCATCAAATGCTGCCAAAGGTGCTCAATATCCTGTTGATGATACTTGGCTAACAAGGCTTCACATTGGTCATGGGCTAACACTCGCCCTTTTGATAAGACTATCAGATTGTTATTGTGCTTCACTTCCTCAAATAAATGCGTGGCCCACAGTACACTTACGTTTTGGGAATGAGCGAGTGCTTGTACTACCCGCAAAATAAGATGACGGGATTCTATGTCTAGGCCAACGGTAGGCTCGTCTAGTAGGAGTAAGGATGGCTTGTGAATAAGGCAGCGAGCTAACTCGACCCGACGTCTGTGCCCGCCATTTAAGTTGCGAATTTTTGTGTTGAGCTTACTCGTAAGGTCGAGCTCGTCGAGCAGGCCTTGAATATGAGATAGCGCGCTAGTGGTACTTATGCCGTGGAGCGAAGCAAAGTAGGACAAATTTTGTTTTACTGATAAGTCGATATCTAAGGTGCTTTGTTGAAATACCACGCCCATTTTCGCCATAATACTTGTGCGAGATTGAGACAGGGTAGCACCATCAAAGGTAATACTACCTTGCGTGAGCTTTTGCAGGCCCGTAATAAGCGCAAATAAGGTGCTTTTGCCTGCGCCATTTGGCCCAAGCAGCATGGTTAAGCCTGGTTTTAGGCAAAGACTTATATTGTCCAGCGCGTGGTGGCTGCCGTACTGATGTGAAACCGCTTGAACCGCTATTTCCATTTAACCGCCACGCCCCAAGGGTATCGCCCCACTTTTACCGTATGCTCTACGTTTAACGTGTGGGTATTGATGACAGAAACATCACCGCTCACACCGTTAGTGGTCAGCAATAAAGATTGATCTTGGTTAAACGCTAATTGCCACACTCGTCGCCCAACCAAAATGTAGTCTTCCACTTCAAAGGTATCGGTATTGATGACCGCTATGCGATTCGCTGGACCAAGCGCCACAAAGGCGTAGGGCTTATCTTTCATAAGCACAATACCCACTGGCTGAACCTTGTCGCGATAAACGCCTTTAATGGCAAAGGAAAGGGTCTTCACTTTTTGCTTAGTAGCAGTATTGAAAATACTGACAGTTCCACCTATTTCCGAGCTTACCCAAAGGTACTTGTCATCTCTGGTAAAGTGGGCATCTCTGGGTCTTGCGTCAACCAAGCTATTTGCAATATTTTCGTGCGTTTTGGTATCTATCCAGTGCACCATGTTAGTGGTTTCTGATGTGACGACCATCATGCTGCCGTCGTGACTCACAGCCAGCCCCTCTGGCTCTACGCCTACATCTATCTGAGAAATAACCTGCGCCGTTGGAATGTCGATAACAGTAAGAAGGGCATCGTCTTCATTAGCTGTGTAAATAGTGGTGCCGTTAGGATGTAATGCTATGGTTTCAGGATCTGCACCTGAGGGAAGATCGCCCACTATGGAATGGGTAGACAAATCCATAATTTGAATGCGATCAGCATCAGAGGCACAGATATACGCGTGGGACTGGTCTGCACTTAAAATAAACCCTCGGGGTCGCTCTCCAACCTCGATAGTTTCAACCACATCAAATGTCGTCATATCAATGACAGATAGCGTGTTGTCTTTTTCGTTAGTGACATACGCTTGAGGAAGTGCAAAGGCAAAGCTTGCCATTAAATTGCCAAGCAAGAGTGCAAAGCGATAGCTCATAACTTGTCCTTACAGGTAGTGTGTGTTGCGCCTAATGTGTCCAGTTCGTTGGTTTGGTGCAGAAAGCCTTCAAGGGGCGCATGAGTCACCAATGCGTCTTCGTGGGCCAGCGCAATAGGCTGACGAAATTGGTGGGTGTGGGAGCGAATAGAAAGGGGGCGACCTTTATAGGCACCCAGCGTGTAGTGGTCGCTAAGCAAGGTTTTAAGTATTCCCTGCTGCGTTAAATCGCTTCCTTGCTGCGCAGCATTTGCCACCGCAGTTACTGCAAGATACGCGGCGAAGTCGACTTCATTCATGTGTCTGTTAAACCCGTCGTTAAAACGGCTTTGAAGCTGACGGGCGCCCCATTGTTCGTGGGTAAAATGCCAACCTAGCGCTTTCAGGCCGGCAGCACCTACCACAGGTACGGGATAATAGGTGTTAAAGGGTAGGCTATACGCGAATTGCGCCGCGCTATCGGCGGTAAAAACAGCCTGATAGGTTTCTGTTGTTCGCGTAAATTGAGGAATTTCAGCAAAGGCAGCCCTGCGTAAATCAAAACTGTCCTGCCACTGTTTAGTTTCAACCAGTGAAAGCTTGAATTTTTTAGCGCTGCGTTTAAACGCGGCTAGGTATGCAGCATCGTCAGCGGTTTTTCCGTAAACTGCAAATATCTCGTCAATACGCTTAGTGCGAAACCACTGGGCTAGCGCGTCGGCTTTCATCTGATAACTGGGGATTGTATGAAACAAGGGCAGGCGACATGAATTTTGTCTCAGCAAATCATCGCTATTAGCTACGTTAAAAAATACGGCATTAGGAAGCGTGCTTTGTATAGTGGCAATCAACTGCTCAATTGAGGCAGTCTTTACCTTATCACTGCTTTGCATATCCAGTAGTACAACGGGTGCAATGTTGCCTTGCCGATTGCTGCTTATTTCTTTGTGATTTGCGTTAGCACTTGAACCAGAGTGCTGGCGTGTTTTAGCTAAAGATGCTTGCAGTTCGCCGATAGAAGGCACATTGATTTCAGTTAACTCAAACTGATAACCAAGAAATTTCCCCGTGATATTGGCATCCTCTATCGCCACACTTGCGCCAGCTGTCCCCTCATTGCTGGGGGACTTTAAATAGTCTGGTGTGCCTGGTGGAGATGTGCCTGCAACTTTTATGTAAATGACCACAATAGTGGCAAAAGAGGCCTGTGGTGCAGTTTGTTGGGCCTGAGAAGATTGCGCTTCATTAAATGCGAGCGCGCTGTTTAAAAACGACAACAGAACGCAGCAAAAAAGTGACGCTACACACTTTTGATAACGCTTACCGGTTAATCGTCTTTCAACCGTGCTTTTTACACCCTTTGCCATATACCACCCCGAGCTCAGCTGCATGCTTTTGCTGATATCTGTTTGTCTGACATAAGGGTATATGGCAATTTTCCCGAAGAACATCCTCCTAAAGGAGGAATGCTATGGCGCTAAAGTAGCATTAGTAAAATCACCCTAACCCCTTAGTATGCTTAAGAAGTTCGATTGAATAAGTGGGTAAGCTGTGCAGTTAGTTAAACCTTTTCGAGTTATTTTCATTTTACTCTGCCTGATAACGGGTTCTGCGCTTTCTGCCTTCGGGGAAGCAAGATCGTTAGACGATATTAAAGACAGCGGTTTAATTAGAATTGCGGTGTACACCGACTATCCTCCATTTTCATTTATTGAAAACGATAGCCCCACAGGTATTGATATTGATATCGCCCGTGAAATCGCGAGCGCCCTTGATGTTGAGCTAGAACTGATATGGATGACACCAGGTGAAACGACAGAAGACGATTTCAGAAATTACCTATGGAAGGGCCATATTATCCACCGCATTAAGGCTGATGTGATGATGCGCGCGCCTTACGACCCCAGTTTTTCTCAAAAACGTGACGATGTGGGCTTGTTGGTTAATGAGCTCGTTCATATGTTTGCCCCCTATCAGCGTGAAAGCTGGCAAATCATTCACAACACGCAAACCTTGCCCGAAGTGGAAACCATGGGCATGTTTCAGTATCACACGATTGGTGCGGAAATAGACAGCATTCCCCACTTTTACCTAACGTCAGCGTTTGGCGGCCGATTGCGAGAAAAAACATCGCACTATGGCTCAAACGCAGAAGCGTTTGACGCGATGAAAGCGGGAACCGTCGAAGCGGTAATGGGGTTGCGCTCGCAAATATCCTACCTCAGTCAGTTTGTTGATAACGAGCAATATCGCCTTGCAAGCAACGCGTTTCCGCTTATTGGAAAGCAAAAGTGGGATATAGGACTTGCTGTTCATACTAATTATCGCGCGCTAGGCTATGAAATTGGTGATGTAATTACGCGAATGGTGGTAGACGGCGATATGCAACGCCTATTTGCAAAATACAACACCGTTTATGAGATGCCGCCTTATTTTTCAGGGAATGAAAGTTCAGAATAAGATAATTCAGTATAAAAGGATCTGACCAAAAGCGCTCAGAACAATAGCACTTTAAACAATAGCACGATGATTAACGGGCTTCGAATTACAGCTTTTTGAACACTAGCATGTTAACCGGTAGCACTTAGGCAGTAATTCTATTGCCGGCAGCCTTCATATCTTTATCACTGCTATCATTATTGGAATAGCGCTTTTATTTAAAAAGACGTGAAAGCGTAAAAGCGTTAAACGAAAGGGAAAATAGCCCTTCATTCCTCCTCCTAAAGGAGGAGTCAAATCACTCCGCTGTTGCATAGGCATCGACATCCCCCCTAGCTATGCTAATCCTAACGAATAGTCTGAAACAGACCATTTATGGCCTACATGCAACTAGGAACCGTTATGAATAATAATATGCCAATTAAAAAACTTGCCCTATCAATGTTGATTTGTGCAAGTGCGTTAACTCCTGTCCATGCTGTTGTCACCGACAAAGATATTCAAAATGACCACAATACTACTGACGATATAGTGACGTATGGAATGGGCTTAAAAGCTCAGCGCTATAGCCCGTTAACCGCTATTAACCGCGATACCGTAGAAGAGGTGCGTCCTGTATGGGCCTTTTCGTTAGGCGGTGAGAAGCAGCGGGGGCAAGAGTCCCAGCCCATGGTCAAAGATGGCGTGATGTATGTAACCGGATCTTACTCTCGTGTGTGGGCCATCGATGCGAGAACTGGTGAAGAGCTATGGCAATATGAGGCGCGTTTGCCAGACGGCATTATGCCTTGCTGTGACGTTATAAACCGTGGCGTTGCGCTTTACGATAATCTGGTCATATTCGGCACCTTGGATGCCAAGTTAGTAGCACTTGATAAAGACACGGGTAAAACTGTTTGGAAGAAAAAAGTTGAAGACTACCGAGCGGGCTACGCCATTACTGCGGCGCCTATTGTTGTTGACGGAAAAGTCATTACAGGCATCTCCGGTGGTGAGTTCGGTATCGTCGGTAAAGTGTATGCTTACGACGCGAAGTCTGGCAAACAGCTGTGGGTTAGACCTACCGTTGAAGGGCACATGGGTTATCTATGGAAAGACGGTAAGAAAACCGAGAATGGTATTTCAGGTGGCGCGCCAGGTAAAACATGGCCTGCTGATTTATGGAAAACCGGTGGTGCAGCAACGTGGCTAGGCGGCACTTACGACTCGGACACTGGTTTACTTTTCTTTGGAACAGGTAACCCTGCACCGTGGAACTCTCACCTACGCCCTGGCGATAACTACTTCTCGTCGTCACGCTTAGCTATCGACCCTAATACAGGGAAGATTGTGTGGCACTTCCAAACTACGCCACACGATGGCTGGGACTTCGATGGTGTAAACGAGCTTATCTCGTTTGATTACCAGGAAAACGGCAAGACAGTGAAAGCGGCGGCAACCGCCGATAGAAACGGCTTTTTCTACGTTCTTAATCGCGAGAACGGTGATTTTATTCGCGGCTTTCCATTTGTCGACGAGCTAAACTGGGCAAAGGGACTCGATGAAAAAGGGCGACCCATTTACGTTGACGCTAACCGCCCAGGAAGCCCTGCACAATCTGCTGATGGCAAACAGGGGGAGCAAGTTGTAGCGCGCCCTGCATTTTTAGGGGGAAAAAACTGGATGCCAATGGCCTACTCTAAGGACACAGAGCTGTTTTATGTGCCTTCAAATGAATGGGAGATGGATATTTGGAATGAGCCTACCGCTTACAAAAAAGGGGCAGCGTACCTAGGCGCGGGTTTCACCATTAAATCAGTGGATGAAGATTTTATTGGTGTACTTAAAGCGATTGACCCTAAAACAGGTAAAACGGTGTGGCGCTATAACAACTTCTCTCCACTATGGGGCGGTGTGTTAACTACAGGTGGTGGTTTGGTATGGACCGGTAACCCTGAAGGTTATCTTATGGCCTTTGACGACAAAACCGGCGAAATGGTTTACAAGTTCCAAACTGGCTCAGGTATCGTTGGCTCTCCTGTGACATGGGATATGGACGGTGAGCAGTACATCTCTGTACTATCTGGATGGGGCGGCGCAGTGCCATTATGGGGCGGTGAAGTTGCAAAACGCGTTAAGCACTTCAACCAAGGCGGCACCGTGTGGACGTTTAAATTGCCCAAGCGCTATCAGCAGGTGGCAAAAAACTAATCTTAGCTGAGCAGTATATAGTGATTAATACATGGCCAGCGCCAACGTGCGCTGGCCATTTTATTCATCACCTTTTCATTCATCTGTTGGCAAGGTAAGTCTTCATCATTTTTATGAGCGTTATTTCGACTCTAACTTTAGTATTAATGTTGAAGCAGCAAGAGTAAGCCAGGCGCTTCCAGGGGCTATCATTGTGGCCTCCTACCAAAGGAGGAGCCTTTCAAAACCAAAGTAGAGTTACCCCTTATTTCCTCGTACGTATACTTAATTCATAGTCTTTTGAGGATGTATGAATTATGAAAACAAAAATATCGATGTTGTTTGCTGCACTCGTGGTAACGGGCTTGTCTGGCCACGTGCTTGCACACGGAAATGTTATCCCTCAAGGAGCAGATAGCTCAGAAATGCCGCCAATCACCGATGGCGATGAGTCTGAAAATGGCTGGGTGTTTGAAAACCCCTACCGAAGCCTAGACGACGACACCAAAACGAAAGTTATCAAATTTGGTGAATCAGCTTATGCAAATAACTGTGCAGGTTGTCACGGCTTGCACGCGCAGTCTGGCGGAATAAACCCAGACCTTCGTGAACTTGATCCTGAAAGCTTTGAAGACGACGAATGGTTCGTTGAGCGCTTGCGCTTCGGTTCGGCGAAAGGCATGCCTGCACTTGGCGGTATTCCTGAAGGTCAAACCGATCCTATCTTAGATCAAGAGACACTTTGGGCTATTAAAACCTACGTTGAAGCACGCCGTGTTGTGGCCATTGAAGAGGGTGAGATAGAAGCAGATTAAGGCGGCGTCTGTTACGCTTTTTCGCCGAGTTAACGTCAAGTTGCCCGGCGCTTTTCGTTTCTAAGCTATGTGGCAACGGGTTCACCGCAGCTGTTTGTTAACCTTTTAGCCCCGCAGTACGTCTAGCGAAGATGCGTCTTTTTTAAACTAACTGTAATTTACTCAGTACCCCAAAGGCGAGGGCGGTAATCGGTAAAGACGCCAATGTGCTGACTGCGATAATACTTGCCGCTAAGCGGTAATCACCCCCTAAGTTCCTCACCATGACATAGCTTGCCGCAGCGGTTGGTGAGATGGCTAATAGAAGAACAATGCCAAGCTCCATCCCTTTAAAACCAAAAGCATAGGCAATAGAAACTAACACCGTAGGATAAATGACGCATTTGCTCGTGGTGCTCAATACAATATTAAACCAGTCACTGGAAAATGAGCGAAACTGCAATGACGCGCCGGTACAAATGAGAGCAAGGGGCAGGGTAAGCTGCGCAAAATACTCACCGGTTTTAACAATCATTTCGGGAAGCTGCCATTCAAAATAGGAAAAGGGCAGGGCAGCAGCAATGGAGATAATTAATGGGTTCTTTGCCATACCCGATACTTGTCCGAGCAATGAGCGTGACGTACCTTGGTAAAAATTAAGGACAAAGACTGACAATACGTTAAATAATATGGTGATACATCCCATATAGACCGAGGCTACAGCGAGGCCCTCTTGTCCGTAGGTATTGGCGCAATACGCAAGACCTATAATGCCCATATTAGCCCTAAAGCCTCCCTGAACCACAACGCCTCGTGCTTTATAGGGCTGAACCGCTACATGGGAAGTTATCATTAAGACAATAAACACAAGTAGTGTACCTATTACTCCTACACCAATAAGGGTTGGGTTGGCGGCCTTGGAAAAGTCTGCCCTCGCGATAGACAAAAATAGCAAGGCCGGTAAAGCGACGTTAAAGACAAGCTTTGAGCCTGCTTCAATAAAACCTTCATTGAGCCATTTAATTCTAAAAAAAAGCCACCCCATTAACAGTAAAATAAGAACAGGAATAAGCGTACTGGTGACAAAGCTGAGCATAAAAAGAACCAGGCCTTTTATTGGATTTCAAAGAGAATGATCTGGAGCTGAACTGAAGTGCAGCGCGTGATAACACAGTATGCCAACGTTCTTCTTTGATGCATAAGAGAAATTTCAAGATACGACAAGAAAAATGCGCAGTGGCCCACATCTTGTGATTAATAAGTATTCACAAACGTGTTTAATAAGCGTAAGTTAATATTTATTAAGAGTTAGGTTTGCTGTTATTGAGAATCGTCCCGCAGATTACCCCGACATTAGAAAGAATAGATATATGAGAGCTTTTCTTTTCTTCGCTGGTTTTGTTGTTTTTAGCATCCTATTGTGCAAACTTGCGCATGCGAAAAGCATAGACCCTTCAGGAGGGATGCAGCTAGTTAATGACAAGCTGTGGATGTTGCAGGAAAGTGGCAGTGCACTCTCTGCCGAAGAGGTTATGGCTAAATATGAAGGCCGGTTGCTCACTAAAAACACATCAGGGCAAGTGAGTTATGGGTTTACGAACAACACTATATGGGGTGTTTTGCCTGTTGATATCCATACCTACGGTGAACCCGTAACGAGCGATCCCCATAATCTATCAGAAAGTTTTCCTTTCTTGCCTTTAGTCATAGAAATAGACAACGCTTGGTTGGACGATATTGACGTGTATTTCTTTGAAAACGGCGAAAGAAAGCATCACGTTACATTGGGCGATAACCAAGTGCACAGCGCGCGGGCCGAGCGCGCTAGAATGCCTTCCGTTTTTTATCGATTTACCCAGCAACAAACTATCGTTGTTTTCAGATTCTCATCTCAAGACCCCATGACCATTCCGGTTTATCTAGGCCAGCCTGTCATCGCCAACGACAAGTCTACTGAAAACGCCTATTTCTATGGTGCGCTTTACGGTTCATTGGTTATTCTTTTGGTTTATAACTTGGTTTTATATAGCTACCTAAAAGAGCGAAGGTATTTACTATATTCCTTGTACCTTCTTTCTTTTCTGGCTTTTAATTTCACCTATACGGGGCACGGTTTTTGGTGGGTATGGTCTGACTCTGTATTCCTTCAGCAGGGGCTTATGCCCACGCTAATGTTCTTTTACCTTTTTAGCGCCGTACGGTTGACCATTGAGTTTCTCAACACTCAACTTTACTTACCTAAGCTTTACCGAAACAGGAAGTACATTTACGGAGGGTTAGGGGCGCTGGCAGTATTGATTATTTTAGTCGGTAGCCGTTCTTTCGCTGTTATGTCACAACTTGTCGTGCTAACTACAATTTCACTTTGGATGTTAGCTATCGGTATTTTTGCTTACAGAAATGGCGATACACTGGCTAAGTTTTTTCTGCTGCGGTACTCTGTGGAACTGGGGGCGCGACGGTATCAAGTCTCGCTACGTGGGGACTAGTGAGCTATTCGAAATGGGCATTTCGCGGTATCGAAATTGGTATGGTTTTAGAAATGTCTTTGCTGTCGATTTCTCTGGCCTTCAATTACAAGCAAGTACAACAGGCACGCTTGAGTGCCGAACGAGATGCGCGATTAGACCCGCTCACCTCGCTTTACAACCGACGGGCATTTGAAGATTTGGTCTATCCCATTTGGGAATTAGGAAAACGCAGTAATAAACACATGTCGGTTTTACTTATCGATTTAGACTGGTTTAAGCGTATCAACGACAAATTTGGCCACGATATGGGCGATAAAGTGCTGCAAAACGTGGCTAAAGAAATAAAGGGCCAAGTGAGAGGGTCGGATATAACCTTTCGCTGGGGCGGTGAAGAATTTTTGGTGTTTTTACCTAATACCCGGGCTAATTACGCCAAGCAAATTGCAGAGAACTTAAGGCTACACCTATTTAGCCATGATATTAATAAGTTGGTTAGGGTGACAGTGAGTATTGGCGTTTCTGGCTCGTACCCGGGAGAAGATGATCTAAACGTTTTGATAAAAGAGGCTGATCAAGCGCTCTACTTAGCCAAAGCCCAAGGGCGAAATAAAGTTGTGCTTTGGAATGAGAGGAAAGAGTAATCGCTGATTTATAAAAACAGAAATCTCACGTATTATTCTGTTTTCTTTTTTTCTAGGTAAGTCTCTCATGTACAAAGATTTTCAAGCAGAGTTGGCGTGGGCCAGCCTGCATATGCCGCGTACTCGCCACGCTATCGCTTCTTTACCTGACCTGTCTAACGTAAAACTTGCTTGTAACATGCACCTAGACTTAAAGATGGCGCCTTTAGTTGAAGGGCTGCTGTCACGTGGCTGCGATATATTCCTTACTACCTGCAACCCTACTACAGTACAAGATGACGTTGTGTCTTACCTTGTAGATAAAGGGGCAGCAGCCCACGCATGGCGTGATATGAGCGACGCTGACTGGTCTGAATCATTCGATAAAGCACTGGCGTGGCAGCCTACCCATTTATGTGAAATGGGCGCGGACCTCACTACCCGACTGCATGAAAACGTAAAAGCAAACAAGCCAGTCCCTAGCATTATATCGGGGTTAGAAGCAACGGGATCAGGCATTAACCGACTAAACGGTATGGCGCCCAATTACCCCATCTTTAACTGGGACGATTTGCCTGTAAAAGAAGGCCTTCACAACAGGCACATGGTGGGCCTAAGTGCATGGCAAACCTTCTTCCAAACCACCCATTTAACGCTGCACGAAAAGCTGGTTGTCGTAATTGGTTATGGTTTAGTGGGGCAGGGCGTGGCGGCATCGGCCAAAGCGTTTGGGGCACAGGTTCAAGTAGCGGAACTTGACCCTGCAAGAGCGCTTCAGGCGAAATACGACGGTTGGCCAGTGGTTGGTTTAGACGAGGCTGCTAGCCAAGCTGATGTTATTGCCACAGCAACAGGTGCCTACGGCGTAGTAAATTCGAAACACCTGGACAGCATGAAAGACGGGGCGTTTATTTTAAACGTAGGTCATGTAGCGCAAGAAATCGATGTGCCGTACCTTAAAAACAACGCGTCCCACAGCGAGCCAATGCCTTATGTAAATGCTTATAAACTGGGTGATAAAACGCTTTATTTGCTGGCTGATGGTTCTATGTTTAACTTAACCGCGGGCTATGGCGACAGCATCAATGCGTTTGACGTGACGTTAGCGGTTATGGCTGCTGGTATAGGCTTTATCGTCAATAAAGGTGCGAAGAGTGAAAAGGGCCTTTATTTACTGCCTGAAAAGGCATGGAAAGGCGCGCTTTAAAGTTCAAGCTGTGAGGCGTGTAATCTAATTAATACGCAAGAACTAAACGAATTGTCGGGGGAGCGACTGCTATCTCGACATTATTTTTGAGTGTTGTAAAGTGAGCCCGTTTTAAAATTTCAGACCTAAGGCGGGCTTTGATGAACACAGTTATCGGCACAAAGACAGCACAACAAGCACTAGATAGTCTTGTCGACATGACAGGCGACCTAACACCCATCACTCTTGCTGAGTATCAGGCCCGAATTGCCAAAGCACAGCATTACATGCAACAGCATGACATAGGCGCGCTTTACTTAAACGCGGGCACTAACTTAGCGTATTTTACAGGCATGCAGTGGTACGCCAGTGAGCGTTTAGTGGGGGCGCTTCTACCCGCAGAGGGGAACGTTGTTTACCTAGCTCCTGCGTTTGAAATTGACTCTTTGAACGAACGCAAAGTAGTGGAAGGGGATATTATCGGTTGGCAAGAGCACGAAAGCCCTTACGCACTTGCCATGTCTATTCTGAATACCGTCAATACGGCGGGTGGCATAAAATTAGGCGTTGATGAATCTACCCAATTTTTTATTGTTGATGGGTTTACCAAGGTGCTGAATGAACCTTGGCAAATTGTGAATGGTTCAGAGGTTACCGCGCATTGCCGCATGCACAAGTCAGAAAATGAGCTTGCGCTAATTCAGCGGGCCATGGACATGACCCTTGCTGTGCACAAAGCCACTGCCAGTATGCTTTATGAAGGTATTACCACCACAGAAGTTGAAGCATTTATTAACGATGCGCATAAGAAAGTGGGGGCCAGCGGTAACTATTTTTGCATTGTGCTGTTTGGTAAAGCAACCTCGTTTCCCCACGGCGTTAAAGACCCGCAAGTATTAAAGAAAAACGACTTAGTATTGATTGATACTGGCTGTAAAGTACATGGCTACCTCTCTGATATCACTCGAACCTATTGTTTCGGTGAGCCGACAGATAAACAGCGTGCACTATGGGAAAGCGAAAAGCGCGCTCAGCTTGCGGCATTTAACGCTGCAAAGGTCGGTGTACCTTGTGGTGACGTGGATAAAGCCGCCCGAGATAGCTTAGCGAAAGACGGCTTAGGGCCAGATTATAATTTACCGGGTTTGCCCCATCGAACAGGGCATGGCATTGGTATGGATATTCACGAATGGCCGTATTTGGTTAAAGACAATCCTCATCCGTTAGCACCTGGCATGTGTTTTAGTAACGAGCCTATGATAGTGGTGCCAAACGAGTTCGGTATTCGCTTAGAAGACCACTTCTATATGACCGACGAGGGCCCAGTATGGTTTACTGAGCCTAGTGAATCTATCGACTCTTTGTAAGTAAACTAAATTAAAGCTGCTCTTTATTACGAAGAGCAGCTGTAGTGTGCAACACCGCCAGCACTGAAAAATTCAAGTGGGCGCAGTTGGTAATACTTGTTCTCTACCTCTTCTGATTGCTCATCATAAGGCGCGGTGAGGATGTTCTGAAGTTCGTGTATTTGTGTAAAGTCATCTTTCTCTGCGGCTTTATAGGCAGGCACAATAAGCCATTCTCGCCATGTGAATTTAGGGTTAGCTTTGCGCATGTTTTCTGCAGTATTAGCCATAGCGTTTGCTACATCATCTTGTGCTTCAGCCTCCTTTTCAATGCGCTGTCGCCAAGCTTGTAGCCAGGCCTCCCATTCTGTCATTACCTCTGCTTTCGGCGGGTAGTAAAAGCTCTTGGTTAAACCTGACATATCGCGAGGTATCGACGATAGCTCTCTAAAAAACAGAGTGTAGTCGACGCCAGTGCGCAACATTAATTGCAGCAGCTTGATAAGCAAGTCGTGGTCGTAGCTCGCAAGGCCAAGTTTTGTTGCCCACATGCTCTCCATAGCGCGTTCCATAACGTCAGAAAAACCGTCGTTAATATCGTTAAGCTTAGCGAGTTGTTCAACGTTGCCTTCAAGTAACGTCATTAGTGAGCGACAGAACATATCAAAGTTCTTTTGCGCCGCTATGGGCTGGTTTAAAAACGAGAAGTGGCGGCCGCCGCCTGTCCAAGGTTGGTAGTCTGCTTCAAAAAACTCACAAAAACCAAATGGCCCGTAATCTAGCGTAAACCCTCCGGCTGCGCAGTTATCGCTATTAAAATTGCCCTGGCAATAACCCACGCGCACCCACTGTGAGACAAGGTTGGTTAATCGGTCTCGAAATAGCTCAGCAAGCCTAATCACTTGCTCTTCTAGCGGAGCAGTTGTATCAATTTCTTTCGCGTACTCTCGCTCGATAAGGTGCATCACGATGGTTTTTAATTCGTCTCGTGCATGTTCATGTTCATCACAGCGAGCACGTCGTGCAAAAAGCTCAATTTGCCCGACGCGTAAAAATGACGGTGCAACGCGGGTGGATATCGCTGTGATATTTTCGACCATTACTTCCGGTTCATAGGAGTGAGAGCCTTCGCGATACCACGGGCGGTCTACCGTGTTTGATTCAGACATAAACAAGCTCAGCGAGCGTGATGTGGGGATTCCCAAGGCGTGCATGTGCTCTTGCACTAAAAATTCACGCACGCTAGAGCGCAATACGGCGCGACCGTCTGCGCCGCGACAATAAGGCGTGCGTCCCGCACCTTTTAACTGCATCTCCCAACGCTTGCCGTTGAAGACCCCTTCCACGATAGAGATTGCTCGGCCGTCACCATAGCCATTACCCGTCCCAAACGGGCACTGCTGCGTGTACTCAGTACCGTAAATAGACAGTGCGTAGCCGGTTGCCCAGCCGAATGATTTCATAGGTGCAGGTACTGCAGAAATATCCCCTGAAAAGAGCTGCGTGAACGCTTTAGATGTTGCCAAACTGTCGTCTAACCCTAATTCGGCAAACAGGGTTTCGCTGTGCGCAATATATTTGGGCGAAGTTAATGGGGTCGGAGTAACCGGCACATAGTGACCAGAGAAAACTTGACGAGGGTTGTGGTCGTTACCGTCTTGGGTTGCTTGAGGGTCGCAATTTAAGCTTTCTAGCAGCGAATAGTCTACGTGCTTTGCGAACTCATCTATTGTATTAATACGTTCTGTCACTCACATCACCTTTCATTTACGTTGCTTTGCGCGCCGTGATTATTCCCATTGCTTATTGACCAAGAACAAGGAAACCAGCATTTATGCATTGTACTCTTATCTATACGTTAATGAAGGCGCGCAAAGCCGAATTACGTTAGAAACTGGAAGCGCCGAATAATTAACACTGCAAAATACACAACGGGTAAGCAAGGGATAATGTAGCGACGCTAATCATATCAAACGCGAACCGACGAACATGACGCTAAGCGTCTATAGGAAACGGGTATGGCAACACTAACTTTTTTAGGCGCGGTGGAGGGGGTGACAGGATCTATGCACCTACTAAAAACTGAGCATAGTACTTTGCTTTTAGATTGCGGTCTGTACCAAGGTAGGCGAGATGAAGAAGCTAAAAATCACGAGCCTCTACCTATCGATGTGAGTCAAATTGACGCTGTTATTCTATCCCATGCACACCTAGATCATTCTGGCCGTTTACCTATTTTGTTACGAGAAGGGTATTGCGGGCCTATTTACATGACACGGCCGACCGTTGAGCTAATAGAAGTGCTGTTAAAGGATGCGGCTTCTTTACAAGAGCGCGACGCGGAATGGGAAAATAAACGCCGCCAGCGCTCGGGTAAACCGCTCATCGAACCTTTGTACCGGCAAGAAGAAGTGGACGGCGTTATGAAGCAGTGTAAATCGACTCGCTATCATACCAAACGTAAAATCACGCAAGACGTTGAAATAAATTTTGCCGATGCGGGGCATATTCTGGGTTCAGCGATAGTGGAAATATTTATCACTGAAAATGGGCAGAGTAAAAAGTTGGTCTTTTCTGGTGACCTTGGAAATTCACAGGCTGCATTACTTCGCGACCCAGATATCGTTACTGAAGCCGATGTGGTACTTCTTGAATCTACCTATGGTGACCGCAATCACCGTTCAATGGAAGAGACGCTCGATGAGTTTGAACAGGTTATTCTTGAAGCCAGTGAGAATGGCGGCAACATTCTTATTCCATCATTTGCAGTAGGGCGTACCCAAGAGATAATTTTTCGCCTGGGCGAGCTGTATCAGCAGGGCAAACTTACCCATCAAAAAGTGTATTTAGACAGCCCTATGGCCATTGCAGTTACGGAAATTTACCATCGCTATCAAGATGTGTACAACGAAGAGGACTTCGACGCTATTGAAGAAAGTGCCGAGCGAGCACACAGCCACAACCAAAGCTTACACTCCTTGTTGCCTATTTTGAGTTATACCACCTCTACAGAAGAATCGATTGCGCTTAATAAAGTGGTGAGTGGCGCAATAATTATCGCCGGCAGCGGTATGTGTAACGGCGGGCGTATTCGCCACCACTTAAAACAAAACCTGTGGCGCAAGCAATCTCATGTGATTTTTGTTGGCTTTCAGGCCATGGGCACGCCGGGGCGAAAAATGGTAGATGGCGCAACGCGTATCAAAATGGCCGGAGAGGATATTGCTATTCGCGCGCAAATCCACACCTTAGGTGGGTTTTCTGCCCATGCCAGTCAATCTCAGCTTATCAATTGGCTATCGCATTTCGAAAAGACACCGAAGATATACTTGGTGCATGGTGAAGAGGGCGCTAAACAAGCCTTGTGTAGCGCCATTAAAGAAAAGGGATGGGAAGCAACAATACCTCATTTGAACGAAACATTATCGTTCTAAACCTTTGTTGTAGGTTAAGGCTCAACGCTTACTGCTTGGGTCTTAACGCAAGCTGACCGTTCTCTACGCTCAACTGCAATGGCACCGCTGACAGTAAGCTAACGGCTTTATTGGTAGAATCTAATCGGTAAACTGGGTTAGTCGACAAGTACCCATTAATAAGCTGCATAAACTCGCCGCTCACCGGGGCTAGGTTACCTTTAAAGCCGCCCGCATCAATGGTGCTGTCAAGCAGCGATAGCGACCGCACAAAAATCGCCTTTTCTTCGCTATCGTAATAAGGCGTACCTTCTAAAGACAGACTGACTTTAGCCGGATAGTTCAAACCAAACGCGCTCACGCGAGCTGTAGCAATAGCGCCTAACTGCACCACGTCTCTGCCATCTGGGCCTATGGTTGCGGTCATATCCTCAACATCTAAAAACAAAGGTATACCGGCAAGTGATGTCTTTTTTTGTAATGTACTTATCTGGCTATCAAGCACTTGCTCTAGTTCAGCATTAGATACGGTATAAACCGATAGTTGAGAAAGGGTGGCGCAGCCAGCAATAGTTAGAGCAAAGGCTAAAGAAATTAGACGTAGCATAAAAATTATCTCTTTTAATGAAGTAATGCTGATTTACACAACGCTAGCGATAAGTGTTGACGCTGTAACAACTAAGTAGCTCTCATTGTAAGGGCTGAGACGGGATATGCACAACGAAATCGTTAAAGCGCTGAGGCAACGCCGTATTTAGACTAGCTAGACCTCTTTTTGCTCTGGATATTGCTATCAAAGAAATGCATACCCTGACATTACTAATATTAAGGTTGCTTGAAGAAAAATGCGCCAATCAAAGGCATAGACATCTCGCCATTTATATCTCAACGTGGGCATTTTGTCGCAATCAGCTTGATTAGTTGACAGCAAGGGTTTTATATTTGCACTCTTCGTTGGGGAGTAGCCTGTTTCCGTTTCTAATGGAAAAGTTTGTATCAACATAATTGGTCACATTACCATGGTACAAACACCTCTTGGTTGGCGAGACCATCGATAATTCCATGCCTAAAGGTCAGGCGTGTGGTTTTATCGTGGACTCAATTAGCCTGGCCGGAGTTTCAAAACTATGAGTATCTTCGCTCTCATCTTGCTCGCCTTTGCCATGTCTACGGATGCGTTTGCCGCGGCAATCGGTAAAGGTGTGAAAATCAACCGCCCTCGCTTAAGCTTTGCCCTTAAAATTGGCCTTTTGTTCGGAACGATAGAAGCAATAACACCATTAATAGGCTGGCTGATTGGTCGCGCAGCGTCTTCTTATGTTGAGGCGTGGGACCATTGGATTGCGTTAATTATTCTTTCTGGATTGGGCGTCTATATGCTACTTGAGAGCTTCCAACCCGCAGAAGAAGAGTCAACGTCTCAACAACAATCCTTTATTTTGCTATGTATTACTGCCCTAGGCACCAGCATAGACGCCATGGCGGTGGGGGCGAGTCTTGCGTTAATTGATGTGAACATTGCGATAGCCTCAGCGTTAATTGGCGTTGCGACGTTTTCGATGGTTACCATGGGAATTATGCTGGGCAGCGCTTTAGGCACACTGATTGGCAAACGAGCAGAGGCATTTGGTGGAATTGTGCTTGTTTCGGTAGGTGTTTGGATCTTCGCAAGCCACACACTTTAGTTTTCTATAGACGCAACTGCCCTGCCGTAGCGCAGTTGCGTCATTAGTTTCCAGCAGCGGTGTAAAAAGACGCCGCATCCAATATTTCGTTATTCCTATTCCCTTTCTATGAACGTTTAAAGCGTTTGTATAAAAACTTTTGCCATAACGCCTTCAACAAAGCAGTATAAGAAGTTCTTCTTATTAAAAATAAAAAACACAACAAGGCACTTTCTATGGTTTTACAGAAACTGGTTTCTCGGAAAATGGTTGCGGCTTTTGCTATCTGCGTAAGCGCACTTTCTAGTTTCTCGCATTCTGCATTCGCACTTGAAGATACGGTTAGCCCTGAACTTTTCGACAAAATGGAGTATCGCTTCATTGGGCCTTATCGCGGCGGGCGCTCGGTGGCGGTCACTGGGGTTGAAGGTAATACCAACCTTTATTTTATGGGCACCGCTGGTGGCGGTGTGTGGAAAACCGAAAACGCGGGTTTATCGTGGAAAGCTATATCCGATAAAACATTTAAAGTAGGCAGTATTGGTTCTATCGCGGTTGCGCCTTCAGACCCTAACGTTATTTACGTAGGTACTGGTGAAGGCCCTATTCGAGGTGTAACCACAAGCCATGGAAAAGGTGTTTATAAATCTACTGACGGCGGTGAAAACTGGAAGCTGATGGGGTTAGATAAACGGGGTCAAATCCCTAAAATTCGCATACACCCCACTAATCCTGATATAGCTTGGGCGGCAGTGCAGGGCAATATCTGGGGGCCGAATGAAGAGCGCGGTATATTCAAAACGACGGATGGCGGCGAAACATGGCAGCACGTATTAAAAGTGAATGCCGACACAGGCGCAGCTGATTTGGCTATTGACCCAACCAACCCCAGAATTCTTTATGCGAGCATGTGGCATCACGGCAGAACGCCTTGGTTTATTAAATCAGGCGGTGAAGGCGGTGGCCTTTATAAGTCAACAGATGGCGGTGAAAACTGGGACAAGCTAGAAAAGGGCCTGCCTAAGCTTATTGGTAAAGTAGGTGTTGATATTGCTGCGTCTAACCCAAAGCGCCTCTACGCCATTATCGAGGCTGATGAAGGCGGTTTATACCGCAGTGATGATGCAGGTAAATCATGGGAGCTAATGAACGGCGACAATATTCTTAAAGCTCGCGCGTGGTATTACAACCACATTAAGGTTGACCCGGTAGATGAAAATACCCTGTATGTGATGAATGTGCAGCTGCATAAATCCATTGATGGCGGCAAAACCTTCGAAATTAAATCTCTGCCCCACGGTGACACCCACGATATGTGGATAAACCCGGAAAACAGCTTAAACATGATCAACGCTAATGACGGTGGCGCAACGGTTACCTTCGACGGTGGTGAATCGTGGTCAAGCATTTACAACCAGCCAACGGCGCAGTTTTATCGTGTAATCACTGATAACTTAAACCCTTACTATGTGTATGGCGGCCAGCAAGATAACTCAACTATGGCAACGCCGTCTGAAACCTGGGGTGACGGTATGGGTATAGAAGATCAGTTTGCTGTTGGCGGTGGCGAAAGTGCGCATATTGCGTTTAACCCTGACGATCCAACGCTTATTTACGCCACTACCATTAATGGAACACTAACCGAATACAACCGCGATACCGGGCTTACACGTCCCATCATGCCTTACCCTGAGTATGTGTTTGGACGCAATGCGAGGGATCAAAAGTACCGCACGAATTGGAATGCGCCAGTGCTGGTTTCAAAGCACGACCCTAGCACGGTGTATTACGGCACGCAGATGATTTTAAAAACCACCGACCGCGGTGTAAATTGGCAAGAAATCAGCCCAGACTTAACCCGTAACGAGCCTGAAAAACAGGGGTTAAACGGCGGGCCGATTACCAATGAACAAGCCGGGGCTGAATACTACAATACGGTTTTCTATATTGCTGAGTCAGCGATTAACAAAGGCGAGCTTTGGGTTGGTGCAGATGACGGTAAGCTTCATATTACGCGTGATGAAGGTAAAAACTGGAAAGATGTTACGCCACATAATAAAGAAGCGCAGGTTAATGCTATTGAGCTAAGCCCTCATGCACAAGGCAGAGCTTACGTTGCGGTAGCAGGCTATAAGTTAAATGACTACACACCTTACATCTACAAAACCGATAATTACGGCAAGCGCTGGAAGCGTATTGACGAAGGGCTCCCTGAAGACGCTTTTGTACGTGTTGTGCGTGAAGATACAGAGCGTGAAGGGATGCTGTTCGCGGGTACAGAAAGCGGCATGTTTATTAGCTTCGATGACGGCAAACACTGGCAAGAGCTAGATTTAAACCTTCCGCCGGTGTCGATCACCGATATGCAGGTAAAGGGTGACGACCTGGTTGTTGCAACGCAAGGGCGAGGCTTTTGGATTTTAGATGACATTAGCCCCCTGCGCGAAGTGCATAAGTCCCTTGATGATGAAGCGCTATTTCAGTTTGAACCGGTTGATGGCGTTCGCTTGTTATCTGGCGGCGGCATGACCGATCAGCCACAAGCGAAAAATCCACCGCGTGGCGCGACTTTCCGCTATTACCTGAAAGATGCATTAGAAGAAGACCAAACGCTACGCATTGACATATTTAATGCAGATAACGAGCTGGTTCGCACACTGTCATCAGCACCGAGTGCATTTGAGAAATGCGCGAAAGGTAACGAAGACGTTCGCAGCCCTATTAAATTTAAACACCCATCGACCAAAGCAGGGTACAACACGTTCGTGTGGGACCTTCGCCGTGAGCCACTAAACTGCATTGAGAATGTAAAACTGTTTGGCGGTTGGAAAGGTGCTCGCGTGATGCCGGGCGACTACAAGGCGAAGATCACCGTGGGAGAACTTGCACAAACTCGTGCGTTTAAAGTGCTTCCAGACCCAAGAGAAGAGGCCGACAAAGCGCAGCTTCAAGTGGTTGAAAAGAGCATTCAGGCAACAGAAACCTTGTTAAACGATTTGTTTGCACACTTGCAAAAAGCCCGTGATGTGCGCGCGCAGTTGAATGATGTTTCGGAAGATAACGTCATGCTGGCAAGCGATGTGTCGGCGTCAATCGAGCGTATTGTTAGCGCAATCGACGACTGGGAAGCATTAGTTATACAGCCTAAACATCAAACCTTTGAAGACGATATTAACTGGCCGAATATGCTCGACAGACAAGTCCGTTTCTTAATGGATAACTTCGACAGAACGGGGGCGCCTGCACAAGCCGGCGCACTAAAACGATTGAAAGACTTAGAGGCAAAGTGGCAGCAATATAAAGTACAGCTAGAAACCTTGTTTGGTGAGGAAGTGAAGCCGCTTAATGAAAAGCTGTCAAAGCAAGGCGCGTTTGATTTAGAGCGTTTGTAGCAAGGCGAGCGAATTTTATTCTTGCTGAAGCTATAAAACTGAAAAGCCGGAAGTGTGATTAAGACACTTCCGGCTTTTATTTACGGTTTTAAACCTGCATCTAGCGCAGTTGAAAAACATTACTCAAACAAAAAGTGTTCGCAATGAACCGCTAGAACTGATACCTAACGCTTACCGTATAGTTAGTCGGTGAACCCGGCATGATCCAAAGCTGGTGGTATGAGTTCTCAAAGTAATCCCTGTCGAACAGATTGTTCACGTCAAACCTCATAGAAAGCGCATCGCTAATATTCACCGACCCTGCAAGGTTCACAAGGGTGTAAGACGGCAAAATGAATGTTGGATCGGTGGTTTGTCCTAAGCGGTCACCCACGTAACGCATGGTCACACCAAAGAACGCTTCTTTTTCAAATACGCGGGTGAAATGGTTAAGCGAGATATAACCCGAATGCTTGGCAATATTGATTAAGCGCGACCCTTTTGGAATAGGCACGCCAAAATCTAAGTCATTCACTGCTTTCGCGGTCTTAGCGTCGGTATACGCATAGGCCATATCAAGGCGAATGTCTGAAGTAAGGTCAGTCGTTAATTGAAACTCAATCCCTTGGCTTTCAACTTCACCGAGCGTCGCTGAAAAGCCAGTGTTAGGTTCAGCGGTTAGCATATTGGTCTTTGCGGCATCAAAAATCGCAATGCTGCCTGAGAACATATCAGCAACGTTTTCCCACTTCGCACCTACCTCAAAAGAGGTGGTCTCTTCAGGGTCAAAGGCGTTGCGGTCTGAATCAAGCCCTGGATTGGGTCTGAAACCTTCTGCATAGCTCGTGTATAGACTTACAGCGTGATTGATTTCATACACAAAACCGAAGCGTGGCGTCACTTCCGTTTGGTCTTGTTCTTGCCCTTCTTCGCTCAGCTTATTAAAAATGTCTTGCTCGAACTTGTCCACACGAAAGCCGACTAAAAGCTTGGTGGCATCGGTAAGTTCTATAACGTCTTGTGCATAAAATCCTAACCCTTTTTGCTTTTCGGCGGTGAGTGTAGTGGGCGTCACCTCAGGTCTAAAAATAGTGTAGTCTGGGTTTTCAGGGTCGATACTATACGTGGTATCACCCGCGCCCCACGCCGTGCGCCAACGACGATAGTCTGTATCTATGTGGTAGTTGTAGTAGTCCAAACCAAATAAGACGTTGTTTACAAAGCCTGCCACATCCACCACGCCACTTAATTCAAAGCGTAGCGATAAGTCTTGCGCTTGATAGTCGCGGGTTCGTCGCTGCCTTGAAAGTACAGATGGGTCGGTATACAAAATCTGACGACCTTCCGATAGTTCAGTATCTGAAGACTGCCCTTCAAAAGAAGAGTCTCTATAGGCGAAGCCACTGAGTAAATGCCAGTTGTGATTTAACTCGTGATTTAACACTAGCTGATGTCCAAAGGCTTTAACTTCATGGGCACCGTCTCTGATATCACCGTAAAAGTCTTCGGCATCTACAGCGTCAAAGTTGTTATTTAAGATAAATACACCGCGATCAAGAGGCTTTTCCTGATCTAAGATTTCCATCTGATAACTTAAGCTGGTGTGATCAGAGAGGTTCCAAATAAATGAAGGGTTAAGGTTTAAATTCTTGAAAAACACGTTATCGCGATAAGTATCAGAGTTTTCGTACGAACCGTTAACGCGATACGCCATATCTGAACTAATGCCGTTCGTATAATCGAACTCTACGTGCTTCTTATCAAAATTACCGACGGTGGCTTGAACGTAGCCTTGCTCTTCAAACTGCGGTTTTTTGGTGATGATGTTGATGGTACCGCCAGGCTCGCCTTGCCCATAAAGGACAGAGCCTGGCCCTTTCATTACTTCAATAGTTTGAACGTTAACCGTACTTCTATTGCCGCTGTAGCCACGTACGTTAAAGCCGTTTATCAGATACCCCGACGGATTGTTTTCATCGCCAGAAAAGCCACGAATAGCAAAGCTATCGAACATACCGCCCGAGTTGTTTTGCCTTACGATAGTCGGCGCAAAATCCAGTGCATCGATGAAGCGTGTGATCCCTTCATTTGCTAATGTATCGGCGGTAATTCGGTCAGTTGCTTGCGGCGTGTCGATAAGCGGTACGTTACCACGATAAGGCTGAAAGTGTCTTTTCACTTCGATGTGCTCTAGTTCATCGTGAGCACTTTGAGTTAGAGTACTATCACTTTGCGCAGCGGCATTCACCGATAGTCCAACTAACGAAAATAAAAACGGTATTTTAGAGTTAAGCATAAGAAGGTTTAACGAGTCTTCAGCAGGGTTTGTAAACATTGGTGGTGTTATGTTATCTCATTTCTTTTGGCAAGGTGATTTATAGTTGGAGACTGGTCTAAACTCAGCGAAGTGACGTTTTCCTATGCTCACATATGCTATACACTTCGCGACCTTATTTAAGCGATAAGCCAACACTTAACCATAAATTACACTACGCACTATAAACCGACGTAATAAAAGTCTGTATCGGTGATAGTACGTGTTACGCACCTGCAAATGTCAGGTGTCTGAAAAGCGTTTAGCGTTTGTGAATATGAACTAGCACTAGGAACTAGGACACTCAATGTTTCATAAAACATTTCCTCTATTTTTATCTGCGCTTCCTTTATCTGTTTTCGCAACGGAAAACGTAGATGTTATATCTACAGAAACGGCTGAAGCGAACGTCGAAAAAATTACGATTGAAGGGGCGGCGACTGCGAATAACAAGCCGGTTGGTACGTTTAATTCACCCATTTCAAATTTGGAATACGACCCGCGGGTAGATTTGCAATCAAGAAACATGGCCGAAGCACAGGCCGATGTCACCATCCGCGGTGGTATCTTCGAGAACACCGGCTTTCGAGTGGGAAGCGCGACGCTTATCGACCCGCAAACGGGACACTATTTTGCCGAAATTCCTATTGCGCCAGAAATGTTGACTGAGCCGAGTATTTTTACCGGTGTTGATAACGCGCTTTATGGTGTAAATAGCTCTGTTGGTACGGTGTCTTACGGATGGCGACCTATTCAAGAGGCGGGCAGTGTATCTGTTGGCGTGGGCAACAATAACTTCAATTTGCAGCGCGTTCACGGCGCAGTAAAACAACAGCTTAAAAGCTATCCAGCATGGTCTGTGGGTGTGGAAGGAGAGTATTCTCGCTCTGAAAGCGATGGCACTATTGCTAATGGTGATCACCAATTTGAACGCGCGTCAGGTCGCGTTCAGTTAGCAAGCGAACGTTCGCAAACCGACTTGTTTTATGGTTATCAGCAAAAGTTCTTCGGTTGGCCTAATTTGTATACGCCCTTTGACGTTAACGAAACCGAAGATATTGAAACGCGTTTGGTAATGCTAAATCATAAGCAGCGCTACGGTGAAAAGGGTAATGAAAGTGCCTTTGAGGTATCGGGTTATTACAGGGAAAACGATGACCACTATGTATTTTCGCGCGAAAACCCAGAAAGTTTTCAGGCGTTTCACGAAACGCAGGTAAAATCACTCGCGCTTTCTGGTACTCACAACCTCTCGCCAGACTTTGGTATCAACTACTCCGCGCAAATTACTGCAGACGACATTGAATCGACCACGCTAGAAAATAACTTCACTTCCCGCGACTACTACAACATTAGTGTGGTGCCAGAGTATCGTACCCAGCTAAACACTAAGGAGTCGATTACCGTACGCTTAGGTGGCGCGTTTGATGATACTAATCGCGATGAAGATCGGCTGTCTTTTGTGGGCGATATTAACTGGTACACGCAAACTGGCGATAATGCCTCGCGAAATTTATATCTTTCGTATGCAGAAGCTACACAAGTGGCCGGCTATACTGCAGTGGGCGGCAGCACCACGAGTGGCTTGTTCAGGAGTAACAATCAGCTACAGCGAGAGGTGAGTAAAAACCTCGAGCTTGGCGCGTCGTTTGATGAGCAATCATGGAAAGTTGATACCGCCGTTTTCTATCGCTGGGATAACGAGCTGACCGACTGGACTTACAGCTTCGATTCCACCTCGGCACGCAGCGCAAACCCCGTAGATATTGAGACGCTAGGGTTTGAACTAATTGCGATTAAGCGCTTTGATAATGCGGATGTGGTTGCCAGTTATACCTATCTAGATAAGTCGGAAGACTACGGCATTGAAGGTGTGGATGCGAGTTTTTATGCGCTTAACTACCCACCGCATAGAGCAACCCTTGGACTGGTGTAGTTTGCAACTGATACGGTTGAGGTTCGCATAGACAACGAGTGGCGCAAGCAAGAAACCAACGCGCTTAGAAACGGTAGTGATTCGGCATTCTTCTCTCACGTTACACTCACCTATTCACCGGCTCAAATTGAAGGGTTAAACCTAGTACTGGCAGTTGATAACTTTTGGGATGAACGATTTGAAGAAATTCCCGGTACGCCAGGGCGGGGCGAACAGTATTCGGCTACCGTGACCTATTTTTGGTAGTAGGGAAGTACGCTTATTGTAAGTGCTTACTATTGCTTGGTCTGATTAATTATGAAGTGATAGGATGTATTATATGACAGGCTCTAAGGTGTCATCTAGCCCCAGCGTATCGACGTTGCCAGCGCCTTCTAAGGGCACCGCGAATCTTGACGACTTCGCAGGGCGCTGGCATTTGCGTCGGAAAATTATCCAGCAAAACGGGGATACTTTTTCGTTTGTTGGGACAGCTGCTTTTTGTTGGGAGCCTGCGTGGGAGAAACCGACGCTGAATTATTACGAGCAGGGCGAAGTAACCGCGCCAAATGGAAACATTATGCCTGCCGAGCGCCGCTATTTTTGGCAACAGTCACAGCATGGTGTGTTCGATGTTTTGTTTGACGATGAACGTTATTTTCATACATTTAGTGCGAGCAACCCGAATGCCGAACACTTATGCGGCGATGACAACTACGTAGTGCACTATGACTTCGCAAAGTTGCCAGTGTGGCGCTCAACATGGCAGGTCAAAGGGCCGCGCAAAGACTACACCATGATTAGCGAGTATAGCCCTGCGTAGAGTCGGCTTTGTTGAGGCTTAGAGCTGCTTCTGTTTCTTGCTGTATTGATGAGACATCCAAAGCGCAATGGCAATGATGGCACCGCCAAGAAATAGGCGAGAAAAGTCAGTGTCTTTTTGCCAAAGAAGTAAATTAACCACAAGCCCTGCTGGAATAAGCGCGTTGTTCATGATGGCTAATGTGCCTCCTGATACTTTCAGCGCGCCTTGATTCCAAAAGTAATACCCAAGCCCCGATGCCACGATACCTAACCACAACAATATGCCCCACTGCTGAGCATTCTGCGGCAGTTGGCTAGTGTTACCAAAAATGAAGAAAGCAGGTAGTGCTATAGCCAGTGCGCCTAAATAAAACCACGCAAACACGTTGTGATAGGGCACTTGTGTTTTGAAGGTGGAGGTGAGTTTTTTATAACCCACCTGTCCTAGCGCAAAGGAAAGGTTAGCACCTTGAACAACGGCAAAGCCAAACCAGTAATTATCGCTAATGCCGTTAAAACGAATAATGGCAGCCCCTGTGGTAGCGATAAGTGCACACAACAAGTAAAACGGGGTGAAGCGCTTAAAGAGTGCGTCGTTTAAAATGGCTACGTAAAGCGGTGTGAAAATGGTGAAAAGCAACACCTCTGGCACGCTTAAAAACAAAAATGCGTGATAAAAGAAGATGTACATTAACCCTAACTGCACAGCACCTAAACTCGCCAGGATCGCCTTTTGTTTAAGGTTTAATAATGCCGGCTTAAGAAAGGGAAGGAAAACCAGTGTGGCGAGCACAATGCGTGTCAAAACAGCAAAATAACTGTCTACTGAGCCTGCTAAAAATTCGCCAATAAGCGAAAAGGAAAATGCCCAAAGGACAGTAACTGTTATTAAATAAAACACGCGCTATGCTTCTTTGTAAATTCAACTGCGGCGTAAAATAGGCCATTGCCGCTCGTATATCAACAGTCAGCTTACCCTCTATCAAAACTCTCTTGAGAAGTTTGTGTAACAACGGAAGTTTCGCAATCGCTAGGAATAGTACAGGCGCGACTGTCTTGGGAAAGAGAGCGACCTATTAATACAGGGTAAAGCCAAGCGCCAAAGCATGCACCACATATAGGCGCAATAATAGGTACAATAAAGTAAGGAGTGGCTTTCGCGCCGGAGAGCGCATGCTCCCATCCCGCAATATAGGAAAAGAGCTTTGGACCAAAATCGCGAGCTGGGTTCATGGCAAAACCGGTCAACGGTCCTAAAGAGGAACCAATGACAGCGATGACAATACCAATTAGTAGCGGGTTCATGGCTCCACGTGATGCACCGTTGTTTTCATCGCCCAATGCCAGTATTGCAAACATCAACACTGCAGTGATAACGAATTCAACGCCAAAGGCACCCCAGAATGAAAGGGCTTCGTGAGGAAAAGTAGAAAAAATGCTGGCGGTCGCCAGAGCCTCTACACTATCGCGTGAAAGGTTGTGAGTAAGTTCATAGTCTGTAAAAAGTTGATGATATAAGCCGTAGATAAGTGCGGCAGCAGCGAATGCTCCCAGAAACTGAGAAAGGATGAAGGGGCCTACTTTGTGCTTTTCAAAACCATGAAAAAGAGCAAGCGCAATGGTTACCGCAGGATTAATATGTGCACCCGAAACTCCAGCAGTACAATAAATGGCAACAGCTACGCCAAACCCCCAGACAATACTTATTTCCCATTGACCGAACGAAGCACCTGTTAATACCAGTGCTGCAACTGCACCAACACCAAAGAAAATTAGAATCGCCGTGCCTATGAATTCAGCAATACACTGGCGGAAAAGCGTTGGTTCCGTGAGAGGTAACATAATTCATCCTTTAAATCTTTAACCAGTACAACGCGCTGTGCAGAAAAAGAAACGACAGAGTTATGTTAGGGAAAATGAAGGCAGAAAAGCGTTTTATGTTGCGCAATATTGCACTAACTGTTCATCTAACTAACAGGCCGTTTAGTTCTTATTCTGACGCAACTTCCCATGTACATTTAATTGGGACGTATCATAAAACGAACATAAACGAACTGCAAGTGAGCAAAAACGAATATTCATCATTCTTGGTATTGCTATAGCGCTCTTACTTGAAGGCAGTGAACACTGTAAACCTTAGTCTAGTGGAATACGGACAACCCTGTACTGGGGCTATTATTTTTGGTGTCGCTATCAGCTTTTAACTCTCCAGCTTCCTCAACCAGTGCCGTCATAGCGTCAATAATATCGAGAAAGCTTGTTAGCTGCTCTGGTGTTAGGCCATTAGACAAATTTTCGATTTTATTGATAAGTTGTTTAGTAGGTAGGCGCATAGTGTCAAAATCCCGTTGTTGTTACCTTAATATCTACTTTGTAAATCAATTATCTTGCCAAGTTTGTTTACTCCTCGATTTCTTTTTTCACCCTCTAAATAGCATTTTAAAAGTCTTATTTATTAGAGGCTTAGACATTTTTCATGAGAGCGGTTAACAATTTTCCTTGCAAAAAGGTTTTAAATAAATAAGATCAAACGCAAATCATTATCATTTGCATTAAAAGAATTATCAATGAAACGAGCCCGCTTTGACCCTTTCTTTGTGGTAGCCGCTAGCCTTCCTTTGTCTTTTCCAGTATTAGCAGAAGATGCCCTTGAGCGCGTTGTGGTGACAGGTACTAGGACACCTAAACTATTGGCTTCTTCGCCCGTAAAAATTGATGTAGTAGATAAAGCGGAGATTGCGCGACTAAGTAAAGGTACCTTGCGCCAAGTGCTTGAGGTGATGCCGGGCGTTGTGGTGAGGCGAAGTCAAAAAGACGGCTACAACGTTCAGCTAAACGGGTTCAATGGCGATCATGTGTTGGTGTTAATCAACGGCCAGCCCATCATTTCTCCCACAGGCTCTTCCGTCGACCTTGACCAAATTAGCGTTGCCAATATTAAACAAATTGAAATAGTGCGTGGCGCGGCATCAGTACTTTACGGCAGCTCTGCCATGGGTGGTGTTATCAATATCATTACCGAGAAGGTGGAAGGGTCGCAGTTTTCAGCAGACTACGAGGCATCATACTTTACCGATGATGCAATTGAAGGTGATGAAATCGGGCACACGTCTAGGATAACTGCTGCGAAAGCAATTAGTGATTGGCAGCTTGGCATAACGGCTCAGAACATTACCAACCCGGGTTTTGATTACGACGGCGAAACTACATCACAAGATGGAGGCGCGGTAGACAAATCCTTCGTGCAAATGTCGTTATCTACATTGATAAATAGCGTGAGCGTGCAATACAAGGGGCAGTGGTTGGATGAACAAAAAGACAAGCCTCAATCATCAATACCCGGTCAAGCCACTATCATCAGCTACCTTTCTAATGTTACCCAATGGCAGCATGATGTCCGCTTAGAGCAACAATACGATTGGCATATCAATACGCGCTATCTTTCACATAATGAAGAAAGCGGTAACAGCAACGGGTTGCGTCAAACCGATATCCAGCTTGCGGAAATGGAAGCGCAGAAAATTTATTCCACCAAAGATATTGAGTGGGTAGGCGGCGTTGTTTTACATGGCGACTCGCTGGACCAGCTAAACCTCAGCACGGGCACGGTTGAAGTTGATGATGTAAGTCGTGAAAGTGCCGAGCTCTATTTACAAGGGAACTGGCAGCAAAACCACACCCAGCTTTTAGCGGGCGCAAGAATACAGAACGACTCTGATTTTGGCTGGCATACTGCGTTTAAAGCAAGTGCAAGCCAGTCGTTTAACGCTGAGAATACTTCTTGGCAACTTCGTGCTGGCGTGGGCAGCAGCTATCGCGTGCCCAACCTTAAGGAGCGCTATTACGTATTCGACCACAGTAACTTAGGTTACATGGTGCTTGGCAACGACGCACTTACGCCTGAAACAGCGCTAAATGCTAACGTAGGCACAAACCTTAGATTAACGCCTACCAAAAGTGACTGGTTATATCAGGTCGATATTAACCTTCATTACACCAAAGCTGATGATTTCATTACCACGGCGGTAGACGTGGATGCATCGCAAGACGCGGGTTTGGATATTTCAGTCTATCAGAACCTCGATGAAGCCACCCTGTACGGTGCTGATTTAAGCGCTAGCGCGCAAGATGACAATTGGCAGTGGCAATTGAATTACAGCTACCTAGTTTCCGAAGACGGCAGTTCGCAGCGCTTGCCTGAACGTCCTACCCACTTAGTTAAAGCGTCCGTTACCTATCAGTTTAGTCATACCGACACCAGTCTACAGCTTTACGGTGTGCATGAGGGAAATGTGTCACCTTCTATTGGCTATAACTCAATAGCGAAAGATAGCTTTACCACGCTAAACGCGGTCGTACAGCACCAGTTCACGCCTCAGTGGCAAGCGCGCCTCGGACTTGAAAACCTTACCGATGAACATCGCTCAACCGAGGCACTTTTAGCGGGGGCTTTCGACGCTAGACCGATTGCTGCAAGGCGATTGTATTTGGGCGTGAGTTACCAGTATTGAAATAACCATAAAACGAAAGCACTGACATAGAAAAAACGTTTGAGAACAAAAAAACACCTAGCGACAGACATCAAACTGACAAGGCGCCACTTTCAAAAAAAACGGCCCCAAAAAAATCGGCCCAAAAAAAACGGCCCAAAAACTTAGGTTAAAAACCTAGACCAACAAATTAAACCAATAAATAAAACCCGCTGCTTAACACAGCGAATTTAAAATAAGGAAAACACATGAATAAGACCTATTTAGCGTTATTGCTTGCTATGACATTCGGCCTAACTGCGTGTGGTGGCTCAAGTAGCGATGACACCCCAGTTGAAACACCTGATGAAGTAACCGATGGTAGCGGAGGTTCAGATGATGGAAGTTCTGACGGTGGAAACGAAGAAGCAACCATTTATGGGCCGTACAGTACGGGCTCGACATCAGAGCCTGTTGCAGTTTACTTTGACTTAGATACACAGACGCAGCTTACGCTTACCGATGAAGAAGCCGCAACGGATACCACATGGGATATTGGTTTTAAACGTACTAATGTGTTCTTAAATACGCATCAAGACACGCCAGTAAGCCTTTATTTTACTGGAAATAACAGCGACTTTTATGATGATACTGGCGCGCCAGCATCTGAACTGTTCCTAAATGCGACCGCAGACAGCGAACTAGACGACTACTTGGCTGTTACTCAAAGCGATATCCCAGAAGCTGAAGCGTTCAGCACAGATACAGAAACCCAAGTCATCGGCGATACCTTTTACAATTACGACTTTACCACTCACGTAGTAACGCCAAATGAAGAGACGTATTACATCGTGTTTTCAGACAGCAACTACACAAAATTTCACGTTACCGATATCGTCACTGAAGGGCGAGGTATTGGTGAAATAACCCTTGGCGTTATGCACCAAAGCGTTCTTGATGGGCAAACTACCTTTGCCGAAGAAGTCGCGCTGACCCTTGATGCGGTAGGTTGTAGCGACGCTGTCTACGTAGATTTTGATTTGCAGCAGGTGGTTACACAAGCTGACGGCTGGGACCTCACTATTCCGTGCGCAGACGGCGCGGGGGAATTTGCCCTGACTATTGCGGATGACGCCACTGTACTTCGCACCGATGCACAAACGTATAACGGCGTGGACACAGAAGCGGCGCAGTATTATGGCTTCAGTGAAGAGACGGTCAGTGAGTACGCGATGAGTACGAACAACTGGTATTTCTACGACAGCACCAGCCACTTACTTTACTCACAGTTTGGGGTTTATTTAATTCAGGCTGGCGACACCACGTATAAGTTTCAAATTACCAGCTATTACGATGAAGAGGGTACATCAGGTGCCTATAGCTTCCGCGTTGACCCTGTGACCGGAGAGTAAATGATGCCGCAACACACACTCTCATTTTCTTCAATAGCCGCAAAAGCTATTTCTACGGTGATGGTAGGGTGGTGTTTGTTTGCTGTAGGGGCGTTTAGCGCCCCTTTAAATGAAACGCAAACTGCGCCGCCTCGAATAATCACTGCTGGCGGCAGTATCACCGAAATTGTGTTCGCGTTAGGGCGAGGCGACTGGGTAATCGCGACCGATAGTACCAGTATGTTTCCACAAGAAGCAGCAAGTTTGACTAAGCTTGGGTACTTTCGTCAGCTTAGCACGGAAGGGGTATTGGCCCAGCAGCCCACAATGCTATTAGGAGCTGAGGCAGCAGGCCCAAGTGTTGCGCTTGAACAAATAGCCCACGCCGGCGTAGACGTTACTACTTTTGAAGTGGATAAAAACCTTAGTGGCTTGAAAGCCTTGGTGCTAGACATTGGCAAAAAACTTGCCTCTAGCGAGCAGGCTATTGAACTAATTCACCATATAGAAAAGAAGGTAGAGCAACAAAAAGCGCGGTACGCCGATAAAACCTCTGCGTTCAACACGCCCATCAAAGCGCTCTTTGTGGTGGCGAACAATGACAGAGGGATAACGGTAGCTGGTAAAGATACCGTGCCTCAAGCGCTATTCGATACTCTTGGTATCGTTAATATTGGTTCAGCTGTGGAAGGTTACAAAGTGATGGATGCAGAGTCTGTGCTTATGCAAAACCCCGATGTTGTAATTGCAGCAGGGCACATGCTTCGTGGCAAAAGTGCGAAGGAGGCCCTTTGTACACATCACGCGTTAGCTGCCACGTTTGCTGGTAAACATTGCCTAGTTGAAGCCATGGATAGCAGCATAAGCTTGGGCCTTTCCCCGCGCTTTCATGTGGCGCTTCAGCATGTTGCAGAGTATGCAGAAAAAGCCATTGAAATTAAGCAAACGCAAAAAGCTGCTTATAGTGGAACGAGTTAATAATGCAGTTATCTTCCGCAGCTAAGCACAGTGATAACCCAAGCGATTACCCAAGCGGTAACCTAGGCGATAACCCAAGCGATTACTCATCGGTGCCTGTGGTACTTCAGCTTATTAATGCCCGCGCACAGCGAAAACGTATTGGCATGGGAATACTGCTCTTATTGCTGTTGACCTGTGCTTATGTGGGGTTAACCCGCGGCAGTTTACCAATTGATATTGAACAGCAACTTAGATACTTCATTAGCGGCGCAAATACGGTAGAAAATACGTCAGCAAACACCACCCATTGGTATGTGCTGTCTGAAATACGGCTGCCGAGGGTGATCATGACTATGCTGATTGGCGCGCTGTTAGCCGTATCTGGCTGCGCCATGCAGGGTCTAGTGCGCAATCCGCTCGCCGACCCTGGCTTAATCGGTATTGCCGGTGGCGCAGCCGCCGCCGCGGCGCTGAGTATGACCATTGTGCCTCCACTTCTTCCTGCACTTGAATCGGTATGGGTAGCCATGTGGGCGTTTGGTGGGGCACTACTATCTGTATGGACGGTCTTACGGTTTTCAAATGGTCCGCAAGGTGTATCGGTGGCAGCACTTATTTTGGCAGGGGTAGCCATTAATGCGTTAACCGGCACAGTCATAGGGGCTATTAGTTACGTGGCAAGCGACGATGCGCTTCGCCAAATAAGCTACTGGACTATGGGGAGTTTAGCCGGAGCAAGCTGGACACTTTGTGGTCTTATTGCACTTGCTGGGCTTATTGCTTTTACTGGTCTTATGAAGTCACGCAATGCCCTTAACTTACTGGCACTGGGTGAAAAAGAAGCAGCCTACATGGGGCTAAATGTTACCCGCTATAAACAAAGGGTTTTATGGTTGGTGGCGTTTTCCGTGGCATTAGCGACAGCGCTGTGCGGCATTATCGGCTTTGTTGGTCTGGTGGTGCCTCATATGTGCAGGGCAATCTTTGGAGTAAATCACCAGGTTCTAATTCCTGCCAGTGCGCTAACAGGGGCGCTATTATTGATAGTCGCCGATACGCTTGCGCGAACGCTGTTTGTGCCTATGGAAATACCTATTGGTATTGTTACCTCTGCAGTAGGGGCGCCATTTTTCCTTTACTTACTGTGGCAGCAGCGCCGTATATTTAGTGGTGGGGTGTAGCTAATATGAAAATTGAAAGACTAGAGCAAAGTGATAATGGCAAACGGTTAAACACTGAGTTGCTTACATTAAAAGATGTTGTCATTGCCAGAGGTAAGAAGCGCTTGCTAGAGCCGCTATCGCTTTCTTTCCACACCGCTGAGTTTACCGCTATCGCCGGTGAAAACGGATGTGGTAAGTCTACGCTATTAAGTATGCTTAGTGGTGTAGAAACGCCGTTTAATGGAGAGCTAACCCTTGGCGGGCAAGCGATAAGTTCGCTAAGCGCAATCCATTTAGCGTTGCAGCGTGCTGTAATGGCACAAAGCGCATCGACGCCTTTTGGTTTTATTGCCGATGAACTACTTCACTTAGCGCGATATCAGCATATTGAGTTGTTAGAACAAAAGAGTCCTCTGATTAATCTTGTAGCTAAGCAGTTTGACATTACACACTTGCTTGCTCGAAATATACAAACCTTGTCAGGCGGTGAAAGGCAAAGGATATTTCTGGCCAAGGCTGTTCTTCAAATATTACCAAGTGATCAGAACGAGAGCTTGGAAGGCAAGCTTTTGCTGTTAGATGAGCCCACCTCGGCGCTTGATTTACGGCATCAGAAACGGGTAATGCAGCAACTGGTCGCGCTACGAGAAAAAGGGCTGTGCATCGTTTGTGTAAGCCACGACCTTAATTTGATTTCCCCTTACTGCGACAGACTGATTTTACTGGGTGAAAAGCGGTGCTTAGCCGACGGACCACCCGCGCGGGTTCTTACTACCGATATGCTATCTCGGTGCTATCACACCCAGCTAAACCTAATTAAAAACGAACAAAAACAAGTTTTCGTGACACATTAATTTTCGCGAAAACCGAAAAACAAGAACGGAGTTAACCATGAGCATGCAAGATATTGCATTTCAAACAAAACAGCTAAGCCGCACCCATCACAGCGGTGTATTGGGCACGCATTCAACATCAATGCCCGGCTACCCTTTTGGTTCGGTTGTACCTTACTACCTAACGCCAGCCGGTGACGCAATTATCTATATTAGCGATATCGCGCTTCACACTCGCAATATTAAAGCGAACGACAAGGTAAGCTTAACTATTTTCGATGCCGGTGAGGATGACTCTCAGGCGAACGGTCGCGTTACTATTATGGGAAGTGCTGAGCTTGCGAAGCAAAACGACGTAAAAGCGCAGTATTTTCGTTTGTTTCCGCAAGCTAAAAAATACGAGCAAACCCACGATTTTAATTTTTATGTTATACGCACTGAACGAGTACGCTTTATCGGTGGTTTCGGAAAAATCCATTGGGTTGATAAAGTCTATTGGAGTGTTGAAGCCCAAGACTGGCATGGCGCGCCAGAGAGTATGATTAACCATATGAACGAAGATCATCAAGACGCGATGCAGCTTATTTTGCAGCACAAAAAGGGTGTTAACGTTGAAGAGCCAATAATGCATAGCGTATTTCCAGAAGGCATGCATTGCGGTACAGAAAAACAAACGTGGTTTGTCCCTTTTGAGGCGCTGTGTGTTTCGTCAACAGATGTACGAAAAGCGTTGGTTAAACTGACTAATGATGCACGGGAAGCGCTTAATGTGCCCAAAGCGGTTTCATAGTTATTTTTAAACCTTAATATGAAGTGCAGTTAGAGAAGGGTTAAGCGGGCCGGCACAGTTTGAACTGCATGTAGTGCGAGCAAGAGCTAATGCACTGTTCAACATAATCGCAAAGTAAAGTTGCTTCATCTTGCTCATAGTGCCATGGTAAGTTAACTCAAAGTACAACGCCGACCAAGGGAGTGTAAAAGATGACAGACATAAAACGTAGGCAGTTTGTTACGCGTGCTAGCGCGCTAGCTTCTATCGCCGCTTTACCGGCAAGCGCTGCGCCTTCAGCGGTTGTGGCTGCAACCACCGAAACGTCTAGCGCAACAGATGCCATGCTTCCTCCTGTACTTCATATGGTCTACTTTTGGCTTAATAACCCGGGTTCTACCGAAGATAAAGCAAAGTTGATTGCGGGGTTAGAGTCGTTAAAAGCCATACCGCAGATTCACTCCATTCACATTGGCGTGCCGGCAAATACCTTAAAGCGTGACGTTATCGATAATTCGTTTGATGTGTCCGAACTCATGTTTTTCGAAAGCGTTGAGGCACAAAACGAATACCAGTCTCACCCTATCCATAAACAATTTGTTGAGCAATGCGCTGGTTTGTGGCGCAAAGTCGTAGTGCGAGACTCTGTTTCTGTGTAGGCGATGTATGTAGTAAGAACAATAGACTCGCTACTACAGAGGCTTGATGGCTTAGCTTTGTTGGGAGAACGTATAAACCTAATGCCGGTAAACGTGCTACCACCCCATGGGTGATACGTACCCCGATTAGAGTCGCTAGGAAGCGCGTCAAAACATTTCAGGCAACACTATTGCCATAAGCAAATTAGCAGTGATTAAACGTTTACTTGGATTCGATAAGCCTAATCCAGTGGTTAAAAACACCTAGATTTTCTAGAATAATCTTAACGCACATTAGTATAGGCACTGCTAGTAAAACGCCCACCACGCCCCAGAGCCAGCCTGTGATGGCTATCCAGATTATGATGATCAACGGGTTTAGCTGCATGCTTCGACCCAGAACGGCTGGCGTAATCAACTGAGACTCCATAATATTCAGCGCTAAAAAGATGCCTGCAGGCAAAAATGCACCACTAGTAAGCCCGAATTGAACGAGCCCTACAACGAGCAACACCAAACAGCTTGCAATGCCGCCTAAGTAAGGCACAAAGTTCATCAAAGCTACGAGTGCTCCCCATAGTAGCGCATCTTCAATGCCTAAGTAATGGAATGCACCAGCTGTAGCCAGCCCTAAACACGTATTTATGATACTGATCGTTACGATATATGAGGAAAGCTGCCGTTGAATTTGATCTACTAGAACCAGTGCACGCCTTTTGTTGGTCACCACTGGAAAATCTCTTATAAAGACGTGAAACAGGTTAGGCCCAAAGACTAATAAAAAAAAGATTAACACTATGCAGGCTAGAATTTGCGCTAGCAAAAATGGTGCACTACTAAAAAGTGTTAGGCCCATATCAATACCACTTTGTTTAATTTTGTCGGTTACTGAATTTGTAGCATCTGATTGAGTAGCGGGCTTTTCAGACGCGTTATTGTCGCGAAACCAGTCGAAAAAAGAAGATTCTTTTTCTACGGGGGCAGATTCCGCAGGCGCAGTATAGGCGTCTATACTCTTACTAATTTCTTCTATTTCTTCCGTGATCTCGGCGGCTATTTTAGGAAGGTCGTGTATCCAACGCTCAGCGGGTTCAGCAAGTTCTAGCGTAAGTAGGGTGAACGGCGTCACCAGTATCGCAATTAACGCTCCTGCCGAAATAGTTCGGGGTACAAACAGCTTTCTTGCAAAAGCAACCAGAGGACTCAACAATAGGGCGATAAACGCTGAAAAGAAAAGCGGGATAAGTAACGATTTCGCTAAATATAACGTGTAGATAAAAGCGAAGACCACCAGCATATTTAATAGCCTAGTTTGCTTAGCTATTTTTGGGTATGCGCCAGCTAAGTTCTTTTTTTGTTTGTCTTGAGTAGAGCCAGCGTTATCCATGTCTTAGCCTCTGGTGAGAAGTGATTTTCGCTAATATTTACTGAGAAAAAAGGTGTAAATATTACGACGTTTTAATTATTAAAGTTCATTAAGCGCGCAGGTAATTCACTTGCTTAGATGTCTCTTCAATCTTTTCGGTTGTTTGGGTTCACTATACACTGTTTCGCGTTTACAGGTGTTATGCCTATAAATATTTACATGGCACCTGAACACTGGAACTCATCGCTTTTTGCCTCTGTTTACTTTTATAGATACACAGCGAAAACCGTGAACCCCTTCGTAATCCGTTGGCACCCATTCGCAACGCATTAGAGATTCTACAGTCGGATGATTATAGCCAGAGCCAAAAATGTGAGGCTTTTGGGCGAGTCGGACGTCAAGTAAGCCAGATGACAAGGCTGGTTGATGATCTTATGGATGTGTCTCGTATTACCTAGGGGAAAATAAGAATTCACCGTAAACCCGTGAACTTGTGTGAAATTCTGGGTACGGCGATAGAAACTATTCAACCCCTAATTGATGAAAAGCAGCATACGTTATTATTGGAAAAAGTGACGTTTCCCATTTGGGTTGATGGCGATCTTATACGCTTGTCCCAAATTTTTTCAAACATCATTAATAACGCCGCGAAATACACGCCGTCTGGTGGAATTATAGAAGTTCTTATCACTACCGTCGGTGGCAAGGTTACCATTACAGTTAAAGACAATGGTGAAGGGATCCCTACCGATAAGTTAGAAACCGTCTTTGATATGTTTAGCCAGGTAGAAGGCGGAATCGAGTGCTCGCAGGGCGGTTTAGGCATTGGGTTAACCTTGGTAAAACGGCTTACGGAAATGCACGACGGTAGCGTGAATGTATATAGTGATGGGGTAGGCAAAGGCACAAAACTTGAGGTTACCTTTCCCATCTCAAACAATGTTTCTTCATCGCCCAGTAAGAGTCAAAAAGTCGAATACATACCAGAAGCGCCTTCAGAAAAACTCAATGTATTAATAGCAGACGACAATCAAGACGCTGCTATTACCATGGGCTGGATTTTGGAGGCAAAGGGGTGTCAGGTGCAGGTGGTGGAAGACGGCCCTTCAGCATTAAAAGCGGTAGAATCTTTCACTCCGGATTTGGTAATGTTGGATATTGGCATGCCGGGCATGAATGGTTACGATTTATGTGCCGCTCTTCGCAAAAAGCGCGCCCTCGCTCCTGCCATATTTGTAGCGCAAACCGGGTGGGGACAACCTTCGCATATTCAGCGCTCTAAAGAGGCAGGGTTTGACCATCACCTTGAAAAACCTTTAGATTTAAGTGATCTTGAACGCATCGTTGCCGAGGCTAGGCAAGCGAAAGCGATACGAAGGAACTAAGCTGTATTATCGACGGCATAAGCCAAGTTTTACATTGTTGCTTATCCTATTGAATAAAAAACAGTAGTGATCTTTCTAGGCAACAAGGGCACTACTTAAACCATACAGGGTTAAATTCTTAGTGGAGGGTACTAATGCCTCGCATTTCTCGTCGTCGATTTCTTCAATTGGCCGGTTCAGGTTTGTTAGTCGCTCAGAGCCCTTATTTGCTGGCCCAGCCCACCAAAAAAAAGCTGGGCATTGCGCTGCTTGGGCTAGGTAATTACAGTACCAATTTGCTCGCGCCTGCGCTTCAGCACACCAATTACTGTGAATTGCGCGGCATTATCACGGGCACTGAAAGTAAAATACCCAAGTGGCAACGCCAGCACGGTATTAAAGAAAGCAATGTGTATACCTATCGCACAATGGATGATATTTCGAACAATGATGATATTGATGTTATTTACGTTGTTACACCAACCGGTACGCACAAAGACTTCGCGGTAAAGGCCGCGAATACAGGTAAGCACGTGTGGTGTGAAAAGCCAATGGCGATGGATAGCGAGGAGTGCCAAGCTATCATTGATGCCTGCAATAAAAATAACGTTACCTTGTCTATTGGCTATCGTATGCAGCACGAGCCTAACACCCGTACTTTTCATCAATATATAGATACGAAGCCTTATGGAGAAATCACGGCCGTGTCGAGCTTTGCCGGTTACTCAGGGCAGGGGAGGTCGCCAGACAACTGGCGTATGCAAAAGCACATGGGCGGCGGCGCACTATATGACATGGGCGTTTATGCGATAAACGGTCCCCGATTTTTAACAGGCAGAGAGCCGGTAGCTGTTACCGGCAGCCATCCTCCACAACGTTTTCCTGATAAGTTTACCGAAGTTGATGAAACTACCTTATTTACCATGGACTTTGGCGACGGACTGGTGGCGGATTGCGGCACTAGCGTAGTAAAAGGGTTTAATCATTTCAAAGCTGACTGTGAAGACGGTTGGTATCAGCTAAAACCAATGCAGAGCTACAACGGTGTAACGGGTACAACGTCTGATGGGAAAACACTGCCACCTATTGACGGTATGCAGCAAACCCTTCAAATGGATAACGATGCTTTAGCCATAATAGCCGGGCGACAGCCAATGGTAACCGGTAGTGAAGGACTGGCTGATATTAGAATTGTAAACGCGATATTTAAGGCTGCGAGAACTGGTGAAACAGTGACGCTGTAAGGTTTTGCCTCAATGCTAATTAAGGTAAAGCGAAGTACCAATGAACGGTAGCCCTTATACTGATAATTTACCGTTCACTTCACCGGTAAAATCACGCAGCCTTTGTATCTGATTTACTGTATATCAAGGGAGTCAATTAGTGAGTTTAGCTTTTTAGCGTCGGTTAATTCGCTAAACCACGGGGTTATCTCAACCCCGTGAATTAAGCCTAGCAGGGCTCCTAATACAAAACCGCGATGTACGTTGTCACCTCCCACATTGGTGTTCGCCATCAACGCCTTTTTTGGGGTATCAGCATAGCGGTAAGCAAAATATAAAACGGCTGGCCAAGCGTCTGAGATATAACACGCTGGTGAATACATACGCCCAACAATTTCGATATCGCTTTTGTTCTTTGCGGTAAGCTCGGCCAAGTTCATACCTGCTGAACTACGTGCAATTTCACCCAAAATGTCCTTGGGTGGTTCATCTTCGCGGTGCATTAATTTGTATATCAGCTCAACATAGAAATCGCATACTGACGCCAGGGATTCATCTGGGTGAGTCAAATATAGGTGACTACGACACAGGCGTTTTACATCCTCAAGCGCAGTGTGCTTGGCTGCTTCTACTACAGCAAGAGGTGTTACCGACACAAGCGCACCTATTGAAGCTGTATCATGGGTAACAGCACCACATTTTTCGGCTGGAGTGCCTTGCTCAATATTCGCGAAAAAACCTCTGTGATAAGACTCGGCATACGTGTCAGGGTGTTTAGGTTCATCGGCGCGCATAAAGCTAATGTATTGGTTTAAAAACTCATCGGTGTCATAGCCTTTGAGCGCACATGTTAGAACAATACGGGCGCAGTGGGCATTAAGCGTATTTTCTCCTGCTTTCATACCTTGATGGTAATGAATATTGTCTTTACCCCAGTACTGTCTTTTGCCTTTTAGAATGATCTCACCCACTATCTCTTTTTGGCTGGCTGATACTTTGTTTGCGCGGCCACCTTGTTGTGTGGAATGCAGCGACATTATTGAAGATGGGTGAAAGGAGGGAGCATCCTCAAACTGCTCTATTCCTAACGGAAACGCTTTGTAGATATCAGCTGGGTTGTAAAACCAGTGCACCGGCATAGCAAGTGCATCGCCGACAAATGCGTTTTTAAGTGCTGCTTTTGCGCGCTCTATCATTAATGAAGCCATACTTCCTCTCGCCTACCAACTAAGCCGTTTGGGTGGGAATGCGTGTAATAACTCATTTAAATTACGAGTAAATGGCTAAAAATGATCGTTTTAATGCTCGTCAAACAATGACTTGTTGCGGATATATTTTCGCATGTAGTGGTAGGTAATTGGACGCAACAACCAACTTTGAAGCGACATAAAAAAGCGCTTATGTGTAGGCGTGTTTTCATATATTTTATCGTCGTGCAGCCAAAGCATTTTACCCACGTGCCAAAAGTAAAAAGGGAAGGGCGGCATAAAGGTGATGACATCTAGGTCGCAACAAATACGGTAGGTCCTGTGGTGCAACGTGTAATGTTTATACCACGAGCGCGTGCCAACGGCGGGCTGCCCGAAAGTCACTACTCTTTTTACTGACTTTGGGAATCGCCTTTGAAAATAATCAGCCATCAGCACAGCGACCGCACCGCCCGATGAGTGACCAATAAAAGAAAATCGCTTACCTTGGTCGCGAAGGGGTTCTAACACTTTAACCAGTAATTCTCTAAGCGGTAATGCGTCATCTGAAGTCTTCGTGCTTGAATACATCGGTTGTGCGAGTAACCTTGCAAAGCCCCAATGCACAAAAAAGCGCCTATCCAACTGGTTCAGTTTGTAAGGTATAAAAACCAAATTAGCTAGCCAGTCTTTAAAGCCCAACGAGCCACGAAAAACGATGATGACCTCTTTTTTGTTTTCGACCCACAATATTCTTACGCTCATTCTGCCGTATTTATCGACGAGATGCCGTTCGTGAAAAGGATCTAATACTTTATGGTATTGCGCATCGGCGTCGGGGTAGGCAAGTTGACAGAGAATGGCATATCGTTCGTATTGATAGCGTTTCAATTTCTTCATGAAAACTCATATCGGAGCAATGTGCATTTTGAAATAGTGCTTTTGACGGCACTTTCAGAGAACTTTATACGCTATAGGATATATATTTCAGAGATATGACGGTGAGGGATACTTGAGTAAATTTAGCATGGTTGGCTCTATGCAGTGGTGATATACCATCAATCATAGAGCCTAAAATCAGTTCTTCGTTTTAATGCTTAATCTGTAATCTCAGCAGCAACAACCGAGATTTCTACAAGAAGAGCTTCGCGTGCCATATCGGCAGTAACGCAAGCTCGCGCGGGTGCGTAACCTTCTGGAACCCAGTTGTCCCATACCTCATTCATCTTCGCAAAATCATCCATGGTTTTTAGATAAATGGTAGCTGACAGAATATGCTTTCTATCGCTGCCCGCCTGAATAAGCAGGCTATCTACTTTATCTAACATGGTTTGGGTTTGGTGGGTAATATCTTGCGTGGCATCTGCGCACACTTGCCCGCACAAATAGATAACGCCATTGTGCTTTACAATGCGACTCATGCGCTGCTTGGTTTCCATCCGTTCGATATTCATTAATTAAAGCCTTTAAGGAGTTTTGAAGAGTTAATGTTGAGCGACTTTAGTTGGTTTGTTTGGTTTCTTCAATTGTTAGGCAGTGCGAAATGAAGTATTAAATAAATGTTCCGGTATAGGCATATCATAAAAATATTGCGGTCCACTCGGAAATCTATCCGTTTCATTTTTCGTCTATCGGACTATAATAAGTCTATATTTAGACCAATAGAAATTGTCATGAAAACTCAAACTGTATCTTACATGAAGGAACATGCGAATCATCTGGAATTGGATAACCCCATTTTGGTCACGCAAAATGGCAAGCCAAAGTATGTTATTCAGGATGCGAATGACTACGAAGAACAGCAACAAACTATAGCATTATTAAAACTCATAAATTTGTCAGAACGCAGAGCGCGACAGAACGGGCTATTGGATCTGGATGAAGCATTTGACGACGATTGAATACAGCATAAAAGTGACACCGGTTTTTAAACTTTGTTTGAAAAAACTGGATGCATTTTTAATCAGAAAATTTAATCACAATGTTGCAAACGAGGCCAAGCGAGCTATTAAATCGAAAGTTAAGTCTCAACTCTCTGGAAATCCGTATTCTGCGCCTCATAGTGACAGGCTCCTGGAGTTAGGGTTAACCGAATACAGGCAGCTTCTTGTCGATAGTCATAATGTGGTGCTTTACCGAGTTGAAGAGTCTACAAAGACAGTCATTCTTCTTCTAGTTTTTGATTCTAGACAAGACCTGAAAAAGCTTTTGTTTGAAGTTAATTTACTCGTCTGATTTACCCCAAATTAATAGAACAGGATAAATACTGATCCCCCGTTTATGGTGTAGAGCCGGTCTCAGTAACTACTTCTAAAAGAAGAAGATGGTACCAGTGGGTGGGCTTTGATTGGACCGACACTCGGCCGACACGCTTGCGTGGCGATTTGCTGAATTCTAGACACAAAAAAACCGACGCAAAAGTCGGTTTCAGTATCTGCTTCTGTAAAGAAGAAGATGGTACCAGTGGGCGGACTTGAACCGCCACGCTATCGTTAGCAGCGGATTTTGAAAAGACGGTGGCTATTTTAGTTTTATAAAATCAATTACCTATCAGACGAAAAAGAAACTTTGCAAATTCTTTACATAACTACTTTGATTCTCAACCAAGATTCCAGCCAATTTGCGCAATTAGTACTGCTTTGTAAAAAGTCTACCTTTAGATTAGCAAAATGATCATAACATGCGCATAATATAAGCATAACATGTGGAGGTGTTTATGAACGTTACTCTTGGCTCTGAATTTGAAAAACGCATAAATGAAAAAGTTGCATCAGGACTTTACACATCTGCAAGCGAGGTGATCAGAGATGGTTTACGGTTGTTGTTTGAAAAAGATGTATCGAAGCAACAGCAACTTGAGATACTAAGAGAAGAGGTTGGCAAGGGCTTTAAACAGTTGTCTGATGGGCAAACTTCCGATAAGTCTGCGCTGGATATTTTTGCTGAAGTGAGCAAAGAAATCGATGGCAAGGTATAAATTATCTGAGCTTGCTGAGGAAGACTTGCGACTCATATCCGCCAAGACCATCGAAAAATGGGGTCTGTCTCAGGCGAAAAAATACGTGTCGCTGCTACATGAAACTATGATTCAGATTGCGACTACTCCAACTTTGGGAAGAAACAGACCTGAACTGTTTGAAACGGCTAGAAGCTTTCCCGCGCAAAAGCACATTGTATATTATTGGCAAACCGAAGCTGGAATAGAGGTCGCTAGAATATTGCACCAGCGCATGGATGTACTTATAGCGTTTGAGTGATGACCGAGCTAGAACGTACCTACCCAAAAATAGTTAAGGTTTGCCTAGTGTTTATTGTGGGAGTGGTTTAACGAGAAAGTTAGAACCACAGGCACAAAAAAACCGACTCAAGGTCGGTTTATTGTTTCTCTTCTTAGTAAATAAAAAGAGAATGGTACCAGAGGCCGGGCTTTGATTGGACCGACACTCGGACGGCGCGCTTTAGGCGTGCCGATTCAATTTCGTTCAGGCACAAAAAAACCGACTCAAGGTCGGTTTATTGTTTCTCTTCTTAGTAAATAAAAAGAGAATGGTACCAGAGGCCGGACTTGAACCGGCACGCTATTTCTAGCAACGGATTTTGAAAAAAATGTGTCTAGTTTAGTTTATTTATATCAAGTGTTTAAAGGGTTAAAAATTAGCTTTGCAAGTTCTTTGCATAACTTCTCCATAGTGTTTTTGACGTCTAAAGTGTCCAATATAGGAAATAGTCGAAAACGGAGTAATGTTGCATCAAAGCGATTTTAGTTAAACTCAATTCAACCGAGTTCGAACGAAAAGTGCTCGCGACCTTTTTAAAATTATTTCAATAGCTTGGTACCTTAGCTAAGGTTTTAAGTCATATTCATTTGCTTTTTAAATTAAGTAAAAAACTCAACATGCGGGGTGAATAGGTACGTATACATCGACCTATAATTAGTTTACGCAAGGTAACATGCCTTTATTTTGAACTTTCACTTGTCTTTGATAAAGAATATCCTCCCGTGTTGTTTACTACTAAAGCGATTTTAGTATTAATAACAAGTTATTTAATCATTTCTAAGTGTTCTCTTATCAATGACGTAAACTCGCGACTTGCTTCAACCGAAGGCACATGCCCAGTTTGTTTTAATTCCGTCACAGGTGCACTAAGGGTTTCTCCCAATGCTTGTAATGATGAGGTGGGTGTAGCGACATCATCTTCACCTGCAATAAGCAAAATAGGTGCACCATTAGGTTTAAGTTTTGTATGTGTGTCTCTTTCGCCTAACCACGCACACAATAAACCGTAAGAGTGATCGTCAACGTTCGCTAGCAAACCTTCCCATTGTGACAGTAACGTGGGGAAACGTTTGGTACTAACCGGGCTAAACCATCTTGGAACTAAGCTGGCTGCGAGGGTTTCAAGCCCTTGCTGAGTCACATTTTTCTGGCGCTCCAGCCATGCTTCAGCGGAACCTATTTTCATACCAGTATTCGTTAACACTGTGCTTAACAAGCGTTCTGGGTGGGAAATTAATAGCTGTTGCCCCAACATTCCACCAATTGACGTACCCACGAAATGAAACTTATCTATACCTAGCGAGTTACACAGGGTTAATAAGTCGTCAACTAACTGTGATTCAACAAGGCTTTTCGTGTTTGCGGGGTAAGCTTTACTGTCACCGTGTCCAGGTAGGTCATAACGCAAAACGCTGAAGTTCAGCATTAAGTCTGGTACTAAGTAGTCCCAAACACGCATATTCATACCCAACGGGTGAGCTAGCACTACAACAGGTTTGTGCTTAGTCTCAATGAACTGGTAGTGAATACCTTGCTCTGATATTGTCGCCATGTTGAGTTCCTAAATGCGTTTTAGCAGTGTCGCTATACCTTGGCCAACACCAATACACATACTGCATAGTGCGTAATCGGCCGAGGTTTGTTCAAATTGTAATGCGGCAGTATGCAGCAGGCGTGCCCCCGACATACCGAGTGGATGGCCAAGTGCAATGGCGCCGCCATTGGGGTTTACTCTTGGATCATCTGCACTAAGTCCAAGTTCCTGCATACAGGCCAAGGCTTGTGCAGCAAATGCTTCATTAAGTTCAATTGTGCCAATATCGTCTAGGGTCAACTTTTGTTTTGCAAGCAATTTATTAATCGCAGGTACTGGGCCTATACCCATGATAGTGGGTTCAACGCCAGCGGTAGCCATCCCTTTAATTTGAGCAACAGGCGTTAAGTTATAACGTTCAACGGCTGCTTCACTTGCGACAAGCATGGCAGATGCGCCATCGTTAATGCCCGATGCATTACCTGCGGTAACCGAGCCGTTTTCACGAAATGGTGCTTTTAGTTTTGCCAATGCCTCTAATGTAGTTTGAGGGCGTATGTGTTCGTCTTTGTCGATGACGATGGCATCGCCTTTTCTTGGCTGAAAGGTCACAGGTGTTATTTCTTTAGCAAAACGGCCAGACGCTTGAGCAGCTGCGGCTTTTTGTTGAGACTGATACGCAAAGTTGTCTTGTGCTTCTCGGCTAATCGAGAATTTCGCTGCTACATTTTCTGCAGTTTCAGGCATGGTTTCTGTGCCATATTGCTGCTTTAACGCAGGGTTAATGAAGCGCCACCCCATGGTGGTATCTTCAAGTATTTGTGAGCGGTCAAATCCGTTTTGTGCTTTGCCCATCACAAATGGAGCTCGTGACATAGATTCAACGCCGCCAGCAAGAATAAGGTCTGCTTCACCTGATGCAATTGAACGATAGGCAAGGCCAATGGCATCCATACCAGAACCACACAAACGATTAATTGTGGTGGCTGGTACCGAAAATGGCACGCCTGCAAGCAAAGTGGCCATTCTAGCAACGTTGCGATTGTCTTCACCAGCTTGGTTCGCACAGCCGAAAAACGCATCATCAATACTTTCTGCTGGTAACTGAGGGCACTGTGTTAGTACTGCACGAATAACTTGCGCGAGCAAATCATCAGGGCGAATGCTGGCTAGCCCACCTGCATACCGGCCAATGGCAGAGCGGTTAGGGTTACATAAATAAACGTTCATTACGCAGTCTCCGTTTGGCTGTGCGCCGCTTCAGTAACGCGCTTTAGTTCTCTTAATACTTCTATTTCGCTGCTGGTGGGTTCGTCAGTGGTTTGAAGTGTGTCAGCAAAGCGAATGTCCCAGCCAGTGGCATCAATTACCTGGTGCTTTGTAACGCCTGGATGCAAACTCACTACAATAAGTTCGTTGGTTTCTTCTTCTGGCTTTAATATACAAAGGTCAGAAATCACCAAAGTTGGGCCTTTACCCAGCGTAGATTTGCCTTTGCGGCTTTGACCGTCTCGACCAAAACCCAAAGTAGTAATGAAGTCGACATCTTTAACAAAAGTACGCTTTGAATGCCTTACGGTAATGATCACTTCTTTGGCATTGGTTGAAATTTCTGGTGCACCGCCACCGCCAGGAAGACGAACTTTAGGATTGGCATAACTGTGAGCGCCATCGGGGCCACTGTCTTTGTGTGATGCAGCGATGACTGTTGTGTTAATGTTGCCGTATCGGTCTACTTGTGCGGTGCCAAGGAAACCCACATCAATATGACCACCTTGCAGCCAATAACGAAACATTTCGGGAACTGAAACGGTGGTGAGTGCAGACTCGCAAAGTTCGCCATCACCAATAGATAAGGGTAGAACCTGCGGTTTGGTTTCTATAGTACCTGACTCGTAAATAAGTGTTATGTCAGGGGCATGAGTAAGGCGTGCTAAGTTCGCTGCAGCACTTGGTAAGCCAATGCCCACAAAACAAGTCGAATTGTTATTCAAAGCACGGGCCGCGGTAATCGTCATCATTTCATCTGAAGTATATTGTTCGGTCATAATTATTCTCCTGCTTGAAATACTTCTTCATCTAACCACTTTAAAAATGGCTCGCGCTCTCGGCTTATGCTGTCCCACCTCTTGTAGTAACTGTTGTCGCGCGGGTAGTAACCATGTGTATAAGACGGCTTAGCGCCAAACGGCACGGTGGCAATGGCGTTGATAGTCCAAGCGGGAAGCACACAACTATTTGGACCTGCTTCTAAGTCGTCCACAATTTCTTCAACGGTGACAATGCTGTAGCGCGAAGAGAGCACAACTTCCTTTTGAACCCCTAAAATACCTTCAATGAGTACGTTTCCTGCGCGGTCTGCTTTTTGCGCATGGACTATGCCAACATCGGGTTTAATTGATGGCACCGCTGCCAGCGCTTCGCCGGTAAACGGGCAAGTAACGGTTTTGATGTTGGGGTTTACGTGCTGCAGATCACTACCTACATAACCTCTGAATACCGCCATGGGCAGGCCTGATGCGCCCGCTTCATAAGCATTCGCCATTGCTGCGTGACTGTGCTCTTCAATTTCAAGTGGGGCGGGGTAGCCGTGTTCAATGGCATCACGTACGCGGTGTAAAGAACCTACACCTGGGTTTCCTCCCCATGAAAATACAAGTTTTCTTACACATCCTGCACCGACTAGCTGATCGTAAATAAGATCAGGGGTCATTCTTACCAATGTGAGGTTACGGCGTCCTTGGCGAATAATTTCATGCCCTGCGGCGAAAGGAATGAGGTGAGTAAATCCCTCTAATGCAACGATGTCGCCGTCCTTAACGCCATCTTCAATAGCTTTTGAAAGTGTTGTAAATAGTGTCATAATAAAAGTTCGCAATACGAATGTTGATTCATAATGCGAACAAATTAATAACTTTGATTGTTTAGGTCAAGTAATAAATGTTAAAAATTGCTGGGGCGATCAGTCAAACCAATTTATGTTGCTGAATTCATAAGAGAACTGGTACTTCGTTAAACAATAAGAAATAATTCGCAAGAACCAACAAGAGACATAGTGCATGAGTGAAGAAAAAATACCGTCAACCCATCGCGATTACATAAGCGCGCTTGCTACCGGACTAGAGGTGTTAGGGGCGTTTGATGGTCAAAACAAAGAAATGACCTTATCGCAAGTAGCTGAAAAAATGGGAATTGATAGGGCTAAAGCCCGTCGGTTTTTACTTACATTGCACTCTCTTGGCTATATCCGTCGCGAGGGACGACTCTTCGCCTTGGCACCTAAAGTGCTGTCGTTAGGGCAAGCTTATACTAGCAGCAATGGTTATATAGCAGTGGTCGAGCATTACCTTAAATCAATTACCGCAGAATTAGGGGAGTCGGCGTCTCTTGGGAAGTTAGATGGACAGTCAGTGGTGTACGTGGCGCGTTCTCCGGCATCACATCGTCTTATGTCGATTAACATAACAACGGGCACTCGACTGCCTGCACCGTATACGTCAATGGGGCGAGTACTTGCAGCACATCTTGACGCTTCAGAATTAACAGCATGGGTGAATGAAGCACAGTTACACCCACACACCGAGAAGAGTATTACCACTGCACAGGCGTTAGAACAGGAACTGATTAAGGTTAAGCAACAAGGTTTTAGTATTGTTGATCAAGAGCTTGAAGCGGGGTTGCGCTCGGTTGCTGTACCTGTATTTAGTGGCAAAGGTGAATTGCTGGGGGCGATGAACTTAAGTACCAATGCATTAAGGGTGAGCTTAGAGACCATCACCGAGCATTGTATTCCAGTACTTAAGCATGCTGCTGAACAAATAAAACAAGATCTGCGCTAACCCCTTTTAGGGGTAGCGACCTTCTATTCGGTTTTGCACCAACTCATCTAATATCACCATGGCCGCAGCCATAATGTCATCTTCGGCTTCCTCACGTTTACTGAGAAACACCGGGCTATTTATGCCGTCGTCTTTAAGCCGAACAAACGCTACACCATCTCTATTCATGCGCATCACTTGTTCAGGCACAAGGGTGAAGCCCATATCTGAGGCAACAAGACCCAGTGCAGTACCTATATCATTAACTTGTTGGGCAACTCTGACTCTCAACCCGCGACTGGCAAACAGATCCAAACAGATGTTAGCGAACGTTGGAGGCTTACCACCTGGGTAAGTAATTAATGGCAGTGTTGCGAGCTCTGCCATATCAACATCGTCATTAGCAAGTGGATGATGGATAGGTAGAGCGGCAAGGATAGGCTCGCTGAACAACAACTTCTGAGTCACATCGGCTTCTAGTGATGGCATCACAACCCGACCAAAACCCATATCAATTTTACCTGACTTGAGGGCTTCTATTTGTTCACCAGTTTTCATTTCGTGCAGTTCAACATCCACTTTGTGCTGCTGTCTTAAGCGCCTAACAAGCTGAGGAAGTTGCCCGTAAAAAATGGATGGAACAAAGCCAATTCTGAAAATTCGCTTTTTTCCTGCATCAATTCGCCGACTTTCTTCAACACATGAAGCTAACTTTTCAAGTATGAGTTGAGCCTGTTTCCAGAAGTATTCGCCAGCGGGGGTTAGGGTAATGCCACGGGCTTCTCGCTGAATGAGTTGAACGCCAACTTCTTCCTCTAACTGTTTGATTTGTCTAGTTAAAGGTGGCTGGGCCATGAATATCTTTTCGGCCGCTCTGGTCATGTTCTTTTCTTTTGCTACCGCGCAAAAGTAGCGTAAATGCCTTAACTCCACCATACCTCCTAGGTATCGATACTAACTAAATCAATATTGGTTGTTAACAAATAATATTTGTAGGTTACTCACAGACATTTACTGGCAACACAAAATTAACATTTACATGATATCACAAATTCAAACTTACATTGTCGATATTCCTACGATACGACCACACAAATTGTCCATGACATCTATGGCGGTTCAGTCGATGGTTATCGTAAGAATTACCGACGACAACGGCCTTGAAGGTATTGGCGAAGGTACAACAATAGGTGGCCTTGCGTACGGCGCTGAGAGCCCAGAAAGTATCAAAACCAACATTGATACTTATTTAGCACCTTATTTGATTGGACAGTCAGTTGCCAGCCCTAAAGCATTAATTAACAAGTTACAACTTGCTTTTAGAGGTAACCCTATTGCCAAGTCTGCGGTGCAAACGGCCCTGCTTGATTTGCTTGGTAAACAACTTGGTGTGCCAGTTTCAACCTTACTCGGTGGTTCTTGCAATAATCATTTGTCTTGTCTTTGGGTATTGGCCTCAGGCAATACCGAAAAAGACATTGAAGAAGCGAAAGGCCTGGTAGCCGAAAAGCGCCATAACATTTTCAAACTGAAAATTGGCTCTCGTTCAGTACGTGATGATGTAGCGCATGTGGGCAAGATCAAAGCAGCGATAGGCGATGACGTAAGTATTCGCGTTGATGTTAATCAAGCGTGGAGCGAGTCTCAAGCTACTTATGGTATGGCTGCACTACAAGAAGCCGGTATTGATTTAGTAGAGCAACCGACTCCTGCAAAAGATTTTGCCAGCCTTGTACGTCTGTCTAAGAAATTTAACATCGGCATTTTGGCTGATGAATCTATTGCTGATAGCACAGATACCCTTTTGTTGGCTCAGCAAGGCTTCACAGGCTCAGTGGCCCTTAAGATAGGCAAAGCAGGCGGACTGTTTGGTGCACTTGATGTGGCTGCTGTGTGCAACGCGGCAGGTATTGGGCTATATGGCGGTACGCTGCTCGAAGGCACTGTGGGTACCACTGCCGCGTTACATGCATGGTCGACTCTACCTGTTATTGAATTTGGCACAGAGATGTTTGGCCCACTTCTGCAGTGCGATGACATCGTTAAATCCCCTCTAAATTATCACAACTTTGGCGTTGAAGTTCCTACGACAGCCGGGCTAGGGCTCGAAATCGATGAGGACAAATTACGTCAATACACCCGCAAGGCGAAGTAAGGAGCAAATATGTTATTCAAAGTTGAAATGACTGTGATACCGCCAGCACATCTGAGCGAAGAAGAATTTAATGCAATTAAGTTGAAAGAAAAAAACTATGCCGAAGGACTGCAGGAAGAAGGCATTTGGGTACACCTTTGGCGAGTGGCTGGTCAATACGCCAATGTGAGCATATTTGAGGTGAAGGATAACCAGCATTTACACGACGTACTAATGGGCTTACCGCTGTACCCCTTTATGACGATGAGTGTGACGCCTTTGTGTCAGCACCCTTCATCAATCAAATAAAAAACTAACAGGCAAAAACTCGCTGCATTGCAGCGCGGAGACTAAGACTATGACTACTATCAATACTTTACAAACTGAACATGTTCAAACGTTACTTAAGCGTGCCGCTGGTCTAGACAACGACAAAGGCAATCCTCGCACTAAAGAAATTATGCACCGCTTGCTAACTGACGTGTTCAAGATGATTGAAGACCTCGACATTACACAAGAAGAGTTTTGGCAAGGCGTTAACTACCTAAATGAATTAGGTGCTAATGGCGAAGCCGTGCTGCTTGCTCCAGGTTTAGGTTTTGATCATTTTCTTGATGTTCGTGAAGACGCCAAAGACGCTGCCATTGGTGAGCTAGGCGGTACACCACGTACTATTGAAGGTCCGTTGTATGTTGAAGGCGCGCCGACAAGCGAAGGCGAAGCAAGAATGGATGACGGTCAGTCACCTGGCCAAGAAATGTGGCTACATGGTCAGGTTGTTGATGAAGAAGGAAACCCAATTGCAGGCGCAGTTGTTGATATCTGGCATGCCGACGTGAAAGGTGCTTACTCGCATTTTGACCCATCTCAAACACCGTTTAACTTACGTCGCCGCATCATTGCTGATGAGCAAGGCTGCTATCGCGCACGCAGTATTGTACCTAGCGGCTACGGTTGCCCTCCAGGTGGTTCAACGATGAAAGTGCTAGAAAGCCTTGGCCGACATGGTAATCGTCCTGCGCACATTCACTACTTTGTAGCAAAAGACGGCTTTAAGCATCTTACTACGCAAATTAACTTAGCCGGCGATGAATACACCTATGACGATTTCGCTTTCGCAACGCGTGACGAATTGGTTGTAGAAGCAAAAACTGTATCTGAGCCAGAGCAAATTAAAGCCATGGGTTTCAAAGACAACTACCTTGATGTGGAATTCAACATCACATTAATGGCAACGAAGAACGACGAGAAGCAAGACAAGCATGCTCGTGCCCGCGCAACTGTGGAGCAGGCGTAAGCCTGCTACCTTCGGGAGATAAATTATGTCAGCAACATTGAATCAACTAGAACAGAAGATCCGTGGTGCCGTTGAGGCCGACGACGAGACGGGTCATTACCGCTGTGACCGTGGGATCTTTACCGATCAAGATTTATTCGATTTAGAAATTAAGCACATTTTTGAAGGTAACTGGGTATTTTTGGCACATGAAAGCCAAATTCCCGAAATCGGTGATTATTACACTACCACTATTGGCCGACAGCCGGTGGTTATTACGCGTAACAAAGACGGCGACCTAAATGCCATTTTAAATACGTGCTCGCACCGCGGTGCCACACTATGTCGTCGTAAACGCGGTAACAAAACGTCTTTTACTTGCCCCTTCCACGGTTGGACATTTAACAACTCGGGCAAACTTTTAAAAGCGCGTGATCAGAAAAAAGGTGGTTACCCTGAGTCGTTCAACACAGATGGCTCTCATGACCTTAAGCATATTGCTCGTTTTGAATCGTATCGCGGCTTTTTGTTCGGGAGTTTGAATGCCGATGTATTACCGATAGAGCAATATTTAGGTGAAACCACCAAGGTTATCGACAACATTGTGGATCAAGATCCAGAAGGTATCGAAGTTATTCGTGGTACTTCAACCTACACCTACGAAGGTAACTGGAAGCTAACTGCAGAAAACGGTGCCGATGGCTACCACGTTGGAACTGTTCACTGGAACTACTTATCAACGATGAGCCACCGCAATTACGAAGAAGGCGGTACAGAAGCGGTTGATGCGAAAAGCTGGTCGGGTGAGGGTGGTTTCTATTCATTTGAAAACGGTCACATGATGTTGTGGACACGTTTAACAAACCCAGCTGCACGTCCTATTTACAGCCAACTAGAACGCCTTCAGCAGGAAGTGGGTGAAGCGCGCGCTGACACCATTGTAAACCAAACGCGTAACTTGTGTTTGTACCCTAACGTTTACGTGATGGACCAATTCTCAACACAAATTCGCGTACTTCGCCCTATTTCTGTGAATAAAACTGAAGTGTCTATTTACTGCTTTGCGCCTAAGAGCGAGTCTGCTGAAAATCGTCAAAAGCGCCTTCGTCAGTACGAAGATTTCTTTAACGTATCTGGTATGGGAACACCGGATGACCTAGAAGAATTCAGAGGTTGTCAGCAAGGCTACGAAGCGCGTGATATGCGTTGGAACGATATGAGCCGAGGTGCAGCGCACTGGATGGAAGGCCCAGATGATTATGCTAAAGGTGTTGGTATGGACACAGTTGCGTCAGGTATCAAACCAGAAGATGAAGGCCTATACGTTCATCACCACAAGCATTGGGTTGAAGAAATGCTAAATGCGATTGAGCTAGAAAGAGCCAGTCATATTCCTGTTGTGCAAAAAGATTAAGAGGTGGCAGTGATGACTTATCAGGAAATTCAGGCGTTTGTATTTCGCGAAGCGCGTTTACTTGACGACCGTCAATGGGATGAGTGGCTGACGTGCTATCACCCAAAATGTGAATACTGGATGCCAGCATGGGATGATGATGATCAGTTAACTAACGATCCTCAAAAAGAAATCTCACTCATTTATTACCCCAATCGCAATGGCTTGGAAGACAGGGTTTACCGCATCAAGACTGAGCGTTCGGGTGCGAGTATGCCAGAGCCGAGAACCACGCATCAGTGCAGTAATTTAGAAGTACTGAGCCAAGACGAGACAACAGCGGAAATCCGCTACAACTTCAACACCCTTAGCCATCGCTATCGCGAGACATCACATTTCTTCGGAACTGTGTTTTGCTCATTGGATATCAGTGGTGAAACGCCTGTAATTACACGCAAGAAAGTGGTGTTGAACAACGATTATATCAACCAAGTTATTGATGTATATCACCTGTAAAGACGGAGAATTATTATGTCTTTCAAAGTAGCTCTTAATTTCGAAGACGGCGTAACGCGCGTTATCGAATGTAATGATGGCGAGACCGTGCTCGACGCTGCCTATCGCCATCAAGTGAAACTGCCAATGGACTGCTCTGATGGTGTTTGTGGAACCTGTAAAGGTAGCTGCAAGCAAGGTAGTTACGACTTAGGTGATGAATACATCGATGAAGCGTTAACCGATGATGAAGCTGAAGATGGGTTAATTCTTACCTGTCAGATGCTGCCTCAATCAGATGTGGTGGTTTCTATTCCTGCGGCCTCATCGCTGTGCGCATCAGGCCCGCAAAGCATTACAAGCACCATTACCAGTGTAAATGCGTTGTCGGACACCACCATTGAATTAAATGTCGCTTTGTCTGAGCCACTTGATTTCTTGCCTGGTCAGTACATTAACTTGGGGCTGCCAAACTCTGATGAGACCCGTGCGTATTCATTTAGCTCTTGCCCGGGAAGCAAAGATGCAAGCTTCCTTATTCGCAATGTGCCTAATGGCTTGATGAGTACTTACTTAAGCAAAAACGCAAGTGCTGGAGACGTGCTTCCGGTAACCGGTCCACTCGGTAGTTTTTACTTACGCGCAGTAGAGCGCCCAGTACTTATGCTAGCAGGCGGAACAGGGCTTGCACCTATTCTTTCTATGCTGGCGTCGCTTGTGCAGAACCCAACCAGTCAACCTGTGTATTTACTCTACGGTGTGACCAATGTGGATGACTTGGTGAAGCTTGAAGCCTTACAAGAATATGCCGATGCATTGGACAACTTTAGCTACGCTACAGTCGTCGTTAACCCAGATAGCGCACATGAGAAGTTGGGTTTTGTTACTGATCATATGGAAAGTGTTCCATTTGCACTGGCTGACGCCGATGCATATTTATGTGGGCCTCCGCCAATGGTTGATGCCGTGCGTCAATACTTCAAAGATGCGGGCACAAACCCATATTCGTTCCACTACGAAAAATTTAACCCCAGCCAGCCTAAAGAGGAAGCCGCATGAGCTTGCGCTTCGACGGGCAGGTCATTGTAGTTACCGGCGCAGCGCAAGGCATTGGCCTTCGCGTTGCACAACGAGCTGCTACTGAGGGAGCAAAGTTGGTATTGGTGGACCGCTCAGCGCATGTTCAACAGATTGCCCAGTCACTCAATGAAAACGGTGTGGATGCTATTGCTGTAGAGGCTGATTTAGAAACCTACGAAGGTGCGCTTAATGCTATGAATACGGCATCGGCGCATTTTGGGCGAATCGATAAGCTTATCAATAATGTGGGGGGGACCATTTGGGCCAAACCCTACGAGCATTATCAAGCTGACGAAATTGAAAAAGAAGTTCGTCGCTCGTTGTTCCCCACGTTGTGGTGTTGTCGCGCTGTACTACCTGCCATGTTAGACAACGGAAAAGGCGCCATAGTGAACGTATCTTCGGTTGCTACTCGTGGTGTAAACCGCGCGCCTTATGCCGCGGCAAAAGGGGGCGTGAATGCACTGACAGTGTCACTTGCCTTTGAATACGCGCAGCACAATATTCGTGTGAATGCCACGGCACCAGGTGGAACCGATGCGCCTCAGCGCATTATTCCGCGCAACGAGTCTACACAAAGTGAGCAGGAAAAAATTTGGTATCAGCAAATTGTCGATCAGACCATTGATACCAGTTTTATGTCTCGTTACGGCACGCTAGATGAACAAGCATCTGCCATTTTGTATTTAGCTTCAGATGAAGCCAGCTATATTACAGGAACTATTTTGCCTGTTGCTGGTGGAGATTGTGGTTAAGTAACAAAAATAGAATACCGCGTTCCCAAGCTGTGCTATTCGCAGGTAATTTCTTGCGGGTAGCACGGCAACCAATGGAGTGACTTATGCAAAATCAGCCTACTTTCATTTCTTTTCCACCGTTAAAAGACTGGTCGTTGTCTGCCGCAGTAGCGGGGATCCTTGCTTCGACAATGGGCTATGCAGGTCCACTGGTTATCTTGTTTCAAGTTGCCGAATCGGCGAATTTGAGCAGTGAGGTACTGACTTCTTGGATTTGGGGGATGTCTATTGCTAGCGGTTTACTATGTGGTTGGTTTAGCTTGCGCTATCGCATGCCCTTGCTTTTTGCATGGAATGCACCGGGTTCTGCCTTGCTCGTCACCTTAGTGCCGGGTATGCCGTGGAGCGATGTGATAGGCGCGTACATTATGTCTGGTGGCATTTTGTTGTTATTAGGAGTAACAGGGGCATTTGAGCGGCTAGTGAATCGATTGCCTTTGGCCTTAGCTGCGGCACTGTTGGCAGGAATATTGGTTAACTTTTCTCTCGATCTCTTTTCTAAGATGACACAAGCGCCTTTACTGGGGCTGGTGATGTTCGCAGGCTATATCTTATTGCGTCACTTGCTGCCGCGTTACGCCATCATGCTTACCGTTGCTTTTGGGGTAGGGGTACTGGCCTTAAACTATGATTTGTCATTTCAACAAGTTGACTGGCAAATATCAACACCGCATTGGTACATGCCTAGTTTCTCACTCACTGCATTATTTAGTATTTCAATACCGCTCATGCTAGTTGCTGTGAGTGGCCAATTTATTACTGGTATCGCCATACTAAGGCAAGACAAGTATTCACCACCGTCAAATCAGATTGTTGCAGGTAGTGGGCTTATGAGTATTCTGTTTGCTCCAACGGCGTGTCATGGGGTGAATTTATCTGCAATAACCGCTGCCATTTGCACCGGCCCAGATGCCAACCCCGACCCTAAAAAACGCTATTTTGGCCCTGCTGTCGCCATGCTGTGGTACATTGTGTTTGGGCTATTTAGCGCCGCGCTAGTGAGTGTGATTCAAGCGTTTCCTGCTGCGTTTATTGCAATGGTGGCCGGTATTGCACTTTTGGGGGCGCTGGAAGGGTCACTTTCTACAGCATTAAGCCAACCTGCAGACCGAGAAGCGGCGTTGTGTACCTTTCTTATTACCGCATCGGATTTGTCGTTATTAGGGCTTTCCTCCGCGTTTTGGGGGCTAGTCATTGGCGGCACTATCATTGTTGTTCAGCGCTATCTTAAAAAGTAACACCAGCAACAAAAGCAACACCGCTCCCAAGCAATTTTGACCCGCCAAATGGCGGGTTTTTTACTTGTTTTTTTCTTTATGTTTGCTCATTTTTAATTATTGGTGAATTAATTTATAAATAATAAACAAGTTGTGACGGGTAATTTTTGTCTACAAGAGCTATCAATGCTCTTCCAAATCTGCTTGTAATTATCAATTAATAACAATGGTTTATATGTTTTTCAATGCATTGTTGTTCAACCTATATACCGCAAAGCCATACCCGTTAAGTATTGCGAGTCACTCATTTGGTATTGGTTTGTGATTTATCTTCACAGTAAGTTCCTTGCTTAGAAACAATTGCATAACACAAAATTTACAAAGGTGGGTTGCCTTCACGTCAGTTGTTTCTGTTTATCACACACATGCTTGGCACATTTACAACGGAGAACTGAATGAATACTTTAAAACAAAAAACACTCATCAAGCCCCTACTTGCCTCGTCACTGTCGGTTGGTTTAGCGCTTGCTACTGGCGCAGAAGCAGCCAACCTAGCTGACACCGAGGTGAATTTCTCTGGTTATATCAAAGTTGACGCAATGTATAGCGACTACTCAAACGGTGAAGGTGTCGGCCCTGGTCGTGATATTTACGTACCGTCTTTGGTACAAACAGGCGCTACCGACGATGGGCTAGGCGGCCGATTTGATGCACACGCCAAACAGTCTCGTTTCAGATTTACTACCAATACGCCAGTAGGCGGTGAAGACGTCATTACCGGTGTGTTTGAATTTGACTTTCTATTGACATCTGGTGGTAACGAGCGAGTGAGCAACTCCTATACGCCTCGTATGCGACATGCTTACTTGAAATACAACAACTGGCTTATTGGTCAAACTTGGTCAACCATCATGGATTTGGGCGCTTTGGTTGAGTCAGTAGACTTTATTGGTACAACAGACGGTGTGGCTTTTACCCGCCAGCCGCAAATTCGCTATTCAAATAACGGTTTTGAAGTGGCGCTGGAAAACCCCGAGACAACCGTTGGCACTACCACAACCGCGCAAATTGCTACTGATGATAACTCTGTACCTGATCTCATTGGTACTTATACGATGAAAGCCAGCTGGGGTCATGTGAAAGTGGGCGGTATTTTGCGTCAGCTTGCTTATGAGACCGAAGGCGAAGATTACTCAGACACGGGTATTGCGCTATCACTTTCATCACGCATTAACTTAAGCAATGGCGATGACATTCGCATTCAAGTAGCAAGTGGTTCGGGCTTAGGTCGTTATGTTGGCGTAAATGCGGCCAATGGTGCCTTCCTTGACGATGAAGGTAACTTCGATGCCATCGATGCTACCGCGGTTACTGTAGCTTACCGCCACTTGTGGAGCGAGCGCGGTCGCACCAACCTTATTTTCTCCTCGTTAGATGTAGATACCGTTGAAGGCATGGTGGGCTCGCGCACACATGACGTGTACAGCACGCGCATTAACTACATCTACAACATTACTAAGCCGCTATCGGTTGGCTTGGAATATACCTACGCAAAGCGTGAAACCGCTGACGGTTTTGACGGTGACATGAGCCGCATTCAAGCAATGGCGAAATACGCTTTTTAACATTCACCTACCACAAAACGAGTAACTTACCATGATATTTAAAAATAAAACGTTCAGAAAAGTCGTCTTGGCCAGTAGTGTGATGGCGACAAGTATGTTGTCAGGCATGTCTGCACATGCCGACGAATCTCCCATAAAAATTGGCGTAATGCTGCCATATAGTGGTGTTTATGCCGGGTTGGGTGAGGCTGCTACTAACGGCCTAAAACAAGCCTTAAAAGAAAAGGGTAATACCATTGCTGGTCGTCCTGTTGAATTCATCATTAGCGACACTGAAGCAAAGCCAGCACGCGCTCCAGAGTTAACCTCTGCAATGACCGATAAAGACGATGCCGATTTCATTATTGGCCCAGTTCACTCAGGGGTAGCAATGGGCATGATCAAATCGGTTAGAAACAAAGACTCTATCATGATCATTCCCAATGCAGGTGCTAACGCTGCAACAGGTGCATTCTGTCAGCCGAATGTGTTCCGCACATCTTTTTCGTCTTGGCAAACTGCTTACCCAATGGGTAATCAAGCCATTGAAATGGGCTATAAAAAGGTGGTGACACTAAGTTGGAACTACGGGTTTGGAAAAGAGTCGCTTGCCGCGTTTTCAGAATCATTTGAAGCTGCTGGTGGCGAAGTGGTTAAGGAAATTTTCGTACCGTTTCCAAAAACAGAGTTTCAGTCTTACCTAACTGAAATTGCCTCAATAAAGCCAGATGCTGTATTTGTGTTCTTTGCCGGTGGTGGCTCGGTTAAGTTTGTTAAAGACTACGACGCCATGGGGCTTAAAGGCAAAATTCCACTTATTGGTTCTGGTTTCTTAACAGAAGGCACCATTGAAGCGCAAGGTGAAGCCGCTGACGGCCTATTCACCACACTACACTACGCCGATACCTTGGATAACCCTAAGAACAAAGCGTTCAGAGCCGAGTATTTGTCATTGTACAACAAGCCTGCTGACTTATATGCCGTTCAAGGGTATGACGCCGGTCAATTGATTATTCAAGCCGTGGAAGCAACCAAGGGTAATACCGCTGACAAAAAAGCTCTGATAAAGGCAATGGAAGGTGTTGAAATTGATAGCCCGCGCGGCAGCTTCCATTTCTCTAAGGCGCACAATCCAATTCAAAACATCTATTTAAGAAAGGTTGAGAACGGAGAAAACATGGTGGTTAAAACCGCTGCAGCGAACCTGAATGACCCAGCACGTGGTTGTCGTTTATAAGTTATTGCAAGTAGGGAAGCCCATGGGCTTCCCCATAGAGGTATAAAAATGGAAATGTCGCTTTTCCTCGTGCAATTACTAAACGGTATTCAGTATGGGCTGTTACTGTTTTTGGTTGCATCAGGTCTCACATTAGTTTTTGGCGTTATGGGTATCTTGAACCTTGCTCATGGCTCTATGTATATGATTGGCGCCTATTTGGTGTATTACTTTGCCGCCATGACAGACAGCTTTTGGTTAGCTGTGGTCATTGCTTGCAGTATTGCTATGGTCATAGGCGTAATTATTGAGCGCTTTCTTATAGTGCATTTATACAAGCGCGACCACCTTGATCAGGTGCTGCTAACGGTTGGTTTAATCTTTATTTTTAACGCCGCACAAAGCTTCATTTGGGGTAACGACCCTCTAGGGGTTGATGTACCTGAGCTGCTGTCATCGTCTATTCAAATTACCGATATTGTTGAATATCCGGTTTATCGCTTGTTCCTGTCGGTATTGTGTGTGGGTATTGCCGTAGGCATGTATTACGTCATCAACAATACCAAGCTTGGCATGATGATCCGCGCCGGTGAGTCTAACCGTGAAATGGTTGAGAACTTGGGCGTGAATATCGGCACATTATTTACCGTCGTTTTCGCCGTTGGCGTTACCTTATCTGCCTTGGCCGGTATTGTTTCTGCGCCTGTGGTGAGTTTAGTACCTGGTATGGGCGAACGCGTACTCATTTCATGTTTTGTTGTGGTGGTTATTGGGGGAATGGGCTCAATAAAAGGGGCTTTTGTGGCGGCCTTGCTAGTAGGCATTGTTGATACGTTCGCATCTGTGCTGTTGCCCGGCATGTCGAGCATGACAATTTACTTGCTAATGGCACTTATCCTTATTTTTAAACCACAAGGGCTTTTCAAAAGTTAAGGTTGTACGATGTCTGTATTTTCTAGCAAAGCTGAAAAAGTATTTATTTTTGCGTTTTTCTTTATTGCATTGGGTATTCCCTTATTTTTCAATGAGAACACGTTTTACGTAAACAAAATCTCCACCATGCTGATTTTGTCTATTTTTGTTATGTCTTTGGACTACTTGGTGGGAAGAACTGGCCTTATCACCCTTGGTCACGCCATGTTCTACGGATTAGGCGGATACTTATTTGCCATTATGATCCCCGAATACGAAGTGGTTAACTTTTGGTTGTATACCTTTTATGTCATGGCCGCTAGCGGTGTTATCGCACTTATTGTTGGTTTGATTGTGCTCAGAACCAGCGGTATTTATATGATCATGATCACGCTGGCATTGGCGCAAATGACATTCTATTTCTTTGCCGACTCAACGGAATACGGCGGCTTAGACGGGTTATTTATATATCTAAAACCCGAAACCAGCATTTTTGGTTTGAATTTCTTAGATTTAGATAACGAGAAGCACTTCTATTACCTGTGCTTGCTATCGCTATTTAACTGCTACGTGTTTTGTAAAGTTAGTTTGCATTCTCGGTTTGGGCGTGTGATTGACGCAATAAAAGAAAACCCTGAGCGTGCCACTGCACTTGGCTACAACATCTTTCACTTCCGTTTAGTGTCGTATGTATTGTCTTCATCACTAGCAGCTTATGCAGGCTACTTGTTCTCGCTTCAATACGGTTTTGTAAATCCAACCATGATGAGTTGGGAAGTCTCAGCCTCTGCATTAGTAATGGCTATTTTAGGTGGTCTAGGCACTATTTTTGGGGCAATTCTAGGTGTATTCGTTTACGAGAGCTTGCACTACAGCATTGAACACATGACACAGTATTGGATGTTCTGGATGGGCTCGCTCATCATCTTAATGGTATTGCTACTTAAAAGTGGTATTGCTGGACTAATTGAACAGTTGGTTGGAGGGAAGCGCAAATGAGTGAATGTATTTTACAAGCTGAAAACCTTTCAAAGCACTGGGGCGGGTTAAAGGCGCTCAACGAATTTAATATTAAGTTTTACGACAAGTCACTGCATAGCATTGTGGGCCCTAATGGCGCGGGCAAAAGTACCATGCTGAATATATTGTGTGGTACGTATCCGGCAACTAAGGGTGTAATTTTGTATCGCGGTGAAAATATTACGGGGCTTAAAAGTCATCAGTTCTGCCGCAAAGGCATAGGGCGAAGCTTTCAGAAAACCAATATTTTCAAAGATGCCACATGCTTGGAAAACTGCTGCATTGCCGCACAGCAACGGGTGGGTAGCAGCTTCAATATGTTTAAGTCGAAGCATTCAAGTAAGCATGTAACTGCGATTGCCGAAGATGCCCTTGAACAGGTAGGGCTATTGAAACAAGCCAATACCAAAGCCAGCGCCATTAGTTATGGTGAGCAGCGCCAGCTTGAAATAGCCATGGTATTGGCGACCGACCCCCAAGTGCTATTGCTCGATGAGCCAATGGCGGGCATGGGCCATGAAGAGTCGCTGATCATTATTGACCTGCTTAAGTCGCTGAAAAAGCGCTATTGCATTGTGCTGGTAGAGCACGACATGGATGCCGTTTTTGAGCTATCTGACCTAATGACTGTGATGGTGGACGGGCAGCATTTGATTACCGATGTGGTCGATAACATTCGAGCAAACCCTTTAGTTCAAGAAGCCTATCTAGGCAACGATGACGAGGTATTTTAACGTGACAGACAACATTCTAGAGGTAAAAGGCATTCATACCTTATACGGGGAAAGCCATATTCTGCACGGGGTATCTTTTGCCATTAAAAAAGGGCAGACAGTAAGTATTATGGGCCGCAACGGAATGGGTAAGTCCACAGCGTTGAAATCTATCTTAGGTCTTGTAAAGCCGCGTAGTGGCACTGTGTTGTACAAGGGCAAAGAAATTGATTTACTACCCACGTGGAAACGCATGCGCAACGACATTGCTTATGTGCCAGAAGGGCGGGGCATGTTTCACAACTTAACAGTGAAAGAGCACTTGCAAATGGCTGCGCGCAAAAATTCGCGAGGTGAAGCGCACTGGACTTATGCCAAGGTGCTTGAGGTATTCCCTCGTTTAAAAGAGCGCTTGACCAATAAAGGCACTCAACTCTCTGGCGGTGAGCAGCAAATGCTAGCTATAGGTAGGGCCCTTTTGACCAACCCAGATTTGCTGATACTTGATGAAGCCACGGAAGGCTTAGCACCGCTTATTCGCAAAGAGATTTGGGATGTTATTCGCAAAATTAAAGAAACCGGTGTGTCGACCATTATTGTGGATAAAAACATTAAGGTATTGCAGACGCTGTGCGACCAGCACATTCTTATTGTGAAAGGGAAAGTGCAATTTAACGGTGACTCGCAAGCCCTTGAGGAAAATCGCGCATTTATTGAAACAAGCCTTGCGGTTTAATTGCGCTGTAATACGGTGAAAAGCTGGGGTAGCATGACGCCCACTTGGATGAAGAGGCAGCAACACAATGGATGACGACAAAGCAATTGCAACCCGAAAAGGCATTGGCTCTCTTGAACTAGGGCTTGAGGTATTAGAGTTAATCTCTGAGCACAGCGGCCCTATCTCGCTAACCAAGTTATCTGAGCTGGCAAAAATGAGCCCCAGTCGGCTTCATAAATACTTGGTTAGCTTGACCAAGCTTGGCTATGTGTCGCAATTAGACAATGCCAAATACATGCTTTCAAACAGCAGTATTCGCTTGGGGATGTCGGCACTAAAACATTCAAACCCCGTTCAAGTGGCCTTTGAATATGCAGACAAGCTACACCAAGAATTAGATAAAACCATTACTGTAACCATTTGGAATGGTGATGTACCGTTAGTGATAAAGTGGTTAGACTCTAGTCACTTTTTGGCGGTGAATATTCGTTTGGGCTCAGAGTTGTCGCCATTTACCTCTGCCGCTGGGCGTATTTTCTTATCCCACCTACCTAAACTGCGATGTAAGACGCTAGTTGAACACTACTACGATTCCCCTGCACCTATGCCACGCTACATGGGTAAGCCTATAAAAAAAGCGATGTTCTACGAATTGCTAGAAGAAATAAAAAAAAGCAACTTGTGTTGTTTTAAAGAAGATTTCTTGCCAGACATTAATGTTGTAAGTGCACCTATTTTTAGTTTAGATGGTTCGGTAAGCACTGTTATTAGCTTGGTGGGCAACAGCAAGGAAACCCCAGTTAATGCAAAAAGTATATATGTACAAGCCGTGAAAAAGGCTAGTAATGAAGCTACCCGTAAGATATCTGGACAGCTTAGAGCAACCTCAGAATGTTACTCTTTTTAAGTTCAGCCTTTAATGATAAAAAAACGGCTTTACTCCCAACTTGGCTTTTTTAGACATGAAGTTATGCATGTGTGACTTTGTAGAAGTGGTGTACACTAATACTCCAACTACATTTATTCAATGCGCTAATAATACCGCTCTTAAAATTAGCATTTGTCCTAGAAGGTAGATATCTGAGCCAAAAGGAGCATGCAAACGAAAAAGATAAAGGGACTTAAAACTTGGGTTCAGTTATGAGATGAGTTTGATAAATTATCATTCATTGAAACTAGTGAAATCAAAAAAGAAAAACCGACTCAAAGGTCGGTTTATCGAATAAGAGTGATGACCCATTGTGGATGGGATGGTGTTATCAACAGAGTGAGATGAATGCTGATCCCCCGTTTATGGGGTAGAGCCGGTTTCAGTATCTACTTCAAAAAGAAGAGATGGTACCAGTGGGCGGACTTGAACCGCCACGCTATCGCTAGCAACGGATTTTGAAATAAATGCGCATACATTACTTTATTGAAATCATGGGTATATGTTTACATTGAGAAGCTTTGCAAATTCTTTGCAAAGTCAGGCCTCATTCCTACGAACAATGTCAAGAAATCTCTTCCGCTTACTTATCAGGTTGTAATAGTAAAAATCATCAAATGTAATAGTCTTCCGGAACACCTCATCCTGCCAACGGAAGCACGTCACCAACAGAATATGACAGGCAGTATTTTAAGGACATAGAAAGTGTCTAGGAAAGTCAGGCCTTGCCAAATGATCCCCGCACCAATAGTTAAAGTACAAATACGCAACAATCCATAAAGCCATTAATTGAATCAGGGATGGATTAACATCGCCAAAAACGTGGGAACAATGAGTGAGTTTTTAACGCAATGGCAAGAGACTGCTCATACTACCTTGGCACTGTTTATATGGCTTTTTAGGTTTTCGTGCTTGGCTACCTAATAAGCTCAATGAGCCAAGTCTTTGTCAACAAAAAGCGAACGCAAAAACCTATGGAAAAATTGGAGCCAAGAGTGCCCGCCTACCTCTAGTCTAAGGGTACTGCACTCTAAGGCCTATGATGGTTCAATTTGACGTCATTATGGCTTTGCCGGTTTACATAAATGCGGGTGGTTCAATTAGGGAGTACATAAATCATGATGAATTGTATGGGAGAGACGATGGGGGTTGAAATGATGATAGGTATGGGTTTGATCTGGCTACTGGTAGTGATGGTCCTAATCGGGGCAGTGGCTGCGTTGTGGAAATACTTACGTTCAGATAAAGCGCGTGATGAATAGAATTAAACATTTGTCTGCAAGCCCGCAAGCAAATGTCATTTCTTTTCCTTTTTAGTAAATGTTGTCTGGAAAATGTGGTAGGCCCCTTTTATAAAACCTGGTCACAATGGACCCCATGTACGCAGTGCTTATCTGTACTCAGGCAAGTTTTGGAAATGGCGTAATTAGCTTACTTGACTTCTAAAGAAACAAGTATAGAACGAGTGCGAAAAAATATGAAGATTTTATTGGATGGAATATATAAAAGGTAAAACATGGAACCAACAAGAAAAAGTGATTTAAAAAAGGCCAGAACGCTTCAAATATTAAATGTCATCTATGATGCAATTGAAGTCATAGTAGCTTTAATCGCAGGAATAATTGCTAATAGTTCAGCGCTCATAGGGTGGGCATTGGACAGTACAATAGAGGTGTTAAGCGCTACCACGCTAGGCTGGCGTCTACACGGCGAACTTAAGGGAATTGATAAAAAACAAGTAAATAGACGGAAGAAAATCACTCTCTACGTGATTGCCATATCATTTACTTTGGTCTGCATATTTATATCTTATGATTCCGTTACAAAACTTCTTAGTCAGCAAACGTCAAGCTGGAGCACTATGGGGTTAATCATTTTAGTTACTTCCTTGCTTATCAACCCGATTTTGATTCATTTCAAAAGAAAATATGGCCGCAAGCTGGATAGCCCGGCGTTACTCGCCGATGCTAAAGATACCTTTATCTGCTTATACCAAACGATCGTTGTCCTTGCCGGTTTGCTATTGGTAAATTGGTTTGGTTGGTGGTGGGCTGATCCTGTGGCGGCATTGCTCATTGTACCTTATGCAGCAAAAGAAGGTTGGGAAGCTTACACTAAAGCAAGAGACATCAGTATTGATGAGAAGTAATACCCGCATCACCTTAAATAATTCATTCTCTTAGCACTGACTTGTTTCGGCACGTATCAACCAAGTGCTTCAGGCTCAGGCATCATGATACAGCACAGAATGTAATGTTCCATGCACCGATGGTTGAGATACAAATACGCAGCAATCCATAAAGCCATTAATTGAATCGGCGATTGATTAACATTGTCTTAAAGGAGAGAACAATGAGTGAGTTTTTAACGCAATGGCAAGAGGCGGCTCACACTACCTTGGGTCTGTTTTGGATGGCTTTTTGGGCTTTCGCGCTTGGTTACCTAATAAGCTCAATGATCCAAGTTTTTGTGACCAAAGAGCGCATGCAAAAGTCCATGGGAAAAGCCGGCCCTAAAAGTGTGGCATTGGGCACTTTCTTTGGTTTTATTTCCAGTTCATGTTCCTTCGCTGCGTTATCGACGACGCGTGCCCTATTTGTAAAAGGTGCAGGCTTAGTTCCTTCGCTTGCTTTCATGTTGGCGTCCACCAACCTGGTGGTGGAATTAGGCATAATCATTTCTATTTTTCTTGGGTGGCAGTTCGTTGTAGGAGAATATGTCGGTGGTATTCTGCTTATCCTGGCCGTGTGGCTTTTGGTCAAACTGACGTGTAAAAAAGAGCTTGAGGAAAAAGCGCAATCACACGCGAAAAAAGCAGAGGGAGGCGACAGCCAGGCAAATAGTAAGGAAAAAGGCTGGAAAGATAAAATAATGAGTAAAGCAGGATGGCACCAAGTTGCCAGCCGTTACACAATGGAATGGAAGATGGTATGGAAAGATGTAACCATTGGATTTACGGTTGCCGGTATCATCGCGGTATTCGTTCCCACTGAATTTTTTCAATCTCTCTTCATAGGGGCCGGACAGGAGTCGAATTCCTTTTTACAAATTCTCGCACAGACAATCGTAGGCCCAGTCGCGGCTTTTTTTACGTTTATTGGTTCAATGGGCAACATTCCGCTAGCGGCGGTGTTATTCGGGCAGGGGGTCAGTTTCGCCGGAGTAATGGCGTTTATTTTTAGTGATTTGGTGGTATTTCCAGTGTTGCGGATTCAGGCGCAGTACTATGGCTGGAAAATGGCTATCTATATACTGATTGTATTTCTATGTGCCCTTGTAGGAGTCTCGCTCGTCATGCACTACGGACTCGATCTCTTGGGGCACTTACCAGATGCCTCCGGGTTTCAGTCGATGACCGATCGGGAGTTCTTCAACATTGATTACGCTTTTTTCTTGAATGTGGCCTTTCTTACATTAACCGGCGCATTCATCTTTTGGCATTACTCCAAAAAAGAGAAATCGACCTCAGGCAGTAAAAGCCTTGGCGATTGGGTATTGCTGACGCTTTCGATAATCGCGTATGTATGGCTTGCAATTGGTATTGCTGTGCTTCCATTTTTATAGTTTACAAGCGCAACTTTATGAATTAGTTAACTTTCATTTTGAGTTTTAATATTAGAAGTTGTTCTAAGTTTCAAATCAGTCCCATAAACGAGCAAAGTTTCTTTCATTTAAAACAAGGAGCCAGTGAAAGACGCTTGGAACGCCTTTCACTGGTATTGTGACAGTATAATATCCTCAGCTTCAATATAGCGACTGCTCTTCATTTTAATTGTTAGCCCATTTCTCAATTAGATCTTTGTTCATATTAAAAGGCTAAGAACTTCGGCTGTGTGGGGGATTTATAAAATCAGCTGCCATTATCAAATATAGCTAGGGAAAGTGACTGTCCTATTTACTTTCACAGTGAAACTATGGCTTAGTCGGTCGCAGCGAACGCTGAAGATTCGAAGGTTATGCGTTAATAAAGCGTTCAACGAATTTCAGACACAAAAACCGACTTGCGTCGGCTTATTGTTATCTCTTTCATTGGTAAGAAAAGAGATGGTACCAGTGGGCGGACTTGAACCGCCACCAGGTTTCTAGATTCAGACTAATAGGTCACGTTAATGTGTATTAACATAACCTAAAAATATCCATATAAAACAGGTAGCTATTGTCACTAAGCCATATATACTCGGAGTAAGCGCATTATTTTTTCTTTGCAAATGAGTATTTATGGCTAAGCAGTTAGCAAGACACGACATCGACGACACGCTCTACGTTTTCCTGCAAGATAACAGCAAAAAATGGTACGCCCGTTTTCAGCTTTTCGGGAAATGGCACTGCAAGTCAACTAAACAAGTTGATAAAGAAGAAGCTGTAGCAGCGGCTAGATTGCTACGTATGGAGTGGAAAATAAAAGCGGAAACAGGAACTCTCACAACAAGCAAGCGTTTTCGCGATGTAGCTGCGAAGAGTATTCTAGCTATGGAACATGAGCTTGCGCACGGCGGTGGAAAAGTTAGCTACAAAGACTACATAGGGGCTTTGAAAAAATATCATATTCCATTTTTTGACCGCACGTATATCACTTCTATTGACCAAGACAAGCTCAAAGAATTCGACATTTGGCGAATACAAAAGGCTGGTAAGGTTCTTAACAAATCCACTCTGCTAAATCATAACGCTGCGCTACAAATGGTGTTTAAAGCTGCGGTTGAAAACCAATGGATGTTGCCAGTTCAGGTGCCAGTATTAAGTAACAAAGGAGAGCAGGGGGCTAGACGTGCTGCTTTCAGCGAAGTTGAATATGAGAAGGTCGTAGAAACTCTCGAAAGTATGAGAGACAACAGCCGTAAGGAAAAGACCAGGCAAATAAGGGAACTCTTACTAGATTATGCTGACGTAGTCGTCAATACAGGTATTCGACCCGGCACTGAAATGGAAGAACTGACTTGGGCTGACATATCAATGACGAGACAAGAGCACCAAGTCATTTTTAAAATTAAAGTACGAAAAGGCAAGACCACGAAACATACTGGCACGAGAACTGTCGTGTGCAAAGATGAGTTTGTCTTTCCTCTAATGAATTTAATGGATCGTTTTCCTAATCGCCGACCGTCCGACAAAATATTTGTATTAGCTGACGGATCGAGTACCAACGAACTAGGTAGAACCTTTGTATCAGCATTAGAAGAAGCAGAACTGAAGACTAGCCCAGATGGACTTAGAACACTCTATTCGCTGCGCCATACTTACATAACTTGGCAATTACTTAGCCGAACTTTAAGGGTTGATGTACTTGCTCGACAATGCGGTACTAGCATTGCGATGATAGAGCAACACTACAGTCATGTCGTACCTAGTATGTTTGAGCAGGAGCTATCCGGAGTAACGTTCGAAAATAAAGAAGAAAGGGCAAAAAGCAAACGTGCGCTCGCACGAGGTTTAAAAACCAAAGAGCTACTTACACAGCGCTTCAAGGCTTGGGAGGCTGGGTACAGAAGGCGTGGTTGTATTTAAAGCAACGGTATAGTTCCTGATACTCATGGCTCAAGTGTATCTTCGTTCAATATTTGCTGTTCTGCTTCTAAAATATACTCTTCAGCTCTCCGCCATGGCAGCCTGCGGCCAGCATTTTTCATTAGAGTTAATGAGTTCCTCGCTTCGTCTCCTGTTATAAGCTGTAGTATTACAAGTTGTTTTAAAAGCCACACTGTGCCCATGACAACAACAGCTTCATTTTCTGCTGCGGCTCGTAAATCTTTGTCTCCAGTAAGAAGTGGGCACTGATGATGTTTTGCCAACGCAAGCGCAAAACAATCATTGCGGCTAGGTTTTCGATATTGCTCAACAAGCGCTAAGCTATAACTTACTAACTCACCCTCAAGTTCATCAAGTCTCAAACCCAGCTCAATTAAGTGGTTGTGTTCTTGCTCTAGTTCTTCGTAAAACAAGATATCGGGGATGGAGAAGCTATAAGGAAGTTGGAACATTTGTGGCAGCAGTTCCCCTTCTTCCATATCAATTAGGATGTTTGCGTCACTAATTAGTAATTGCATCAGCCATTCCTAGCTTACGTTCTTTGTGGAATGCTGAAAGTGGCATTTTTAAAAATTCAGCAGCTTTTGATTCTGTGATGTAATCTTCCGCTAACGCTCGATAGACGAGCTGTTTGTAAAGAAATGTTGTTTCTTGAGGGTAGGCCGTGCCTGGTTCTCGTGTACGCCATTTGAGCTTATTGAATTTCATATAATATTGCTTTTGCAAAGATGATGAAATTACGTTTGCCTGACCCGCACGAACCAAAATGCCCATCATACTGATGCCAAACTCTTGCTTAAGCATAAATAGCTCACGCGGCTCAAGAGCCTGCCGATATGTGCCAAGGTGTTGTTTGATTGCTATCAAAGGTAGTAAAAAGGCACCTGCAAAGTGGTTGCATGCTTTCTCTTCGTCGATTGTATCAGGTAATCGACCGTGCAACACTAAGTGACCTAGCTCATGAGCTAGTGTAAACCGCTGTCGATCTCCAGGTTGTGTTGTTGATACAACAATAACCGGTGACCCATTGATCTGGCCGGCTAATCCATCAAACTTATTACCTACATTGACATCGGTACAGATAACCATAATACCTCGAGACTCAAGGCAGTCGATCATATCAGGAATAGGGTTAAGACCTAACTGCCACTCTTTCCGCATTTGTTCAGCAATAGATTCAATTGCTTCTTCAGAATCAACTGTCTCGGGTAAATTACTTGGTAGAGTAAATTTACTTATCGGACGGACAGAATCTGGAAAAAGTTCTAGCAATTCAGTCCATAGTTCGGCTTGATCTAGAACATCGCCATTTATACGGTCGAGAGTTTTCTGTGGGGTGTTAGAACGTTTTCGGTACTCAACATGTCCCAACGCCACTTTTGTTGGTCGAAAAAAGTATTCTGAGCGGACTCCTAAAGTCTTTGCGAGCTTATAAAGCTTCCCTGATGACGGCATTGCTTCGCCATGTTCGTACTTCTTAATAGCATTAGCAGATACACCAATTGCAATGCCCAGAGCGTTCATAGACATACCTGCAGCTTTACGAGCTCGCATCAAACGTTCTGAAAACATAGTCAATCTCCCAAGGGTTTATAAATTTGATTATTCTCACTAAATTATAAACCACGGGTGAGTCGATGTCGATGTTTTAACTAGGCCGCAATTAGTGAACTTGTGCTAGTACCTCTACTGAGACCTACGACTCTATGGCTTATCACCATCGGTTTTTATCGCTATTTGAGCTAAAGAGAAAAGATATATCTAACTTGGCCAATTGATACTTTATATGACTTTCTGTGGTGCCCCAGTAAAGAAAATTGCTATTCCAGGCAAGGCTGTTCATGCACGGCAGAACATCAGAGTTAAGATCCTTTGTTACATAACTTTGAGAAATACGTTTATCACTTTGTCTTAAAAGAAGTAAATCAAGCCAATGCTTCGTTATGAGTGATAGACCACAATAATCTTAATATGACTGTGCAGCGTGCTTAATAGAGTACATTTTGATAATGGAATTGATGTTCAAGGTGACTTTTAGTCGATTATCATTAATGCGTAGTTGTGTAATTCAAATTTATAAGGGTGCTTACTAATCCTGAGCTCAGGATTTACTTCTAAATAATGGTGTAAGGTTATGATTAATAAACTTATATTTATTTAATTTGTTGTTATTTCTAATTGTTCTAGCTTTTTATTTATTTTTTTATGCAGATCGCTGTCGTTTTTTCTAATTCCTCCGTGAGCGGCAATTTTGTGTCGCTGATAGTCAGTCAATTTGTTACGGAGATTATAATGAGTTTATTAAATGAAGATAAAATTTACGACCTAATCGATCTTATAAATGATTCACACTGCGATTTTGCAGAAAGTGTTACAACCCTTTACATCAATCAGGCTTATAGTGTTATTGGCTTCCCAAACTTCAAGAGTTTCTGTACTGAAACCTTTCCGAGTATAAGTTACTCAATGCTGTTTGAACACGCAAAAGCAGGTGAGATAGCTTTAAGCTTATCTCTACCTGTTGGTAAGTATTCCAATTCATCACTACTAGCAATGCGCAAACTTCATGTTGATGTAAGGTATCGAGTATGGCGTAAGGTCTGTGAAAATCTGAAAATAAAATCTAAGCCCTCACCGGAAAGCGTCACAAAGAAATTTGTTGAACAATGTATTAGCGAAACTGTTGATGCCCCCAAAAGTGGGCCAACTAAGGATGTTGACTTCTCTCGGTTGAAAGAAGCGCTAACGGTCAAAGATGAAAAAGCAATTGCAAAAATAATATTTACGCTAATTGACGACGAAGAGCTAGTGCAAGCGCTAATTGAAGACCTCGAGAATTGCCTCATAGAACTGGAAGAATCAGAGGAGGAACTTTAATATGCGCGGAAATACAATCAATGTAGACATAGACGCCCTAAACATCTTAGTGACCGGGCTATCAAATGAAAACTTGGCCCAATTTGAGCAATCTTTGTTCAAATGTGTGGAAAAGCTTTCGTTCAAGAACCATTGTTCACCATACGCCATCATGAAGCGCTCTAGAAGTTACCAGCAGAGTGTAATTCTGCCGCTGTGCAAAGAATTTCAATATGGAAAGATAAACACTGAAACACCTTGTTTAGTTATAAGCACTGGTTACAGATACTCTATCGATGAAAAGCTTCTAATTCAGTTGAAAGGTTTTCCGCTAACCAGATATCACTATGACGTTGCTCGTTTCTGGTTTAAATATCTCACCCGAAAATGTAATAAGAGGCAAGGCTTTACTCCCTTGTTCAGTATATCAATGTTTCATCTAGCGACTGATTTCTTTCGCCCGCTTGGGTCAATTGGCGTTGAGCTACGCGGAAGCAAAAAAAGTGCGTTTTATGTTGAAAATGGATCACTAACAGGAGTAGGTATCGGAAGTTTGCGGTCCACAGTTAGAGTCACAGCGTACAGCCGAAACGAAAAACTCTTGAGGTCTGGCAGACCGAGTGCACCCAGTCTAAACAAGCCTTGCACCCGCATCGAGAAGAAAGTAAAACTGAAGAATGCAACCTGTTGGGAGGAGCTGATTTCACTAGTTGATAAGCATATAGCTCTCGACAATTTGTTTATCTACGACCTCGATAAGTTATGTACATCGACTCAGTTAGACTTCAGATTACTAAACTGTATTAAGAACTTAGGTGCTCATCAAGTTATTGCTGCTCAGCAAAGTGATAATGAGCGGAGAAAGCTGAGAAGGTTGATGGCTCGTCATCGAATAGATATTCATTCCGGGGAATTCAGCTGGGATTATGGACCTTCTATCAAGTACCTCAAGCACTTTTGCAGCCCTTTTCGTAAGTGGGTTAGTAATAGGGGGCGATGTACCCAAAAGGAGTTCGTTGAAACCTTCTTGAAGCAATAACAACAAACCATTAAAGCTAAGGTGCCTGCGTACCTTAGCTTCACTATACTGGTACAAAACAGCCGTATAACCTCTCACCAACCCTCGCTATCATATACTTAGCTTTTGACAGTAATCCCATTCTATTTCAACACTTTTAAACTAAATATCGGAGCATTTTATGAATGCAGCTTGCCCCTATGCGCTGTATTTAGGTCGACTTGCGCCCAATAGTAAGCGTTCTATTGCTTCACAGCTCAATAGTATCGCTGATTTGCTAAGTTGGCCCGAAAATAAACGCGAAATGATGTATCACCAAATAGACTTTCAACAGGCTAGTCATATAAAAGCATTGCTTGTCGCTAATGGCTGGTCTGCACGGTCTATAAACAGAGCAATGACAGCAATACGCAGTATTGTAAGCGTGGCTGTTATGTCAGGTCTTGCGCCTGAAATACAATTAGTTCAGCTCCGCGCTATCAGCAAAGTCGCCCACGGCGCGCATAGCGGTAAGCCGCTTTCGGTTAAGCAGGTTCAAACGCTTTTCGCACATTTGAAACAAAATACGTCCGTACTCGGTATCCGCAACTATGCTGTATTGGCAATACTTCTAGGAACGGGGCTACGGCGAAGTGAGCTAGTTGCGCTATTACTTCAAGACTATGCAGCAGGCTCGGCGCTTATCGTGAGAAAAGGGAAGGGGAACAAGAGCCGTACCGTTCACTTGCCGGAGTGGGCGCGACACGCCTTAAACGAATGGCTAGTGCTACGTGGTAAACAAGAAGGTTATTTGTTTCATAGAGTAGCGAGAGGTGGGAATATTCAACATGATACTCACTTGTCTTCATGTGCTGTTTATTCACTTATTCGTAAATCATTGTCCGCCATTGGCATTGAGGGGGTGTCACCGCACGACCTCCGGCGTACTTTTATCACACGTTTACTCGAGCAGAATGTCGATTTAAATACCGTTCGGCAGATGGCAGGGCATGCAGATATCAGTACCACGATTATGTATGACAAACGTAGTGAAAAGGTCATGCAGCAAGCTGCCTTCTTACTTTCCTATAAATTGTGAGGTTTATATGTCTCATAAAGTATTAAGAAAGTCTGGTGAGCTGCATTATCTTGCGTGTGAGTGGGGTAAGCGGTTACTTCGATACTTGCCATCAGTTGATACCGATGTACTCAGTAAAAGTCTTGCGTCTAATCTGCGCGGGAGCAGTGTTTCTAGCGTACCGTTTTTCAAAGGCAGAAATGAAAGCGTCAACTATAAAGCATGCTTAACTATAAGTGATAGGCAACCTAAGGTTACCAAAACGTTTCTAGACAACTGTAGCTTCATTAGAAGCCTAATGGATTTACCGAAACAAACCGATTCGCTTGTTCAGTTCGCTTTACTTTCTCAAGTAAATCAGTGGTTGAGGGCGTTAGCTTCATCTGTGCATTTACAGGCTAGCCATTTGTCTCTGAATGAAATTATTAAAGACATTACAGGTGTTAATGACGAGCAGTTTACTCATGCTACAGCGCGATTGAATCAATATGGTTTCTTACCGGATGTGGATTTTTCATCATATGATATTGGTGAAATGCCTAAGGTGCTTATCCGTAAGTTACTTACTGAAAAAATAACCTCTAGAGAGATGCTGGTCGAGCCGCTGCTTCACCCGTCTCCTAACGCTGCATTTGGGCTCAAGGATTTTCCGCATGTCAATACAGAGCTTTTAACGCGATACTTAAATGCTGCTACGCAAGCCAGAAGCGTGGGTACAAGTGTATTGCTGTACGGTGACTCTGGAACTGGCAAAACGGAATTATCTCGCGCACTAGCGAAACGTTGTGGCAGAACGCTTTATGAAATCCGCTCTACGGCGCTAGCAAGCAACTATGCCGATGATGAATTTAACAGCCGTTTCCCTAACAAGGACAGGCTTCGTTATCTTTCGTTACTTAACTCATTACTCACTAATAAATCTAACGCTATGTTGTTAGTCGACGAGTGTGAGGGCTTATTTGAAAATGTTGATAGCCAGTACAGTAAAGAGCACCTGCAGCGTTTCATCGAGCAAAACGACATCCCTTGTATTTGGATAACTAATTATGTGCAGAGTCTTGAAGTCAGCTTTATCAGAAGGTTCAAACTCGCCGTTCATGTACCGTCATTGAAACCCGAAGAGATAGAAAGCGTTACGCGCTCTTACTATCGCGGTTTGGGTTTGTCTCTTGCTGTTCGAAAGCGAATCAGTCAGGTGGAGAATATCACGCCTGCGATAGTGGCAAATGCTACTCACATTGCGCACACAGTTAAAGCAAAGAGCGGCGATGCAGAAGCAGTGGTAAACGATGTCGTTGAGTACTCTCTCCGAGCGACAGAGCAATGGCAAGACAAGCTTAACTACAAAGGCGAAATCCCATTTAAAGTAAGCTACCTTAATATCAAACAACCACGAGCCTACCTTGATGATATTACTTATGCGCTGAAACACAACCTACCTAGTCGAACGTTAATTTCAGGTCCGCCAGGTACAGGTAAAACCGCCTATGCGCATTATCTTGCTGAGTTAAACAATAGAAAGCTCTTGCGGGTTAAATGCTCGGACGTATTAAGTAAATGGGTGGGTGAAAGCGAACAGAAAATTGCCGAACTCTTCCAACGCGCACACGCAGAGGAGCAGGTTATCCTTCTTGATGAAGTTGACAGCTTGCTCAGTGCTCGGGAAGGGCTAAGTGCTCAACATGAGCTTCAGTTCGTTAATGAGTTTCTAACGCAAATAGAGTGTTTCACTCAACCTTTATTTGCCGCTACAAACTTTGTCACCAAACTAGATAAAGCGGTGTTACGTCGTTTCGACTTCAAGCTTGATTGTCAGTACTTAACTTCAGTGCAAGTGCTAGAGCTGTATAAACAAATAACAAGAGTTAAAAGGCTAAGCGAGTCAGAAAGTGCAACGCTGCTTCAACTGAAATACCTAACTCCAGGTGACTTTGCCATCTTAGCGCGCCGCACTAAGTTTAGCCCTAACGCATCAATTCGAGATTTTGCCATCAACTTATTGGCAGATGAAAACCAACGTAAGCAAGCAAAACCCCAACCGGGCTTTATTCGCCCTCACTAACCCATAGAGGTAAACATTATGTCTACATCCGTATTGAGTTCGCTCAAGGTCATCGCTCGCCCTAAAATTGAGCCTAAGCCTCCCGTTATCGGTAAGCGTTTAAAGCTTATTGAGAGACTAGAGCAACAGAGAGAGATGGCGCAATGCCTTATCGATAACAAACGTTTTGAGGCGTTTAAGGAAAAGAAAGTTAAGAACCCTGAAACAGGTGAAATCACCATTCAGCGCAGACCCACCACTGTTCGACCGTGGTATTACGATAGCGACGAATACTACTATCTTGAAATAAAAGTAGGTAATAAACCTATTGAACTTCAAAAAGGTAAACCTGCGATAGATGTTGGCGATAAAGCCAAGCTGCCCGAGATTATAGATACCGTTATACAGGCGATTGAAAAAGGTGAGCTTGATAGTGCTCTACTCAAACCAGTTGTTCCTAAAAAGGCGGGGCCAAAAAGTCAATAAAAGTAGAGCCGTTGAAAGGGTGATAATCAGTGTCGCCCTTTCTCTTTCAATCATGCGGCAGTAATAAATCAAATAACGAACAATCAACCCTTATTTCAACAAGCAACTTAACGCTGCCTATACAACTAAATTAGCTTTTTATGCGGCTCGCTTCGACAAAAAAGCCGACCTATTTCAAATTAACATCAAGGAACCAAATTATGCGCATTCACAGCGAAGGGCTAGCTTTGCCTGTTACCCACAAGTTTACTAACGCAATAACGGTTATGCTGAACGAAAAGGGCATTTCGGGTAATAGTGTAACTATTAACTTTCGTGACCCGACTTACTCAGCTGAGAGTGGAGGTTTTCATCCTGTCGAAATTAGACTGGAACGGCAAAATAACACTTGGCACCTGTGCTATATCACAGACTTCGTTTACGTCGGGAGTGGCCCTTATGCAGAGTTAGCAAAAGACCTCGACTTTGATTTCCAAGCAGGCGTATTTCAAAACCTTTTCGGCGTTTTTCCTATCGAACAGGCAACCGATATGTATCAGATATGGGAGGGTAATTTTCTGCATTACTGGATTGAGTTGGAAGCGTTTTCGATAAACATCTCAGAATAGACTAGGCACTTTTTTTAAAACTGTAAACAGATAAGGAGCATTGAAAAACAGTGAGGATAAATATTGTGTCGAGATGTGTTTCCAATCTCAATGTTACCAGTAAGAAAGCGGCCTATTCTGTCTTTGTGGGTCGAGAGCCAGGAGTGTACGAAACGTGGAAAGAAGCTGAAGCTCAAGTCAAAGGTTACAGCGGAAACCGTTATAAAGGTTTTCCGTCACTATTAGAGGCAAGGCGTGCCTATAGATGCTTTCTCAAGGAGGCTAAGGTAGTGACTGAATCAGAAAACAAACCCCAAAAAGTTAAAAAGACAAAGCCGGGTGTTATTACCGGCGTTGACGTTCCACCTTGGAATTTGGACTAGCTAGAACGTCAAGTGCATGGAGCTGTACAGATAACCTCTGTCGTTCCATGCCGTCTATATTACAACCGCTCGGTTATTCGGTAGATAATGAGTTTATGAGCGATAGTCCAAAATGATGGACGAGAAATAGAGGTAAACCTGCCAAAATGAAGATGATTTCTGACGTTTGTACCTTTCTTTTCTGTGATAATAATATCGACAGTTGACTGGTAAGTGTTTCATGCTCTTCGTTCGTTATAAGACAAGCTTTTTTATGATTTATACACGCTAATTGTATCCAGTCAGAATGAGTTATCTTTCTCGCATCACTTAACTCTTTTGTTCCCTCTTCAGCTGAAAGGCGTTTGTATATTTTGCCTCTACAGCTACTTACGCTAATTTGGCTCGATAAAAATGATTCTGGAGTTTTTACATGCCTTGTAGCTTCGACCATAGGATAGTTGATGAAAGCGTATCCTAAATCAGTCTCATCTGAATAAAGATTAATGAATGTCTCTAGCGTTTCAAAGGAAAATTTATCATCATTGTATTCAAGATCGAAGAACAAATAAATTTCTGTGAATTTATGTCGAGATATGCCAGCTAAGGCCTCCTGATTCTTTGGTTGGGTTTTCGACTCCCGTAATAACTCAACCACGTCTAGATCAGGGTCCTCCAAAAGCTCTTCGGAAAGCTCGTAAACATCATTTCCAAAAACACAGACGCAAACCGCAGTTTCGTCTTGATCGAAAAAAGCTTTTTTCAGACTTTGATAATAATTAAGCTCGGTTTTTTCTCCCTCAAAAATCAGTAAAACGTGTCTACTCAATCCTCATTCCTCTGTATATTTTCTCTATATTATGAGCTTTCCGTAGTTCCTTATGAACCAAGCTTGAGAAAGGAGCGATTTTGTTGTCGCTAACCTCGAAATAACAATCCGGCCTGAGAAGATCATTATCGAGTAGTGATAAGTTATGAGTTGTTAAAACAGTCTGACATTCTAGTTCGCTGAGCTTGTTTACAATTTTTCTCGACAGCTCAAAATGATAAAAAGCGTCAAACTCATCAATAAACGCGAACTTTATTTTTTTGTCACACAACTGCAAGTACCAATAATAAAAAATACCCAAGGATAATGTTCCCGTACTGGCTATTCTCGAAAATTCTATTGTCTTGTTCCGATACTTAAAGACAATATATTGGTCGTCTGATGCTCCCTGTACGTCGAGATTGCAATTTACACCCACTTCATTCAAAAATTTTTCGAATTCTTGGACTTTTCCTTTTCCTATTATTTCGTCTGAAAGTTTACTTGAGCTCATCCGTTGCCCTTGATATTCAGTTCGATTGAGGCTTCGAAAGAACACCATGCCGCCTACAAATTCAATAAACTTATCAAAAATATAGTTAAGTCTAGTCTCATCTAGCACAGACATACTGAGATAACGAATGATGGAGATATCAGCTCTGGATATGTCAGTTTTCAGATTTTCACTACCATCTAAATCAAAGAAAGCTTTATGACCTTCGTCTCTGTTTATTTCCGCAACTAGTTGCTTGTCTATATGGAGTGATTCATACACAAGGCTCAAATCGTCAGTTTTCCCATAGCGATATACCACCTCATGTCCTTCGATCTCAAACTCATACTCAAAGTTTGCGTGTTGCTCATCCGTATCCGCATTGAGAAAGTTATCTTTCAATGTATTTATTTGCACGGTTGAATCAGGTATGACGTGTGAAACGATATCTAATATCGCTAAACCGACATTTGATTTCCCACTCCCGTTCTCACCATAGATGACACTATGGTTTACAGTGCCGTTTTTGAGAGCATGTGTATTAAATTCATACTTGTTAGTGCTTCGCAGATCGAATTCTAGTTTGTCTTTAAAATTCCTAAATCCTTGCACCGAAAAATAAGTAAGCATCGTAGTCTCCAATATTCTGTGTCAAGATAGCACAGCTTTATCGTGCCGTAAAAAAATTACGGTACAGTTTTTATCTTTTGAATTTTAGTTGTTTCATAAGTCGCCCTACGATATTTACTCTCCTTCTTGGCCTCAACAGAAGTAGAACTTGAAGAAAGGAAGAGGGAGTTTAAGCGCCGATTCATGAGCAGTTAAATATGTATCTGCTTTACAACCGTCTCAAAATAAACCACACTGGACTAAAGTATAGAAAAGTACACAGGGACGATGCTCGACTCTATCAGCTTTGCTCAAAAACAACGCCTTGCCTACATCGACTTTTGCCTGTTATTCAAAGGTGCGATTTATCGTCAGGACTTAATTAATCGTTTTCAGGTCGGCTTATCGGCAGGCTCACGCGATTTCGGCATTTACAAAGAGCTTGCGCCGGATAACCTGTCTTACGATTCGCGAGAAAAGCGATACTTCCAGACACCCCAGTTCAAGCCTGTTTTTGAACACGACGCAAGACGCACCTTAAATAAACTCGCCAACGATATCTCCGACGGGTTTGATGCAATAGGCGATATTCATTTCCCAGTAGAAGCACCGTCTAGTCTGAATGTACCGGACATCTTTATAGTTGCGCGCCTTGTTCAGGCCATTCTTAATAACAAAGCGGTTAGCGTTATCTACACGTCACTTTCTAGCGGTTCGAATGCCAGAGAGCTTGTACCGCACTCCATAGTCGACAATGGCCTACGCTGGCACGTTCGTGCGTTTGATCGTAAGAGTCAAAGCTTCCGAGACTTCGTGTTAACTCGCATTAGTAAAGTAACAATTAAAGACACGCCTAATGACGATGAAAGCGCCCAAGCAGATACAGAATGGCAGCGCCTTATTCCGCTTCAGCTTGTGCCGCACCCCAAGAATGTTGAACATCCTACCGCAATAGAAATGGACTACGGCATGGACAACAAGCAATTGCTTATCGAGGTGCGAGCGGCAATGGCTGGTTACCTATTAAGACGTTGGAATGTGGACTGTACCGAGCTGGGTACGTTGAAAGGTCCAGAATATCAACTTTGGCTTCAAAACCGTTTTACGCTAAACAACGTGCAAAACTTGGCGATTGCACCGGGGTATGAAGCGAAAGAAAGAGTAAGCGGAGGCAGTAAGTGATCCTCCATTGCACCAAGAAGCTTTACGCCAAGCTGCCAGAGAAGATGAAAGCCACAGAGCAACCTGCGACTGCTATAGGCATTCAGGCGAAGTGGCTCAACTGGCATGCGAACCTCATCACTATTCAGCGCAGGCAATGTGTTATCGCGGTGCATGACGCCACACGTTTTACGCTGTTCATTCCATGCTTAACCAAGAAAGACTTCGCAAACCTTGATTGGTATTTTAACGATGTGTTTATTAACACCTTGTTGAAAAGTGATATGCCGCCTGAGTTGGTGAATGCCGCTGCGACGAACTACCAACCACTTACGTTCGATACAATCTGTAATCGTTCGGTACAAGGTACGATGAATCAGGTAGCTCAGGAAATTGATTATGGGTTGTATTACAAGAACACGTCGGTAGCGGAAATCTGCCCGTACAGATACAGCGCAGATTTAAGCCACAGGCCGTGCGGCGTAAAAGGTAAGAAAGATTATATTTGGCCAGATAGAGAAATGGCCCAGCTTCTAAAAACATTAGATACAAAAAATAACAATGCTGCAGAGCAACTGCACTAAACAAGGAAGAGATGTATGTCAGCAGTTAAAAAACTAAACATCGTCGATATAGAAAACGGGCTTGAAGAGCTAGCGAATAGAAACTTATCACCAGCAGAGTATGGGAAAGAACTCATTGCATTGTTTAGTTCTTCAGCAACGCTTAAACGATTGGGTACAAGTAAGGCGAATACATCTGAATTTGAAAATGGGCTGTTGTGGCGCGAGAAAATTCATTATGTCCCATGCGCTCTAGGACAACTTAACGCAACTATTGACGCGGTTAAAAAGTCCGATAAAACACTCAAAGCCAAAGTAAGACTGGTGGTAGCTAACGATGGCTCTCACATTCTTGTTTACGATAGAAAGTATGACGAGCTGACAGACTGCACTATCGATAAGATTAAAGATGAACCTCAACTGTTCTTGCCATTGGCCGGGCAAGAAGGCTTTCGTCGAGAAGTAGAAAGTGAAGTCGACATCAAAGCTACTGGTAAACTGGCTAAAGTCTACGATGCGCTTATTGAGAGGAATCCTGAGTGGCTGGAAGGTGATAAACGCCATGCACTTAACCACTTCATGACGCAGATAATCTTCTGTTTGTTTGCAGAAGATACCGGTATTTTCCCGAAAGATATTTTTACAAAAGCACTGAAAAACCGCGCGGGTAGTGACGGAGAGCATGCAACCCAAGTTATTACCGAAATCTTTGGCGTTTTAGATTTAGATGAACCTCATCGTAAAGATATCGCCCCTTGGCTAGCTGAGTTTCCGTATGTAAACGGTGGGCTTTTTAGTGGGGAAGCTCTTGTTCCAGTATTTACCTCGAAAGCATATCGATACCTTTTGGAAACTGCGGCGCTGGATTGGAAACATATCAATCCCGATATTCTTGGATCAAGCATCCAAGCAATTGTTGACCCGACGATGCGCGGCAATTTGGGTATGCACTACACTTCAGTGCCCAATATTCTTAAAACATTAGAGCCGCTATTTCTCAACGAACTTCGAGATGAATTGCTCAAGGCAAGACATTCCAAAAAGCAGATTAATGCTTTCTTAGAGCGTTTATCAAAGATTGTCGTTTTTGATCCCGCCTGCGGGAGTGGCAACTTTCTTGTAATAGCCTACCGCGAACTGAGGAAGTTAGAACTGCAGGCTCTCGATGCGCTTAGAGACTTGGAAGGCGGAGCGTCATTAGCGTTCGGATTTAGCTCGGTGATTTCGCTGTCAAACTTCTATGGAATTGAGTACGCAGATTTCGCGGCTGAAACAGCGAAATTGGCTTTGTGGATTGCAGAATATCAACAGAATGCAAGATTCAGAGCTGCGTTTGGAACTGAAATTCCAGCATTACCTTTGAGAGACTCTGGAAAAATCCTTTGTGCGAACTCTTTGGCGGTTGAATGGTCTGAATTTTGCTCCCCAACTGACGATAAACAAGTCTTTCTAGCGAGTAATCCTCCTTATCTAGGCTCTACTTGGATGGATGCTGAACAAAAAGGGGACATCGCAAGACTTTTCAAGCCATATTCAAATAATTACAAAACTCTAGACTATGTTTGTGGTTGGTTGATAAAAGGCAGCGAGTACTGCGCACAGCACGGGGCATTCTTGGCATTTGTTTCAACAAACTCGGTTGTTCAAGGAAGTCATGTTCCTATCCTATGGCCGATTCTTGACACGATCGGTATCTCCATTGTTTTTGCTCATAAATCATTTAAATGGAAAAACAATGCTGCCAACAACGCGGGTGTAACATGCGTAATTCTTGGACTGGGAAAAGATAGCTCGAAGACCAAATTTTTATTCGACGAATTCGAAGGAAAAGCTTGTGAAAACATTAATGGTTATCTATTAGATGCACCTAACATAGTAATAAAAAAGTCTGGCAAACCAATAAGCAAAGTTCCAGAAATGGAGTATGGTAATAAGCCAGTTGATGGAGGTAACTTAATTCTTAGTGAGGCGGAAAAAAATCAGCTCGTAGAAAAGTATCCGAAATCAAAAGAAATAATTAAGAAGTTTATCGGCTCGAACGAGTTGATAAAAGGAACTAAACGTTATTGTCTTTGGATTGATGAAGCCCAATTGGATTTCGCTACATCCATTCCTGAGGTACGATGCCGGATTGAGGCGTGCAAAGAAATGCGTCTTAACAGTCGAGACTCTGGAGCAAGGAAACTAGCTCAGGTACCTTATCAATTCAGAGAGTTCAGAGAAGCAAAGAAGGACTTGTTTGTGGTACCAAGCGTATCCTCTGAAAATAGAGAATACCTGCCTGTTGATTTACGTCAAAACGATACCGTCATATCCAACCTTGCTTTTGGTATTTATGATTCTGACGAGTGGGTTTTAGCGATAATCTGTTCGACCTTACATTCTTTATGGGTTAGAACTGTGTGCGGGCAACTGGAAACTCGAATTAGGTATTCAAATACCTTGGGCTGGAATACTTTCCCGTTCCCATCCTTAAACGAAGAGCAGTTGTCACAGTTGAATGAGTCAGCAAGAAAAATCTTAATTGTTCGTGAAAAGCATTTCCCAAAATCTATCGCAGATCTTTACGATAAAGAGAGTATGCCAGCTGATTTAAAATCTGCACACAATGCGAATGATCTCCTTCTTGAGAAATTTTATAGGGAAGAACCTTTTGATACTGATGAAGAAAGGCTAGAACACCTTTTTAATAGATATGTTCAAATGACGCAAGGGAGAACAAAATGACCGGGAATGTCACGGCTGTAAGAATTGACCTTGAAGCAAACCGTAAACCGATTGAATCAGACCCAATGGGTATGCGCCCGATGCAGCGCAGAGTATTCGACAAGCGCGAAGCGCAATACCTACTTATAAAGTCACCTCCTGCTTCTGGTAAGTCGCGCGCACTAATGTTTCTTGGGTTGGACAAGCTGGAAAACCAAGGCTGCAACAAGGTGATAGTTGCCGTTCCCGAAGTTTCAATAGGCTCAAGCTTTGCTGATACAGATTTAGTCAGTCAAGGTTTTTTTGCGAACTGGACAGTAAAACCTGAATGGGATTTATGTAGCCCAGGTGCAGACCATGGAGCTGGGGCCAGAAGCAAAGTTAAGAAGTTATTGGTTTTTCTTGAGAGCGATGATGTCGCTCTCGTATGCACTCATGCAACGTTACGATTTGCATTCCAAGAAGCCGGTGAAGAAGTATTCGACGACTGTGTCCTTGCTATCGACGAATTTCATCACTCCAGTTCCAGTGAAGAAAGCAAGTTGGGAGAGTTGCTTCGTTGTGTATTACAGCGAGATAAAGCTCATGTGATCGCTATGACTGGGAGCTATTTCCGAGGCGATGACATGGCTATCATGTCTGTTGAAGACGAAGCGCGGTTTACCCATGTGTCTTATACATACTGGGAACAGATGGCCGCCTACAAGCACCTTAAAACGCTTAAGATCAACTACAGTTTTTACAGTGCGCTGGATGGAAGTTACTTACAGGCATTGCCAAAAGTGTTCGACCTGTCGAAGAAAACAATCATTCATATTCCGCACCGCATGAGTCCCGAGACGGCTGGCAGCAAACATGACGAAGTCGATGCGATCATTGATATCATCGGAGATATGCAAGACGTTGAGGAAGAAACAAACTTCTATCCAGTTGTAACAAAGGATGGTCATACATTAATTGTTGCCAACCTTGTAGAGGATGACCCAGAGTTCAGAAGTAAACTGCAAGAGTCTTTACGTGATAAAACACAACAAGAGCGAGTTGACGTAATCATTGCACTGGGTATGGCAAAAGAGGGATTCGACTGGCCTCCCGCTGAACATGCAATTACCGTGGGTTACAGAGGTTCATTAACCGAGATAATCCAAATCATAGGCCGAGTCACCCGTGACCATGAAGGCAAACCAACGGCAACATTTACAAACTTAATAGCAGAGCCCCGAGCTGACGACGAGTTGGTAGTGAACGCAGTCAACCAAATGCTCAAAGCAATTTCTGTGTCTCTGGCAATGGAGCAGGCACTTGCACCTAAGTTCAAGTTCGTTCCAAAGTCGAATGATGATTCTGTTGGTAAAGGTGAACAAGACCCGACTACAGGCGAAATTGTCATTGGTGTGAAAGATCTAAAAGAACCTAAGTCAGAAAGCGCCAAGCAGATTATTGAGCAAGAAATGGACGAGCTGGTCGCAGCCGTATGCCAAAACTCTGATGTCATTAAGGCCATGGCTAATGAAGATATGCCGGGAGAACTCGTTCAGGATGTTTATGTTCGTCGGGTAATCGAAGAAAAATATCCGAATGAATCTGAAGAAGACGTTGAAGCGATAAGGCAACGGGTAGCTGCAACGATGGCGATGGCGTCCGTTGGAAACAATGAGAATGCTTCCGATGATGAAGATGAGCAACAGGCTGGGAGTAGCAGTTTCGTTGGACTTGTTCGCAAGTTTATAAACATTAATGACCTATCAGTTGATCTAATTGACAGTGTTAATCCATTCGGTCACGCCTATGAAGTGCTTAGTAAGGGACTAACTTCTGAACTGCTTCAGAAAGTTCATGGTGTTGCCTCAACGCAAAAAATAAAGATGACCGAAGAAGAGGCCCTAGCTTTGTGGCCGAGAATTCAAGAGTTCGCACGTGACAATGGTCGCCCACCTAGCTTTGAGAGTGATATCGCGTTAGAACGTAGATTAGGTGAAGCATTGGAGTGGCTCAAGAATAAGAAACGGGAACAGATGAGAGCTTAAGGATATAAGTATGGCTAAACGGACATTAGATGACGTATTTAACGATGATCCATTGGGGTTACTTGAAGTTTCAGTGACCAAGTCGAAAAGGCTCAGTCATTACGCGATTTACTATGAAACATTTGAAGAGCTCAAGAGCTTTATTGAGAACAATGGTAGTGAACCGGACATTGAAGCTAGTAACATTCATGAAGCAAAGCTCGCCGCAAGATTGTCCAAGCTTCGTTCAACACCAGAAGCTCTTGAGGCTCTGGCACCTTTTGATACGGAAGGTTTATTAGGCAATGAGCCATTAGGTGAAAAAAAAACTGAATTAACAATCGATGATGTCCTGTCGAGTGACTTACTTGCCGATGATGACGATATTTTCAATTTAAAGCATGTGACCGTTGGAACCAAAAGCCAGACTGCAAGTGCTGACATGGCAACTCGCAAAAAATGCATGGACTTTGACTCGTTTAAGCCCTTGTTTGTGAGAATTCAAAAGGAACTTGATGAAGGTACATTGGAGACGACGGGCATCAATGGTATCGCTGAGATACAAAAAGGCCAAGCATTTATCTTATCTGGCCTAATTGCTTATGTGGCTGAAATGGGCGAAAAACACGAGCGTCGTAAAGGGCATCATAACGCACGTATGCGAGTAGTTTATTCAAACGGCATGGAGAGTAACTTGCTCCTACGTTCATTCGGTGCTGCGCTTTACAAAGATAAATCAGCCAGAGCAATTGTACCAAAAGATTCAGGGCCGCTATTTGTTGAAGAGGACTCTCCACTTTACAAAACAGGTATCGTTTACGTGCTGCGCTCAAAATCTGAAGAACCTTCAATAGCCAAACATCGTGATTACCTCCATAAAATTGGAGTGACGACCTCAGATGTTAAGAAAAGAGTTTCAAACGCGGCTAAGGACGCGACTTACCTCCTTGCGGACGTCGAAGTCGTTGCCGAGTTTACGCTCTACAATATGAACCTTCAGGCCACTGAAAAGTTACTTCACACATTCTTTCGAGAGGCTCAAGCTGACATCCAGATACCTGATCGTTTCGGTAACATGGTAAAGCCTAAAGAGTGGTTCTTTTTGCCTTTAGACATTATCAAAGAAGCAATTAAGTTGTTGAGGGAAAACGCTATAAACAATTGCAGATATGACCCGCAAATAATTGGAATTGTCGATCGTAAATAATAAGAACAGGAACTAAAGAAAAGGGATATCAATGGCAACATTCAAGTATTACAACTTACAAGTTTTACCTTTAGACGGTAAAGAAGAAAACCTCATTGGCTCTGATGGATACAAAAAAATATTTTCATCTTACAGTGAAGTCGTGAATAAAGCGTTCAGGGAAAGAAAACTGCCTACTATTTCACATGATCTGATGAACGACATGCAGTTTTCATTTAAGAAAATCGAGATAAAAGACCAATACGCTCAAGGCAAACTAATAAAGTTTGACCATATTGATAGGCTTGTTGAGGTATACACTAATGACGAACTTTACGAAAATAAAAGTGAACAGAGTATCGCGAGTAGCAAACGAGTTGAGTTTGACTTCGTTTTTGACTTTAAAAAACACATACTCGCAGTAGAGGCAAAACAAGGCCTCCCATCAACAAAAGTATTAATCGAATCAATTCTTTCGCTTCTTGCTTCAACAGTAACAGATGAGTATGCATCTCACTACATCAAAATCATCGAGCTCACAGATGCATCTAGTCTTGAAAAGGTACTTGATGAAGCTGACTACTATAAAAAAGTATCAGTTGAGGTCACTTTCTCGAACTCTGACAAACTTGAGAGAGGTCTTTTGTCTCTAATAGATGAAAACTCTAGAGAGAACAACATTCACACAATTAAAGCGGAGCAGAAGCCTCCAAAGGATAGGAGTAGTAAGGCTATCTCTATGGTACTAATGCCCCTTATTATACTTTCAACAAAGTTAGGGAACTCCGACATAACGTATATGAAAGATAATAAGGAGATCACGTATCATATGCGGGAGTATCCGGTCAAAAAACGGGTTGGGCGTGATAGTAAAATGACTGATGATGATTACTACAGCCAAATTTTCACTTCAATAACTAATGCAGAATTTACAGCGAGGACAGCAGAGGAAACCAATAAGAAATTACTTGATGAATATAAAATAGAAGAAAATGAGTAATTAACATGTCTGGCTTCTTCAAAGGACTTTGTAAGCTTCCATTTTTAGGACGATTGATACAGTCGTTAAATGCATATGTAGCAGATGGAGAACCTTATGCGCTAGTGCGTTTTGCGCGCGTAAAAAATTACCTTAAGTTACTGAAAGAGTTATGCGCAGCTTTTGTTATAACTCTCGTTGTGTATTTTTTCTTTCCAGGTCTTCTCGATAAGTTAGGGCCTGGTGCATTTATCCGTGATTCATACGCCGATTTACTTGGGTTTGCGATAGGTGTTTATGCGCTATTTTTTGTGATACCTGAACGGCTCATAACCCTTATAGAAAAAAACAAGAAAGCTATCGGGTTTGGTCCTGAGATAATAGCAGCAGAAATGTTTTACCCTTTAGTAGTTCTTACCTCTAGTTGGGCTGCATGCTTTTTCTTAGCGCCTTTTGAAGAAATTAAGTTTGTGCTTGGCGTAGAATTATTTCTGGTCACTTATGGCTTTCTTTTAGTCTTAGAACTATTGGGAGGCATTTATGTGTCTTCTATAGCATTGGTAACTTTGTATAAGCGGAAGCCTAATCAAAGAAGACCATTTAAAAATAGAATTAAAAAGGAATAGGTTTGTTTGAAGGTTAAGCAAGCTACAAAAAAACCGACTCAAAGGTCGGCTTATCATGTGCAAAGATTAGATGGATGGTACCAGAGGCCGGACTTGAACCGGCACACCCTCGCGGGCGGCGGATTTTGAATCCGCTGCGTCTACCAATTCCGCCACTCTGGCTTTGGTATCCATGCCTTGCAAAGCATAATTACTTCTAATTTTCTTTGCAAATCTTTGCAAGCAATTTTTAGCTTGTTAAAGTCAAAAGGTGCTATACCTTTCAATGACTTGCCACATCATAATTGTTAGACGCGATTAGTTTTGAATCCGTCATGTCTACCAATTTCATCACTCTGGCGTAGATAGATATGCTATCAATGCTTGGCATTATAGCGATGCGGCGCGCCTATACAACTACTTTTTATGGTTTTTATCGTTAAGTGCCGAAAGATTGTTCAATACCGCATATTGTCTTGGCTATTTGCTGAATGTTCGGTGTGAAATTCACTTTTACCATCTTTGCAATGTCCAATTAAGTGCAACAACGGCAATGATAGATGATGCAATTGGCATTATCGCTTTGGCGTAAACCTTCACATTTCGAAGTGCTAACAGTAGTGGTAGAAGTATAGCAACAATGGCAAGTTGACCAATTTCAACCCCTAAGTTAAAGGCCAGCACGTTTATCACTAAACTCCCCGACTGGGCATTTAAATCACCAAATACGCTGGCAAAGCCCATACCATGTAGCAGGCCAAAGCCAAAGGTTATAAAGCCTACCCGCATGATCATTGGGTATACATTGTTTAGTGCGGTAATTGCGACGGAAATAGCTATCCCTAGTTCAACAATACGGCTATCAAGGGTTATAACGTCAAGAGCCGTAGCGGTTAAGGTGATTGAATGCGCCAGCGTAAATGTGCTTACTAAAATTACGGTATTCTTAAAAATGAGCTTTTTGCTCTGTTCTTTCACCCAGCGCTTATTTTTTCTGTAAAGGTTTACGGTCAGCAGTGTAGCGACTAAAAAGAGAATGTGATCGAGCCCTATGAAAATATGCCAGATACCTTGATATACCATTTCACCAAACTGAGAGGCCCAGGCGCTGTCTTGGGCTGAAACAGTAATGGCTGCGCGCTCACTGTCAAGCACATATACGAAGGATTGATCGTTTATGGTTATGGAGGTGAGCAACTTGTGGGTCGGGAAGTCTGTAACAATACCCGTGTACTGTACTCTCACCTCTTCTAAATACGCGCAACTCACTTCTAATGGATATACCAGAAGCGACTCGGCAGATATATCTCGCATGCTTGGCGATGCAACGTTTATGGCGCAGTAAGTGCCACTATTGCTTACCTTGACGTTATTCTGAATATAGCGACTTGCCAGATTATGGTTTCTGTTGACCTCGCCCCATGTCAAACTCCCGTCATTATTAACGTCTAAGCCTGCAACACGGCCGATGTCTTCAGGCTTTAACAAAAGCTCCCCTGAAAGTGTATCTTCAGACACGCTTTTAAGCGTTAAGTAACCGTTACTTAACTCATGAGAAACCGTTTGAAAGCTAAGAGCGGTAAGAATGAAAAATGCGATAAGTCTAATCATGGTTCGGTCACTGAAATAGTTAGTTGGATTAGGCATCCACTGCCTTTTGGGCGCGTTCAAGCAATTGTTTGTCGTTGTTTGTTTGTGCGTATTCCCAGTTAAGCTTGGCAAATTTTAAGGCGAGTGCGTAGTTAGGTTGCACCTCTAAGAAGTAGGTGGCGACCTGTGCAGCATGGGAACTATCTTCGCGCCATACGCGTATTTCCATATTTTTCGCTAAGCGAGATTGCACGTTTGAAGACGTAATGCCTTGAGCACGTTCTGCCTTAGCCCACTTTAAAAGTAAACCATCATCCACCGTTGATATATCAGAAACTGCTGCCGCTAAAGTGTTCGTAATGGTGTCAAACTCGCCTAGCTTAAAATGAGCTTCAGCCCAAACCAGTAATGCGCTGATTGGGAGGGCGTTAAACGCCGTTTGATTTAGGTAGCGAATGGCCTCTTCGGCGTTACCGAGTTGAAGTGACATGTCTGCCAGTACTTCATAAAACCACTGTTTTTCATTAGGTATAGCTGCGCTTGTGTATGTCTCGAAAGCGTTGAGTTTTTCGAGCAACTTCGCGTCTTTATTTTCCGAGAAATCGGCATTTACCATGCAGGTAAAGGCAATTAAAAAACTGGTTTGACCCACTAGCTGTTCGCAATAGTGCTTTGCTTGTTCGGTATTGCCCTGTTGAATATTAATGTCTGCCAGCAGCAACTGCGCGGCAGGAGAGCGATAATGTGTTATTTGAGATAAGTGTTGTTTGGCTTGCTCAAACTTGTGTACACCTTGAAGAAGCCGGGCTTCTAGAATAATAAGGCGCTCTTTTTGGCCTGCGTTCAATGTGTCGAAATTGTTGCGTAGCCTATTTGTAAAACGCGTCACGCGTTCTCTTTCATCTCCACCCGCCGTTAAGTATCGGCTTGAGGTAAGTATTTTTTCAGCTTCATTTAAGTGCGCAATCGATTCATGTCGCGGCTGCCAAGTGGCAATAACGGTGTCGTAGCTCATGGCTTCATCTTGCGAGCTAGCGTAACTTCCTGCAGACGGTAAAACGAGCCCTAAGCCAGCAATAAGAAAGCGTAAAGTAAACGTGTTAATAAACTTCATTAATGTTTCCCTTAAAAAAGCCGTCCCTGGCTTCACGGTTGACACGGGTTCTTCGCTATTGGTAACCCGCTAGCGAATGCCACGCATTCGGTACTTGTTATTGATCAATCAACAAGTCATCGAATGTAGAATCGTCAGCATCTTGGGTGAACTCTCTGCCGTTTATCGGTAAAGGTTCATCTGTCGGCGCTTGGTTAAAGGCGTCTCGGGTATAGCTTGAGAACGACACTTGCTGTGCTTCTATAGTTACAGAAACTGTAGCTGTAACCTCAGGGTTTACACCATCAGAAACGGTAAAGGTAAAGCTGTCGCTACCTGTTACCTGAGCATTAGGCGTGTACGTAAAGCTACCGTCAGCATTCACTTCGGCGTTGCCTAAGCTGCCATTTTCTCCTAAGCCAAACGTTAGCGGGTCGCCGTCTTCATCCGTCGCCGTTAAGGTTCCGTCAAAAGCAATATCAGCCTGAGTCGTCAACATTTCATCAACGGCTACTGGTGCTACATTCTCTTCAGGTGCTTGATAGTCGTCATCATCGTCGCTATCAAAGCAGCCCGATAGTGCAAGAACCAACGATGAAACTATCCACAATCGATGTGTGTGTCTTTGGTTAACTGAATGGCGTTGATCAGCACTATTTTTCAAAAAACTCGTTGTAATGGGCATAATGGTACTCCCTATTCAGAACCCGCAAGCGGTGTTTTAAGGTACGGGAATGAATTGTCAATCATACTTGCATCCACAGGTGCGCCATCAGTGAAAGGTACGTTACCTACACTTGCATCTTCGGGGGCACAAAGCCCTAGGTCTGTATCTTCACCTGCAACCGGAATGGGGTAGCATAAGCGGCCCATCACTACGCGAAGTGCGATATCTACCACGTCATCACCTGGACGACGACCGTTAGGGAAGCCAGCTAAGTCATCACCTGCTACACCAAATGTAGACTGTGATTCAGCGGGCGTTGCTGGAATACCTGTATTCAGACGAAGCATTTCAGACGCGGTTACGGTAGCTTGTTGGTTCACACCCGGGAAGCCCGTTAAAAACGCAGTAACCAAGTCCATACGCGGGAAGTTAGTGGGTGCAAGGGTTTCGATATCAGTACCTAACGTAGTATTCACCGCATCTTTAAACAGAATATTTAGCAATTCAGGTAGTGAAGGGTGAGTGACATAATCAGCAAACTGACCGTCAGCACTTGGGTGAGATGTAGAGAACTTGTCTTTATCGCCAATGCCAATAACGAGTTCGTTAACCAGTGGGTTACCTAAACGAGACACTTGCGTCATGGCACCGCCATTCGTTTCAGGCTTCTCAAAGGTGGCATCTGGGTTAAGTATGCGCGCTTGTGGTAAGCTTGCTGTTGTCCAGCTGCCGATAACGCCATTGCCTTCACCAGTTACACACGCTGAGGGCACTTCAATAGAAAGCGCGGTCACGTTTTTGTCACCCAAATCATCGTTCATCGGGCTTTGTGTAATACCGCCCGGGAACCCTTCGCCATCACCAGCACCAGGCGAGCTGTCACCTTCAACAGGTACATAGTTCACAAGGTCGAATGTTTTACCCAAGTTAACTACGAAGGGGTCTTTACGTTGTCCAACAAACACCTTAGCCATGTCGTCACAACCTGGAATGTTGAATGAATAAATAAAGCTCTCGGCATAGCGGGCGTATTCAGCTTCGCTCGTGAAGGTTTTGTTACCGATATAATCTAGCGGCTTTTTAAACATATCGCCCATAGCTGGCGTTAACGTGGTGCGTGTGCCTGTTTGCATATCGCCACTAACCATCGTCAGGCTATACATTTCAGAGAAATTTGCAGCGCTTGAATCATCAGCGCTAATACTCCCTACGTTTTTAAGCGGTACTTTCACCATTTTTTGCTCGCCTTCTGGGCCAACCGGTAGCGCAATACCTTCATTGTCAGCAGCAAGCGTATTGTTAAAGTTAAAAACAAAGCTGATATCTTCAACCGCATCACCGTCGCTATCTATATGGATGGCGTAATGTGCGTTAGGGTCCATAGCAAAATAGTTAGGGCCGCCGTAGGCATCTTGTAGTGGAATATAATTTGCGATGAAGGTTACGTAACCTTCACGGCCTTCTTCGTAGCTATTAAAAGCATAGAAGTCAGTGCTGTCCAGTGCTGGGTGGCGCGTGATATTAGGCGCTTCTCTGTGACTAGAAGCCATAGCACCAGCGGTAATGGCAGCACAAGTCACAGCGACGGCTACAGACAAAGTTTTGCGTTTGAATTGAATCATGTTGGGTCTCTCTGTTTTTTATGAGTTCAAAAGACCAAACGACCGAGGTTTTAGATTGGATGCAAAAATGTTTAAAAAAATAGAGAAAAGTTTTTATAAAAGGTTAAAAGCAAGAAAGGCCACATTGCGTGGCCTTTATAAGTGTAAGATTTTTCTTGAAAATTATACTGAAACAATAGGCGCGATATAAAGCACTTCTGTAGGAGCTCCCGTTACCGAGCCACCTGGCGCCTCTAGGCTAACGGCCAGTGCTGCAATGCTTTGGCTAAGCAATATATCTGGTGTCACTCTTGTATCACCATTAGCTTCAGGCATAAGGCCTAGCGAAATTGGGGCTTCACCGTTTGCTGGCACCATCCACAGTTCATAATCTTTATCTGCAAGTGCAACAAAGGCGTCTGTCACTTTTACGTTCATAGTTTCGTCAGAGACCTCTATCACCCACAAAGGCGTATTGTCCGCATTGTTGACCACGGCAATATGCGATACCTCTGGTGCAGGTATAGGCTGCATAACAAAAAGCAATACTGCCAACACCAATGTGGCAGCGGTAGAAAGAAACGATAGATTTTTCCAGCGTTTTTGTTTTTCTTTCTCAAAGTCGAGCACCTGACCCGAATCACTCGGCGTATTTACACCAGTAGCGATACCAGCGTCGTTAGCCGCTTTGTGTCCAAGCTTTATTTGAATGCTCTCCCATACATTGGCAGGTGGTGTAACCGGAGGAAGGGTTTCTGCAAAGCCGGTTAAATATTGCTCCCACTGTGCTGTAGCATCGCTCACCGCTTGGTATTGCATCATCAACTTTTGATAGCGTGTGCGCGCTTTACCGCGAAGGGTGCCAACAACGTATTCCGCTGCTAGTGCATTAAGTCGTTCTTCTTTCAAATAATTCATAGTGATAGGCACCTCTGCAAACTTTGCAAGCCTCGTCTTATCCAGCTTTTAATTGTACCAAGTGGTGATGCTAAGTGATTCACCACTTCTTGATGCGACATGCCATTCACGTAAGCCAAGTGAATAGCTTGACGTTGGGGGCCCTCAAGTTCATCTAAACAGGTCGCTAATTTTGCTTGTTCAGCACCTAGCTTAACAGCTTGAGTGGCTTCAACGCCCGATGGCGCGTCATCGTGAAGCTCAACTTCGTTTCTCACATTGTGATAGCGAATTAAATCTAGTGCGCGATAGCGTGCAATGCTTACCATCCACGTAAGTACTGTGCCTTTTCCACGCTGGTAATTTCCTGCGTTATGCCAGATTTTAATATAGGCATCTTGTGTGGCCTCATCGGCAAGCTCGGGTCGCTTTAACAGCTTTAAAGCAACCGCATAAAGCTGCGGACTGGTTATCTTATAAAGCTCTGCGAAGGCTTTTTTGTCGCCGTCTGCCGTTTTACACAGCAGAGGGAACAAAGTTTCATGTTCCATCGTTGCTCCTACCTTTTATTGTTACGGCTGTCTTCACAAAGAGACGTGCTGTTAACACAGGTATTTGCCTCTAAGTATTTAAACTAGCACTCTTTTTGAACAATCACATAAAAAATAACGGTACTCGAGAGTGCCAGCACCGCTATGGCTATTGAATACTATTATCTGGTTAGTATTTCAGGGTAAAAGTAAGTCGAACATTTCTTGGTTCGACAGGGTGGTAATGCAAATCTTCCACGCCTTCGTCTGGCTCGCCCGGCAGCCTTGATGCGTAAAAGTAGTCGATGTCATGGTCGTCACTGTCTAAGGCATTCAGCACTTCTAAAGTTAGGTCCCACTCAGGCTGACGATAAGCGACCTGTGCATTCATTAAAAACGTTGATGGCGGTGAAATTTTATCGAAGCTTTCAACGGTGCGAGAACTTAAATAACGACCTCGCAGCGTATAGCTAAACCCAAGCTGGTTGCTGTTTTGAAAATACGTCAGGCCCGCGCTCACAACGCCCGGAACTGTACCGTCAATATGGCGGCCTTCGCCTTCTACGCTGTCGCTAAACCTCGCTTTTGTCCATGCGGCTTCAATATCAGTTGTAACATGGTGACTAATCCAATAGTAGGCACTTACTTCAATGCCATGTCTTTCCGATGGGCGGCTCGCCTCGGTAAAACCTGCGTCGCCGACGTAAACCAGCTCACTGTCTAGTTCTAGTCGCCACAATGCAGCTGATACGTTATAAGTTTTGTTATCGGTAAAATTGACTCCGGCTTCATAACCAAGAGACTTTACTAATAGCGGTGAAGGTTCGGTTGCATCCCCACTTACCGGATCTACGGTAATAGTCGCACCCCGAGCGTCGTTTGAGTGGTAGCCCTGACCGATATTGGCAAACGCGGTGAGCTGTTCAGACAACAAGTATTTCAGGCCTGCTTTTAACGTAAAAATACCATCGTCAGCACTACCGCTGTTTGCGTTTACATCGCTATTGACGTTTACATCTAAGTAGTCATAACGACCACCTAATGACAGACTAAGTGCATCACTTAATACAATGTTTGACTGAGCAAATAACGCATAGCTGTTGCTTTCTATGGCATCTTCTCGAATCGTGCCAAAACGCTGAAGGTTTTGCGTGCGGTACAAGCCTACGTTATCAATATCATCAAAACGCCACTGGCCGCCTAAGGTCAGGCTACTGCCTTCGGTAATAGCGAGGGGGAGGGTGGTAAATAGTTCGCCACCATAAATTTGCCTGTCGTCAGCTTGCTCAAATTGATCGCCTAGAGCAGGGTTATCTAAAAAGTAAGTGAAGTTTGAAAAAAGGCTGAGGTCGGTATCGATAGCATAAAACGAGGCGTTCCAAGTGTCGCTGGTGTAGTTTGCAGATAAACTATAGCGAGAGGATTCACCGCCAACTTGAGTGTCGATAGAGCCAAGCCGGTCTATTAAGCCGCTTTGAATAGCGCGCTCAGGAACTTGATCAGCGCCATTCCAGCTGTTGTCGTAAGCCATGCCTGTTACTGTGAGTTGGCCGTCTAGCAAGGGCGTAATATAACGGATATGTGCGTTTTTCTTTTTTACATCTTCATCAATGTCAGTCCAAGGGCCATCATAGCTTTGATACTCTAGAGCAGTAACAACGCGACTCTCACCAGCGTTAAACTGATTCAAAGCAACGGCGCGCTTGAACCCATATTCACCTAAGCCTAAAAAGAGCTGGTTCTGTTCAAGAGCGTCTCGCAAGTTGAAGAACGCGCCGCCAGCGCTAGAAAAGTCGCCAATGTTGGCGTAATACGTGCCTTTAAAGTAGCTAAGGTTGTCTATAAATTCTGGAATGATGAAGTTTAGGTCGCTATAACCCTGCCCGTGACCGTGGCTTCGCATATTCACAGGCATGCCGTCAACACTTACCGTAAAGTCGGTTCCGTGATCGAGATTAAACCCGCGAAGGAAATACTGATTGGCCTTTCCCGAACCGCTGTGCTGAGTCACCATCATGCCGGGTATAAACTCAAGTATCTCACCAGCGCGAAGCATTGGCCGTTCGATAAGCGTATCGCCTGAAACCCATCCCTGTGAAGCGGAAATAAACTCTCCGTCCTTAATGGAAGCATCACCACGCACTCTAATGTGCTCGATATCGCCTTCTAGGTCATCTAGTGCCAATGCAGGGGAAATGCTAAATGCAATTGAACTTGCTATAAGTGTTTTTACTAGAGTTATATTCGTCACCGCAATCTACTTCCGTCATCCATTTGTAATTGTAATAACGCTTAACAATGACACTTAGATGCAAAAAGCAGTAAATTTTCTTGGGGCAAACCGGGTAGTTGCAACTTTATTAAAAGCCAGTAAGTGTCATTTATATTGTTTAAGCTATCTGCGGCTTGTGTCAAAATACGCATTGTCATTTATTGAAGTAAAGAGAAACCTGTGGCGCGTCACGATAAAAAAGCTAAGAAGAACTCCTCCTCATCTAACCGCCCAAAGAGTAAGGATGAGTTAAGCACAAACAGCGCGGGATCGGATAGCTCGGCGCTTCAGCGAGCTGGATTCGTTAGACGCTTATTGGCAATGATTTACGATACGCTAGTGGCCACAGCTGTTGGAATGTGTGCGGCTATGGTGATGATAATAACCTTGGTTGTTATGTTGAAAAATGGTGCGCTTGATCTGCAAGGTTATGCTGAACCTGCCGACTTAATTCAAGCTTCTTCAGGCTATAAACTGCTTATTCAGACCTGGGTAGGTTTATGGATAGCGGGTTTCTTCTTGTGGTTTTGGCGAAGAGGCGGGCAAACGCTGGGCATGCGTGCATGGCGTTTACGTATTTACAGCACCGTAGAAGAGCCAATGTCCTGGCCACGTTTGTTCATACGCCTTGTTGCGTCGTTGGGCGGCTTAGGGACTTTGCTTGTTTTGTTTGATTACAAGAACAAGCAATCGCTGCAAGACCGCTTGGCACAAACAGAAGTGTTGAAGCTGACTAAAGAAGCGAACGACCATAAGAGCTGGTGATAACGCATTGTAAGCATTAAAGGATGCTAAAAAGTCATAAAAAAAGAGGCGTCAACATGCCTCTTTTTATAGGACTTGACCGTTTAACTAGCCGAGCGCCGATAGCTTTATCAACGTCTAAGCATCAAACCGGCGACAGCAGCAAACAGTAGGCTTGGTAGCAATGCGCCAAGGAAGGGCGGCAATTGGTAAACCAAACTTACTGGGCCGAAAACCTCGTTTAGAATAAAGAAACCAAAGCCTGTGAGTACGCCCATGATCACGCGCGCTCCCATAGTTACGCTGCGTAACGGCCCGAAGATAAACGAAAGCGCCATCAACAACATCACGCCCACTGAAATAGGCTGGAATATTTTTCGCCATAGTGCCAATTCATAGCGAGACGGGTCTTGGTCGTTATTGTCTAAGTAATTTACGTAATCAAGCAGGCCAGTAATGGATAAGGCCTCGGGTTTAACCGCTACAATGCCTAACTTATCTGGGGTTAGCGTTGAGTTCCAGCGCATACGGTCGGTGTCATCAACCGAGACTTGCGTTTCCGTAAACTGTGTGACTTCTACGTTGCTTAACCACCAGCCATCGCCATCATATGTGCTGTTTTTTGCATAGGTAATGCTTTGTAGTGACAGGTCTGAATTAAAGTTAAAAATGCTCACGTCTTTAAGGGAGTCTTGGCTGATAACCTGACCAATACTCACAAACCTATCGCCGTCTTTGGCCCAAACAAGCTTGTCAGATGAAAATAAACTGCCCCCAGAAATCGCTTCAGTGCGTAGTTGTTTAGCTTTGGTCTCGCTGAACGGCGTGACCCATTCGCCCACCGCCATGACCGCTAAAATCATGACAAGGGTAGACTTCATGGCCGAGTTAATGATGTTCCAGCGGCTCATGCCCGCAGCCTGCATTACCACCAGTTCGCTATTGCTGGCCAAGACGCCCATGCCAATAAGACCGCCAAGCAACGTCGCCATGGGAAAGAATTGTTCTAGGTCTCGCGGAAGGCTTAATAACACGTAGATAAAGGCGGCGAGCATGTCGTAATCGCCTTCACCAATTTTACGCAGCTGTTCAACGAACTTGATTAACGCGCTTAAGCCAATAAGTACGCTTAGCGTGACAGTGATCGTACCTAATAACGTTCGAGCGATGTATAAATCGAGGATCTTAAACATTTATTTTTTCCCCAATATCCATGCGCGTAACTGCGTGCCAGTTTTCCTATCTCGCACGATAAGCGTAATGCCTATAATCAACATAATGGTATGTACCCACCACAGTCCTAGTTGGGGCGGCATCTTTCCGTCTTCCAGTACACGTCTGCTGGCCAACAACAGTAAGAAATAGCCTAGGTACAACAAAATGGCGGGGAACATCTTGCCAAATCGCCCCTGTCGAGGGTCGACGGCGCTAAGTGGTACCGCAATAAGTATTAAAAATGGAATCGACAGCGGAATAGCAATTCGCCATTGAAGCTCTGCTCTGGCTTCAATACTGTCGTCTTCCCACAGTTCGCTGGTGGGCAGCACGCTTACCTTACGACGGGTTTCATCAGCAGGCTTATCGGCAATCTGAATTTGGTATTCATCAAATTCAACTTTGCGGTAGGCCTTTTCAGATTGTTTACCCTCGTACTGCACGCCTTGCTTCAAAACAAGGTTTCGGGTGCCATCGGGGTTGCTCGCCACTTCGCCAGTTTGGGCGTAGACTACGCGCACATCACCTTCGCTATCGCTGGTTTGATTTTGCGATAGAAACACCCGTTGAAGCTTGTCGTTCTTGTCTACATCGTGGACAAAGATAACCGCTTTTTCGTTACCCGTTTGCTGGAAGCGACCCGGCATAAGAGCGGAGATACCCGCTTCGTTACGGGCTTTTTCGCGCAGTTGATATTCGTTCTCGGCAGCCAGTGGCGCGAAGTACAGGGTAATAGCGCCGGTCACAATCATAATAAGTAGCGACAGAAACAGCATCACTCGCGTGACATACCATTCGCTAATGCCGCAGGCGCGCATCACGGTCATTTCACTGTCTACGTACAGCCTACCGTGCGCCAACATGATCCCCAAATAAGCGCTGATGGGCAGTACCAATGATGAGAGAATAGGGGCGTATAAGCCTAGGAATCCAAGTACTAGGCCAGCAGGGATATCACCGTCTGATGCGTCGCCTAAAACGCGCACAAATCTTAGGGTGACAAAAATGGCCATTAGGATAAAGAAAATCGCTAACTGAGATTTCAGCGTTTCCTTAAGTAAATAGCGGAATATCAGCATCTCAGCCCTTCCGGAAAATTAGGAATTTTAGTGAAAGAAAGCACAATTTTGTTTAAACTTACCGTTTTTACAAGTTTTGCCTGCAATCATAAACCGTTTGCATGGTGTTTTGACGCAAATTTAACCTATATTCAATAGGTGTTAGCGTAAATTGCAGCGAACTAAAAAGTTATGCTGCGTATTAAAACATAAAGCAGCGCGAAACGTTACGTGATTTTTTAGTCATCGTGCAAACTATAAACGACGAAAAGCGAGGTGATATCGTGGAGTTTAGTGTAAAAAGTGGCAGTCCAGAAAAGCAACGCAGTGCATGTATTGTTGTGGGCGTCTTTGAGCCGCGCCGCCTTACGGCAGTGGCAGAACAACTAGACGAAATCAGTGAAGGTTATATCAGCAACTTGTTGCGCCGCGGCGACTTAGAAGGTAAAGCGGGCCAAATGTTGTTGCTACACAATGTACCGAACGTACTCAGCGAACGCGTGCTTTTAGTCGGTTGTGGTAAAGAGCGCGAATTAGACGAGCGCCAGTACAAAAACATTATCGCGAAAACTATCCAAACTTTGAACGAAACAGGGTCAATGGAAGCGGTGTGCTTCTTAACCGAGCTTCACGTTAAAGGTCGCGATACCTATTGGAAAGTGCGCCAAGCGGTAGAAGCAACTGAAGACACGCTGTACACCTTTATGCAGCTTAAAACGAAAAAAGGCGAGCCTCGTCGTCCGCTGCGTAAAATTGTATTTAACGTGCCTACTCGCCGTGAACTTACCGTGGGTGAACGTGCCGTTGAGCATGGCCTGGCCGTTGCTCGTGGTGCCAAAGTAACCAAAGACGTGGCGAACATGCCGCCAAATATCTGTAACCCAGCGTACCTGTGGCAGCAAGCGCAAGAACTGGCTAGCCAATACGATAGCGTAACCGCTGAAGTGGTGGATGAAACCCAAATGGCCGAGCTTGGTATGCAAGCGTATTTAGCTGTTGGTCGTGGTTCAGACAACGAAAGCATGATGAGTATTATGCATCATCGCGGTGGTCCTGCTGATCAAGCGCCAATTGTACTTGTAGGTAAAGGCCTTACGTTTGATTCGGGCGGTATTTCAATAAAGCCTGGCGAAGCCATGGATGAAATGAAGTACGACATGGGTGGTGCGGCAGGTGTGCTAGGTACTATGCACACTATCGCGGCGCTTAACCTGCCAATTAACGTTATTGGCGTATTAGCAGGCTGTGAAAACATGCCAGATGGCAAAGCGTACCGTCCGGGTGACATTCTAACTACCATGTCGGGTCAAACCGTTGAAGTGCTAAACACTGATGCGGAAGGTCGTTTGGTATTGTGCGATGCGCTAACCTACGTAGAGCGCTTCGACCCAGAGCTAGTGATTGACGTAGCCACACTAACTGGCGCGGCCATTATTGCTCTTGGTCACCATGCAACAGCCGTGATGAGCACGCACAATCCGCTTGCTCACGAGCTACTTAATGCATCAGAGCAAAGCTCAGATCGCGCATGGCGTTTACCGCTATGGGACGACTATCAAGAGCAGCTTGAAAGCCCGTTTGCCGACATGACCAACTTAGGTGGCCGCCCAGCGGGCTCAATCACTGCCGGTTGCTACTTGTCGCGCTTCACTAAGAAGTATAACTGGGCGCACCTTGATATTGCCGGTACGGCATGGCGCAGTGGTAAGAACAAAGGCGCTACAGGCCGTCCAGTGCCTATGCTGTCTCAGTTCTTAATGAACCGCGCTGATATCAAGTTAGAGGATTAATCATCCATGCCACAAGTGATATTTTATCAACTCACTGATAGCGACAATGGCGTGGCTGGCCGCGCCAGTGAAGTCATTGCGTCAGCGTTTGCCAACAAGCAAAAAATTAGCGTGCTGTGTGATACACAGGCGCAAGCTGAAGAAGTTGATGAATTGTTGTGGCAGCTGCCGGCTGACCGCTTTGTGCCTCACAACCTTTATGGTGAAGGGCCGCATTCGGGCACGCCGGTAGAGATTTGTTGGCAACCGCAGCAGGTAGCCAGACGACAAATGGTGGTGAATGTGGGCTCCGGTATGGTGCCTTCACCTAATCAACATCGTCAAATCATCGATTTTGTACCCGTGGATGAGAACGCCAAACAGGCCGCGCGGGTAAGATACAAAAACTATCAGCAAGCTGGATGCAACATGCAGTTTAAATCTGCATAACTCATTCGCGTTTAGCTTCAATTTGAGAGTGTGTAATGGATAAAACCTTCGAACCGCAGTCCATCGAGCAGCAATGCTACAAGTCATGGGAAGAGGCGGGTTTATTTAAAGCTTCAGGCAGCGGCGACCCTTATTGTATTTTGCTTCCGCCGCCGAACGTTACCGGTAGCCTTCACATGGGCCATGGTTTCCAGCAAACCATTATGGATGCCTTAACCCGTTATCACCGCATGAAGGGCGATAATACGCTATGGCAAGTGGGTACTGACCACGCCGGTATCGCTACCCAAATGGTGGTAGAGCGTAAGCTTAACGCACAAGGCAAGACGCGCCACGATTTAGGCCGCGAAGACTTCATCAAAAAAGTGTGGGAATGGAAAGAGCACAGCGGCGGAACGATCACCGGCCAAATGCGCCGTTTAGGTACCTCTCCTGACTGGTCTCGTGAAGTGTTCACCATGGATGAAGACCTATCTAAAGCCGTAACCGAAGTGTTCGTGAAACTACACGAAGAAGGCCTTATTTATCGCGGCAAGCGTTTGGTTAACTGGGACCCTGTGCTTCACACGGCGGTATCAGATCTAGAAGTACTGAACGAAGAAGAAGACGGCCACATGTGGCACATGCGCTACCCGTTAGCTGACGGTAGCGGTGAGCTAGTGGTAGCCACTACCCGCCCTGAAACCATGCTAGGTGATACAGCGGTTGCGGTTCACCCCGATGACGAGCGTTATCAAGACTTTATCGGCAAAGAAATTAAGCTGCCGATTACTGGCCGTTTAATTCCTGTGATTGCCGATGATTATGTCGACCAAGAATTCGGCACAGGCTGCGTTAAAATTACGCCTGCTCACGACTTCAACGACTACGACATGGGTAAGCGTCACAACCTACCTATGATCAATATTCTTACCGACGATGCGAAAATTAACGATGATGCGCCAGAAACGTACCGTGGTTTAGACCGTTTCGACGCGCGTAAGCAAATTGTGGCTGATTTAGAAGCCCAAGGCTCGTTGGTTAAGATTGAGCCGCACAAGCTTAAAGTGCCACGTGGCGACAGAACGGGTGCGGTTATCGAACCATACCTAACTGATCAATGGTATGTGGCGGTTGAGTCTCTTGCTAAGCCGGCTATTGAAGCGGTAGAAAGTGGCGAAATTCGTTTTGTGCCGGAGAACTGGAACAAAACCTACTATCAGTGGATGCATAACATTCAAGACTGGTGTATTTCACGTCAGCTGTGGTGGGGACACCGCATTCCGGCGTGGTATGACGAAAACGGCAAGGTTTTTGTTGGTCGCACCGAAGAAGAAGTGCGTGAAAAGCACGGCCTTGGCAGTGACGTAACCCTTTCACAAGACGATGATGTATTAGATACCTGGTTCTCAAGTGCACTATGGCCGTTCGCGACCATGGGCTGGCCAGAAGAAACGCCAGATCTTGAAACCTTTGTGCCATCTTCGGTGCTAGTAACTGGCTTTGACATCATCTTCTTCTGGGTTGCCAGAATGATCATGATGACCAAGAAGTTCACCGGCAAAATTCCGTTTAAAGACATCTACATTACTGGTCTTATTCGCGATGAGAACGGCGATAAAATGTCAAAGTCAAAGGGCAACGTGCTTGACCCCATCGATTTGATTGATGGTATTGATATTGAGTCGCTAGTCACTAAGCGTACCGCAGGCATGATGCAGCCGCAGCTGGCTGAAAAGATTGCCAAGCGCACGCGTAAGCAGTTCCCTGACGGTATTCAGGCATACGGTACAGATGCACTGCGCTTTACGTTTGCAGCCATGGCGTCAACCAGCCGCGATATCAACTTTGATATGGCCCGTGTTGAAGGCTACCGCAACTTCTGTAACAAAATTTGGAATGCATCGCGTTTCGTATTGATGAACACTGAAGAGCACGACACAGGTCGTGACGGTGGCGAAATGGTACTTAGCATGGCCGATCGCTGGATTTGGGCGAAGTTCCAACAAACCCTGGTTGAGTTTGAAAAGGCCCTTGAAGACTACCGCTTCGACATTGCTGCGCAAACGGTTTACGAGTTCACCTGGAACCAGTTCTGCGACTGGTACTTAGAGCTGACTAAGCCTGTGCTTAGCAACGATGCCAGCACCGACGCTGAAAAGCGCGGTACACGTCATACGCTTATTAACGTACTTGAAAGCCTGCTTCGCTTGTTGCACCCGCTAATGCCATTTATCACCGACACTATTTGGCAGCGCGTTGTGCCACAAAGTGCGCTTAAGGTGGAAGAGGGCGCCAGCATTATGGTTCAGGCATTCCCTGAGGTTGATGCAGCAAAACAAGACGACAAAGTACTTGCTGATATCGAGTGGGTGAAGAAGTTTATCGTGGGTATTCGTAATATCCGCGGTGAAATGGACATTTCGCCAAACAAACCGCTTAACGCGCTACTTAAAAACGTAAGCGATGAAGACGCGCGTCGTCTTGATGCGGCTAAAGCGTTCCTCGATAAGCTTTCTAAGCTTGAAACCGTAACTATATTGAAAGACGGTGAAGAAGCACCAGCCAGCGCCACAGCGCTTGTGGGCGAGATGGAAATTCTTATCCCAATGGCAGGGCTTATCGATAAAGACGCAGAGCTTGCTCGTATTACTAAGGCCATGGAGAAAATCGAGAAAGATGTTTCTCGTACTCGTGGCAAATTAGGTAACGAGAAGTTCGTAAGTAATGCGCCAGAAGCGGTTATTGAAAAAGAACGCGGTAAGTTAGAAGAGGGCGAAAAAGCCCTAGCCAAACTTAAAGAGCAGTTCGACACCATAAAAGCGCTGTAAGCCATTACAGTGAAGTAAACGCGAAAAAGGTTGCCAACCAAGGCAACCTTTTTTTGCTTTGTTATTTTCCTAGCTGCTGAAAAAAAAAGCAGCACAACGTTTAGTTCGCTATTTAACGATGTTGCATAAAATAGCGGTGAATACCTACCTTTCCGTCTTCACAAGGTATCGCCTGACCATGCCAATTAACGATTTCTGCTTAATCGGCTTTGTTAAGTAGTCGTTCATACCGGCATCCATAGCACTTTGCCGGTCTTCTTTCATGGCATTTGCTGATAGGCCAATAATCGGAACATCAGTAAAGCCTCTCTCTCGAAGTTGACGGGTCGCTTCATATCCGTCCATTACCGGCATTTGTACGTCCATTAGCACGAGGTCGTATTGAGGTGCATTTTCGAGTTTTTGTACCGCTTGCTTCCCGTCTTCGGCAATGTCAAAAGTAAGCCCTAGGTTAGTAAGCATTTCACCCGTAACGAGTTGGTTTATATTATTGTCCTCTACTAGCAATATGTGGCCTTCAAGTGGGGTTTCTTCAGCTTCCTCATTAAAGTGTTGTCCCTCGTAATTCGAATCTTTAGAGATAACCTGGTTCACAAAGCGCTCAAACTGCGCAGGCGTAAAAGGATGCATGATTAACGGGCCTTTCCAAAGCGTATCGTATTTAGCTTGTAATGCGCTACCTGCACTTTCCATGACAAGCCCCACAGATTTACCTGTGTCGAGTAGACTGTTTAGCCAGCTAATGTTCTGTCTAAAGGCACCAAACTCATGGATATCCACAATAATATAGTCGGGTAAAGAAGGAGTGTTTTGCGCCTCTTCAAGCGTCAGTACATTCTCGCTCGAAAGCTGAATTTGCGTACAATAAGAGGTGGGCAGTAAGGGCGCATCAGTCACATACACGCTACCAACAGGAAGTTGAGGCGTTTGTTCTAATACGCCAGGCTGGTTTTTAAATGCTCTAAGCGGAAGGTTTACCTCGAAGGTGCTGCCTTTGCCCATTGTCGATGACGCATCAATTCGGCCGTTCATCAGTTCAGTTAATTGACTTACAATCGCAAGCCCTAAACCGGTTCCGCCGTATTTTCTGTTGGTAGAGCCATCAGCCTGAGTGAAAGGTTTGAAAATCCTGTCTAACTGAGACTTACTCATGCCGATACCCGAGTCGGTAATACGCATAGTAAGGTTAAGGCGGTTGCCTTTTTCATTCAGCGTCCCGTCGAAGGCTATTTCAATGCGGCCTTGCTCGGTAAATTTCACTGCATTGTTGCCAATATTCATAATGATTTGTGCAATGCGCAGAGGATCACCAATGACCTGAGGCGGGAGCATAGGGTTAACGTTAAAATGAACCGATAAGTTCTTTTCTTTTGCGCGCAGCGCAATCACGGCTATCAAATTATCGAACAGTGAATGTAAAGAGAAGCTCACCTCTTCTATTTTCAGCTTACCAGCCTCTATCTTGGAAAAATCGAGTATGTCGTTAATTACACTAATAAGAATTTGCCCTGAGTATGCCGCTTTATCAAGGTAGCCCCTTACAGTGGGCGATAGCTCTTGTTGCTGAGCAAGTTCAATTAGCCCAATAATGCCATTCATGGGCGTTCGAATTTCGTGGCTCATGTTCGCAAGGAATATGCTTTTTGAGGCAGTCGCTTTCTCTGCTTTTATTTTTGATTCAGTTAACGCTTTATTTAAGCCCTCTAACTGCGAGTTCATGCTACGCGACTCATCTAAGAGCTTTTCGGTCTGGCGGTTTTTGTCGCTGAAAACAAGCGCTGCTTTGGCGAGCTTACCTATTTCGTCCTTGCGTCTACTTCCCGGTATATTAGATATCTGAATGCCTTTAGAAAGCTTATTGAACACTTCTGTAATAGAGCGTATGGGTTCAAGAATTCGAAATGTGGAAAAGAGTGCGGCAGCGAATGCGAGCAAAATAGCGATAAATGAAAAAAGTTCGCCATTGCGCTGAGTTTGTTCGGCAGTTTGATAGGTTCGCTTAGTTATTACCTCAGAGTCGGTACTGACTTTCTTCGCGAGTTCTCCACTTAGATAAAGAAACTCGTTAGCAGAGCCGGCCATAACAACATTGACGAGAAATAAATTCCCCTGGGTTATTTGCGTTAACTTAAAAAAGTCGTTCTTTATTCTATCGGTAAGGCGTTCAATTCTTTGCGTAAGTTTCTGTTCCGAGGAAAGGTTTAATTCTTTTAGTGAGTCCGCAGCTTCGTTGAAAGATTTTATGTACTGCATGTCAGGCTTCATTATATATTTCAACATGGCATTTTCGGCTCGAACCAGTGTTATTTTTGCCTCTTCTACCATTGCAGGTGACACTTTTCCTTGGGTTTGGGCGTCGTTCAGGGTTGCCTCGAGCGCCGTGATATCTGAAAGGGTCCCCCTTGCAACTAAGTTGTCTCGTTCTGAGCGCGCGTCGACAACCTGGGTGAAGTTTTGTTGATAGGCATTAAGGTGCTCTTTCATCCTCGTAAGGATATAGTTTCCATCTTGCAGTTCGCCCGTTTCATCAACCTGTGCCAGCTTATCGAGTTTCGCGTTAATGGTAACCATGAGCCGACTAAACCGCGTTATTGCAGATTTGCTGGCATTTTCTTTAAAGATAAGTACGTTGCGCTGAAGGTCTACCACATCACGCTCTAATTCTTTTACTATACCTACGTCGTTAACGGCTTTTGAGGCAAAAGAAATTCCCTCGTTCAGTACCTCTTGGTTTTTTCTCGCAATGAAACCTTGCACTAATATTAAGGTGATCAAAGCAAGAAATACCGTGATAAGCTGTATTCGAATTGACGATAACATGTGAGCTGTCGAGACCTTATTTTATTTAGCGAATGGCCAATTTTGTAGATTTAAGCGGTAATAAACTCGTACCACTTCTGCAAGCTATATTCATAGGTTGGCATAACCGTATTCCAAACCGCAACGTTACTGAGTCGCGATTCATAGCTGCCCCCCGTTCGCTGTGCTCCCTTTTTAACGCTTATCTTGCCATCGGTTCCTTTTAACGCTTCCGAGGCAACCTTTCCTTCGTACCAATAGTTCCACTCTGCCAGTGATAAATATTTCGCAGAGCGCTGTGGATTTGAGATGTAGTAGCCCTGTCTGGCGATAAACGCGCCTGGCCAGCCAGAAAGCCACCAGTTCATGTATTCATATGCAACATCTTTCATTCTGCCATTCGTTGCCGAGGATAAACACATTACGCCGTGCCAGCCGCGGTACCCTTCTTTCGGTGCCGCGAATGTAACGGGGGTATCTTGACCGTTTAGTGCAGATACTGCGGGCGAGAACATACTTTCTATGGCAACACGACCACTTTTCATAAATTCTACAGATTCGGGCACCGATGTCCAAAAGCCATTAAAGTGGTTTAACTGGGTTAGCTCAATAAGGAGATTAAATAAGTCATCGAGCTCGTATTCAGTCATAGCTCCTATATCTTGAAACTGCATGAAGCCTTTAGCTTGGGCTGCTAACGCCAAGTCGAACAAGCCAATGGTTGGGTCGTTTACAATGCCTACTTTGCCAGAGTAGCGGCTGTCTAGTAACCACCCCCAGCTTTCTTTTTGACCTTGAAGTTCGGTAGGGAGATTCGACGTATCGTAGCCGAAAGAGTCTACATTGTGAACGTAGGGTAGGAAGCTAATGCCATCAGTGTGGTTTTCGCCTAACGTGCCATCATCTTGAACGTTTAAAATTTTATGAGGCGCATCGCCTGCGCCCATGCGCGCATTTTTGGTTAGTTTCCCGGTTTTACTTAAATCGTTAATTTCTTCCCAATATTGAAGACGCTTTTTTTCAATTGGCTGAATGGCACGGGCTCGCCATAATACGTTTATGCTATTAGACCACTGCTCATATAAATCAAATGATGTTGGGATCATGGAGGCTTTTTGTAGGACGGCAGCACTGCCTCCGGGTTCGAACGCTATGTTAATGCCTAAGTCTTCCATAGCGCGCTGGCGAATAGTCTCTTGAAGAGTTACGTGGGTACCCATTACCCGCAAGGTGGGTTTCGCTTTTCCGATGGCAAATGGCGTAACGCCTGCCGTTAAACCTAAGGCAAGACCGCCTTTCAATAGGGTTCGGCGAATAGGAGAAGCGCTGTTTTCGCTATTAGATTTTTCAGGCATATGCGTACGTCCATAATAAACGATGACCTGTGTTTATTCTGGCATCTATTTCATAGAGTTACCAAAAAATGTTGATGGAAAGTTAAAAATAGAAATTATTTTGACACATATGGAAACACTTCATTGTTCGTCAAATTCGTTTTTTTCTATTATAAAGATATCAAAATGATATCAAAGGTAAGAGCTATGCAAGAAAAGAATGGGTTTTCAATAAATGGATATTTGATGATTGGCGTACTGTTACTGGCGCAAAGCGCTGCGTTCTTCTATGCGGTGGGAGGGAATGCAGAAGCCGGTGGAGTGCTAAGCCTATTAGTAGCTAGCTTGTGGAGTGGTTTCTTTATGGTTCAGCCAAATCAGGCCAAAGTGATGACCTTTTTCGGCAGCTATGTAGGTACGGTGTCGGATGTGGGTTTACGTTGGACTATTCCATTTTTTCGCAAAGTAAATATCTCACTTCGCATTCGTAACTTTGAAAGCGCAAAAATTAAAGTGAATGACAATCAGGGTAATCCTATCGAGATTGCATCCATAGTGGTGTGGAAAGTAACAGATACCGCTGAAGCGGTATTTGATGTTGATGATTACGAAAGCTTTGTAAGAATACAAAGTGAATCGGCTATTAGAAATATGGCGAGCAGTTTTCCGTATGATCCGCGAGACGACGAACAAGCAGAAGTGGCGCTTCGCAGTCATCCACTTGAAATATCAGAACGCCTTCAGCAAGAAATACAGGCTCGTTTAGCCAAGGCGGGCATAACTATTCTAGAGTCTCGTATTAGTCACCTTGCTTACGCACAAGAAATAGCCAGTGCAATGTTACAACGACAACAGGCATCGGCTATTGTTGCTGCACGAAAACAAATTGTTGATGGGGCGGTAGGAACCGTAGAAATGGCTCTTCAACGTTTGAATGAAAAGGGCGTAGTTGAGCTTGATGAAGAGCGCAAAGCAACAATGATAAGCAACCTTTTAGTCGTCTTGTGCGGCGATAAATCAACGCAACCTGTGATTAACACAGGCACAATTTACTAATTCACATTTGTATCTACCGCGTCACAGTGGCGTACCGCAGCGTACTGCGGCGCATAAGGTTTTTGTTTTGGCAAAGAAAAAAGCGTATCCACTTAGGATAAATGAAAATGTGCTTGCCGCCATGGAACGGTGGGCAGCCGACGATTTACGCAGTGTAAATGCGCAAATAGAGTATGTGTTGAGGCAGGCATTAGTCAGTCACGGGCGAGTCAAACTCGTTGAAAAAGTTGTCGTAGAAGTAGAAGACGTGGACACTTCAATTCACTCAGATGACAGCACACAAAATTAGTTACAGTCTCTAAACCTTTTGCATGCCCCATTTATGCTTGTTCACCGTAGCGTTTGCGGGGCTTTGCTTTCTATAAAGTAGGTAGGGCTTGTTATTTCGTACCCTTAATTACATTCTTTTACTAATTTGGGCGTCACCAAAACATCTACATCTAGCGTACATTCAACAGCATTTCGACCGCTATTTTTGGCTTTATAAAGCGCATCATCTGCGGCTTTAAGTAATGCTTTTATCTCTGTATTTTCCGTTTTTTGCGTATACACCGCGCCAATACTCACGGTTACGTTTCGGCCTTTTAATATTGGTTGGGTGGTATGAAGGTGACATATCGTTTCGCGAAATCTTTCAAGCAACTGGTTGGCAGCCCTTGGTGTAGGTAGCGACATGCAGAATGCAAACTCCTCTCCGCCAATTCGTCCTATGCAATCTTCCTGACGAAATAGCTTTTGTAGAGTTTGTGCAACAGTAACGAGTACATCATCACCGAATGCATGGCCAAATTGATCATTGATCGATTTAAAATGATCGACATCGGCAATACCAACTAAAATCGCCTGTTTATTTCGGCAGGCAAGATGTAGGAATTTTTTAAGGCTGTCTAAAAATGCTCTTCTATTCGGTATGTGTGTTAGCGCGTCAACATAAGCTAATTTCTCTAGCTTCAGGTTAGCAGAGCGCAGCTCCCTAGTGCGGTTATTAACGAGCTGCTCTAAATTATCTTTAATTCTTTTAAGTTCTGCGTTTCGCTTATCTAATTGCTCGGTTTGAAACTTCGTCTCGCTAACATCGCGCTGTACCGCCGCGAAATGGGTAACTTCGCCATAGTCATTTGTGAGTGGAAATATATTCATTTGAACCCAAAAAGGCTTACCTGTTTTTGTGTAGTTAAGCAGTGTTTCAGTACATGGTCGGTGCTCAAGTAGCGCTTGCCTTATGCGCTGAGTCGCCTCTTTGTCGGTAAGTGTGCCTTGAAATATTCGCGGCGTTTCACCAATTAATTCCTCAAGCGTATATTCTGTATGCCCGCACAGTGCTTCAGTGACTAAAATCATATCCTGTGCGTTTGGCACGATATCTTTATAAGAAAAGTTGTTTACTTTTTTCGTAATATCGACGAAGTAAACCACTACAAATGACGGCGTCTTGCCATTGACTTCATACTTCTCTGGGTAGGCATTGACGCTAAGCCATGTAATCTGGCCCGTTTCATGGTGGGTTTTACCTAATATCTGTTCATTAATAGCACTACCAGCGTTTAATACCTTGGAAATGGGAAGTTCGCTGTACGGTACGATTTTGCATATCTGTGAACTCCCAAGCGTCCACATCCAAACTTTTTTCTTTGAGTTGCTCTATGTTTAGGTTAATAAGTGCCAACGCCGCAGGGTTAGCGTACTCCACGGCACCTGATTCATTGTGAATAACCACGCCAATGTGCGTATTTTCCAGAAGATTAAACAAGTTAACATTGTCGATGCTCATAGCATTACACCAATTGAAAGCGTCAGTATGTACTGTTTTTATGGGTACATTGGCGAATCAACGTTAATTGATAAAGAAGGTTTAACTTATATAACAGACTTTAGTGTAAGAAATAGCCAAAAGCTGTGTCTTGGCACAGCTTTTTAAAAAAACATTCGCGTTTGTAGCGGTTTATTAAAGACGCGCTGTTGGGGCTCTGCGGATAAGTGCAATGCCGCTTAGCAAGCACAACGTAAGAAAGGTCCAAGTACCGCCATGTTCCTCGACGATGACAATCGTGTCCTCTTGAACAAATTCGTGGTTTTCACTTTCAAGGGGAAGGTAAGCCAGTGCGCTGTCATCATAAGGGTCGGTAAAGGCGACAAGCATTTCAGTGTCCGCATCATAAAGCTCTAATAAAATATCGTACTCGTCCGACGGGTAGCCAGAGACTAACGCACTTTCTATGGTAAAAGTGTCGGTAGAGTCTTCTGAGTAGATGTAGAAATCTGAAGTGACGTGAATGGCTTCATAGACATCATTCTTGCCTAAATACAGTACGGCGTACACTGGCGCTCGAGTGAAAATCGTATCGGCATCAAATTCGATGGAAAATGTTGAATGATAGCCATCATAGTCGATGTCCTGACTTAGCGTTACCCAGCTTTCATAAATCCAAAACTCGTTAATACTGCTTACCACGATATCGCTAGAAGATTTATTTACGCCGAGATGCTGCGTATGTGTTTGGGTTTTGACTAAGTGAGTGCTTTGTTGTGTGGCTTCATCAACACGTTGTGATACTGCCTCGTCGCTCTCTACAATGCCTGTGGTTTTAGGCTCAAGAGAAGCTGAAGGAGTAAAGGGCTTATCGTAACGATACTCTTTCGATTCAACGGTCTTAGTTTGTGGTTCAAGTTCGGTACTTGCATGCACAGGTGTAACGAGTGCTAGATGCAATGCCGCCACAGCAGGGTATGTGGTTAGTGCACAAAGTAAATTCTTCATCTGTCCATCCTTTTCCAATCGATAATGACCCTGTCATTGTTGACGGAAAAAGATGAACAAAAGCTGAAGGCTAACTTAACGCTTAATCAGCAATCGGGTGTAACCCAAGATGGTTAATCGTTCAGGTGATGTTCCTCTTCCTCATACTCATCCTCTTCGCGAGGTTCAAAATAGGTTCCCCAGCCGTCGTAGGTAACGTCGTGCTTATCGGCAATTTTGAGCAGCGCGTCAGCGTCGGCATTGAGCTTTTCAATATCAAGCTTTCTTTCTACCACGGCATCGAAACAAAAAATGGTTTCGCCATCATCTAACATTAACTCTTCTGCATCAGTGACTTCAAAGCCCGCTTTGAAGGCGTCGACGGCGGCTTTTTCAAGCACGTCAAAGTCGGTACTCGCGAAGTGATGCTCAATGGTATAGTCGGCATCGGCTTGACTGCCATCTTCTAGAAGGGCATCGATGGTTTCTTGGTTAAACGCGTACCACTCTTCTCTTTCATCGAACTGATTCATAATAAATACTCATTAGCAATTTTGACGCAAGTTTACCTGCTTTTTTCCAGTTCATCGACCTGAGTATTGAGCGCGTCGAACTTTTGTTTCATTTCATCGTTGAAATGGGTCATCCATTCTTTAATGGTATGCGCGTCGGTAAGCGGCTGAGGAGCTGCAATATCAATGAGCACAATGCCATTATCCCAGCGATTCCATTTTACTTTTTTATGTAGGTTGCTTGCAGTAACCATAACTACGGGTTCGTTAGTGGTTTTTGCTAACCGGAAGGCCCCTTGTTTGAAAGGCAGTATTCCACGGCCATAACTGCGCGTACCTTCTGGAAATAACCACACTGACGTCTTCTTTTTCGCAATACGTTTAGCTGCAATATCCAGCGTATTTCGGGCTTTACCTGAATTTTTTCTGTCTATCATTATATTGCCCGATAGCCAGTAAATTTGACCAAAAATAGGTATCCACTTAAGGCTTTTTTTGCCTATTGTTACCACACCCGGTAGGGCCGCTTTGCATATGGTGATGACGTCAAAACTATTTTGGTGATTAGCAATAAATACATAAGGTTCGTTAATTTTTACGGCAGGATCTTTTCTAATAATAATCTTAAGCCCAACGATTTTCGCCATTAGCGAATATAGGCTACCTGCAGCATGCACATTATCTTTATGAAATGGCCTTACAATACAAACAAGCAGCAACACGATGTTTATTAGTAAGAATCCGATAAATAGTGCGGGGATGCGGAATAAAGCGATCAAAACAACTCCTAGATACAATTGACGCGCGCAGTATAGATGAAGTTTCAGCGTACACTTGTCCGATGAGTTTTTATAGGTCTATTGATGCATTCGGTCATAAGTTGAAAAAGTCGTTGTGTTTATCACCTTTAGTATGAGGAAATTTTGCCGATACCCGATTACAATAATAGAAAGCTTAAGCGAACCTAACTCGGTAATTAACAATATGCAGACATTTACTCCAGATGACCTAGAAGAGGATATTCTTACTGACCTAATGGAGGAAATTAACGAACTCTATGAATCAAGTGAGCAAACGTTGATTGAGTTAGAGCTTCGCCCTGAAGATAACGAGTTGCAGCGCGCGCTTTTCCGTTCAATTCATACCATTAAAGGCGATCTGGGGTTAGTTAACTTCTCGCCTATGATCCCGCTTCTACAGCATGTTGAAGACCTACTAGACTACCTTCGCAAAGGGCAGGTTGCCTATACCAGCACCATGAGTGACTTAGTGCTGCTAACGATGGATAGGGTAAAAGCCTTCGTTGAAAATGTCATGGCCAATGGCAAAGCCGACTATGATGATAGCCTTCATAATCAGCTCGTCTTAGCAATTAGCCGAGTCACGCCTGATAATGCCGCTGATCATGAAAAGCGCCTTACCGAAGCAGTGCTTTTACTTAACCCCGCACTTGATGTTGTAAGCAGCGACGACGACCCGCAACGTGTTCAAATAAAGCCACCAACCTTAGCGGCTACAGGTATTCCAAAAGATATCAGTAGCGAGAAAAAACAAGATATATTGTTCTTTCGCGATCTAATGCAATCGATAGAGCGTCGATCAGACTATTGGGCTGGTAGAGGTGATCGTATTGCGAAATTGGCGATGTATATAAATGATGTGGCTGAAAATCCCATTGATGAAGATCAGCTTGCTGTTGCCAGCTATGTCCATGATTTTGGCATGGCCTTTATGCCGTTGAAACTACTGCACAAAGGCGACACGTTAAGTGAGATTGAGTTTAATCTTATGCGCTCTCACGTTTACAAAAGTGCTCGGCTATTGGAACACCTGGACCAGTGGGACATGGCACGCAAGATTGTGATGCAACACCACGAGCGCACAGACGGCACTGGCTATCCCCTTGGCCTTAAGGAAGACGATATCTGCGATGGCGCCAAACTACTTGCCATTGTTGATACCTACGATGCAATGACACATCCAAGGGCGCACAATGAAGATAACGTACTATCTAAGAAAGACGCAGTGATTGAAATTAACCGCAGCGCAAAAGGGCAGTTCAGTATGAAGTGGGTAAGATTGTTTAACCAGGGCATGACGGCACTTTTAACCAAAGGTCAGTAGCCTAATTCGCGGTCGCTGTGTACGTAAGCGCTAATGCATAATGATTAAGTGCATTAGCGCTTGGTATATAAACGCTCAGGGAGTAAATGGTTAATTAACGCCAAGCTCCTTAAGCTTTCTGGTTAATGTATTGCGCCCCCAACCTAACCGCTTAGCAGCGTCTTGTTTATGGCCGTGGGTATGCTGTAGCGCGCGCTCAAGCATCACGCGTTCAAAGGTAAGCATGGCATCGTTTAAGATGTTGTGATGGCCGTCGCGCAGCTGTTTGTCGGTCCAACTTGCTAATAAGTCTGGCCAATCACCTGATTCTGCACTTGGTTTTTCAATCGAGCTATCGCTGTGGATTTCAGGAGGTAGATCGCTGGGAAGGACCTCTTGCCCACTCGCCATAACCGTTAGCCAGCGGCATACGTTTTCTAGCTGCCGTACGTTACCGGGCCAAGGTAGTTGAGACATTACGCGCTCAGCGTCTTTCGATATGCTCTTGGCTTCCACATCAAGTTCTTTGGCTGCGCGGCGCAGGAAGTGGCGTGTTAACAGCGGAATATCTTCGCGGCGTTCGTTGAGTGATGGAAGATGCACGCGAATAACATTTAGGCGGTGAAATAAATCTTCCCTGAATTTACCTTCAGCAACCCTTTGTTCTAAGTTTTGGTGTGTGGCGGCGATTATGCGCACGTCCACACTTACTGACTGATGACCACCCACGCGATAAAACTGCCCATCGGCCAACACGCGCAAAAGGCGAGTTTGCACATCAAGGGGCATATCACCAATTTCGTCTAAAAATAATGTACCGCCGTCGGCTTGTTCAAAGCGGCCTTGGCGGGCGGCTTGTGCGCCGGTAAACGCGCCTTTTTCGTGGCCAAATAACTCAGACTCTACAAGGTCTGCTGGAATGGCGGCCATGTTAAGGGCGATGAAGGGTTTGCTGGCTCTGGGGCTGTGCCTGTGAAGAGCGTGCGCGACGAGTTCTTTACCCGTACCCGATTGACCGTTGATAAGCACGCTGATTGAAGAGCGAGACAGGCGACCTATGGCACGAAACACTTCCTGCATGGCAGGGGCTTCGCCAATAATTTCCGTTACCACGTCTTCGACTTGCGCTTTGGAAACCGTGGATTGCTCTCTGGAATGAGCAAGCGCGCGCTGGGTTAACGTTACCGCCTCGTCTATATCAAATGGCTTTGGCAAATATTCAAATGCGCCTTTTTGATAGGCGTTAACCGCGCTATCTAAATCCGAATGCGCCGTCATAATGATAACAGGCAGCATGGGGTGCGAAGTATGCACTTCGTTCAGTAATGTCATGCCGTCCATTTGTGGCATTCTAATATCTGAAATGATGACTTCAGGTGCTTGACCGCTTTGAAGTTGAAGCAATAAATCTTCAGGGTTTTCAAAACTTAAGCAGCTTATATCTGCTGCTTGTAAGGCCTTTTGCAGCACCCAACGAATAGAACTGTCGTCATCGACAATCCACACAGACTCATTCGTCATCGTCTGTCTCCTTACGATCTATTGGTAGATAAATTACGAACTCAGTGTGACCAGGGTAGCTGTCTACATCTATTTTGCCGCCGTGGTGGTTAATAAGGGTTTGTGAAATAGACAAACCCAGCCCAGAGCCATTTTGTTTACTTGTGACCATGGGGTAGAAAAGCGTGTCTTTGATTTCGGGAGGTATACCTGGGCCGTTATCAATAATTTTTATTTTCGCGACAAGTGCATACCGTTTGGTTTGAATTGTCATTTGGCGCTCAATACGTGTAACCAACCTAATTTCTGGATGTGGTGTTTGACTTTCGTTTAGCGCCTGTACACTGTTGCGAACAATGTTGAGAACCGCTTGTTGAATCATGTCTGGATCAAGCAATAACGGGGGGATACTCGGGTCGTAATCGCGCACAATAGTAATCGGGTTGTCTGAGTCAAAGCGCATCAAGCTACGTATTTTCTCTAACGCTTGATGTACATTGCTTTCTTCAAATCTAGGAAGTGAATTTGGCCCTAATAAACGGTCCACCAAATTGCGCAAACGATCAGACTGCTCAATGATCATGCGGGTAAATTCTTTATGCTCTTCTGATAGCTCTTTTTCTAACAGCTGGGCTGCACCACGAATTCCGCCTAACGGATTTTTAATTTCATGAGCCAGTCCTCGCACTAGCTCTCGAGCAGCATAATGCTGTGCATTTTGTAGGTTTTCCCGTGAGATACGCTTTTGTTGGTCAATTTTTTTAACTTCAAAAAGCAGTCTAGGCCCGTCTTCGAAATGTAAGTTCGTCACCGTGAGGTCGGCAGATACATAGCGATTATCTCTGAATGCTAATTTAATTTCATTTTCTGTAAAGTCTTCGCCTTTTCTTATTGCGGCTTTTAGGCGCGTTGTTTCTATTGTGCCTGGCAGAAAAAAATCTTGAAGAGGGTGCCCGATAAGTTGCTTTAAGCCCGTTTCAAACAAGGCTTCGCCAGCATGGTTGGCGTAAACAATAGTCAGCTTATTATCCACCATCACTAACGCGGTATTAAGGCTATTAATTAGCTGTTGTGTCTCTAACTCGGTTGAATGCATCCGAGCTCGTCTCCTTTGCACCATTATTGTGCATTGTAGCTTGCATTGATGCGTTGCGCGAATGAAAGAGGTCAATGAATTATTGTCACTGAACCTCTGTGGTGCGCTTACAAAGCAGTGATTGCACGCTATTAGTTATTAATTAACGCTGATGCCTGATGAAGGTACAGGGTTTGTACTGGAGACGATGCAAGAGTCTTGCCCGTATTGTTAGTTAGTTCAACTTTATAAGTATGTGCCCCACGATGGATACCGGATAGCTTAAAAATGCCAGAACTGTTGCTAGCTATTGGGGCGTCGTCAAAAATTAATCGGTAAATTGGGGCTTTAGGTGCACCAGTTTGAGCCGCTGAAATGGTGAGATCACCTAGGTTGTTGCGGATGGTCGCTTCGGGGGCCGGACTTTTTATTACCACCTTATACTTAGGCTTTGGGGCTTTCTGGGGCGCCGGCGGGGGAGGTGGAACCTTCGCTGCCTTTACAACATTCTGTGTTTGACCATCAAATGATAGGGGCTCTGCGTTTGGCTGAGGTTTATCGGTAAAGGTAATAACGCCGTTCTCATCCACCACTTTGTAGATTTTTGGTGGCATGTTTGACGGTGTCGCGGAATCGCTGGAATTTATTTCGTCATCGGGTCGTTCTGACGCTTGCTGGTCATTGGCTTGGTTTTGCGCTGCAGAATAAACGTTAAACGGTAAATTGCCCGAGGTTAATAGCAATAATATGAAGAATATCTTTCCCGTTTTATTTCGCACGTGTGGTTTACCTGTTCGCGATAGTCATAAGTTTTAGCCTTATTTCCACTGAAGGCCTTAAGTATGACGACAGTGGGCTAGTAACTAACATAGTGTGAACAAGCTTAGAGTGCAATAGCTACTACACGCAGAAGTAAATTACGTAGGCGCTGATACAGTCAATTGATCTTATAGTGCAGCAAAACGTTGAGTAAATATCAGGCTCGAAAACGTAGTTGATAACTAGCAGCCATAAAAAAAGCCCGCAAAGCGGGCTTTAGTATAAGTTGCTATACAGGGTGTAATTACACGCTGTAGTACATGTCGAACTCAACAGGGTGAGTTGTCATGTTAAGTTTAGTGACTTCTTCAGACTTAAGGTCGATGTATGCATCAATCATGTCGTCAGTCATAACGCCACCCGCTTTAAGGAAGTCACGGTCGTTATCAAGTGCTTCAAGTGCCATTTCTAGCGAGCTTGCAACAGTTGGGATTTCAGCCGCTTCTTCTGGTGGAAGGTCGTATAAGTCTTTATCCATCGAGTCGCCAGGGTGGATCTTGTTTTTGATACCGTCAAGGCCAGCCATTAGCATAGCAGAGAACGCTAGGTAAGGGTTAGCTGTTGGGTCAGGGAAACGTACTTCAATACGACGCGCTTTATCGCTAGTTACGTGAGGAATACGAATTGATGCAGAACGGTTACGTGCAGAGTATGCAAGCATTACCGGCGCTTCGAACCCAGGAACTAGACGCTTGTATGAGTTAGTTGAAGCGTTAGCAAAGGCGTTGATTGCACGTGCGTGCTTAATAATACCGCCAATGTAGTAAAGTGCTTCTTCAGAAAGACCAGCGTACTTGTCACCCGCGAAGATGTTTACGCCATCTTTAGAGATAGACTGGTGGCAGTGCATACCAGAACCGTTATCACCAACAAGTGGCTTAGGCATGAAGGTCGCAGTTTGGCCATATGCGTGTGCTACGTTGTGCACAACATACTTATAAACTTGAATTTCATCCGCTTTTTTAACTAGCGTGTTGAATTCGCAAGCAATTTCGTTTTGACCCGCTGTGGCTACTTCGTGGTGGTGAGCTTCAATCACAAGGCCCATTTCTTCCATTACCATACACATAGCAGCACGAATGTCGTGTGCAGAGTCTACTGGTGGTACTGGGAAGTAACCGCCTTTAACGCCTGGACGGTGCGCCATGTTACCGCCTTCAAACTCTTCACCTGAGTTCCACTTGGCTTCTGATGAATCGATCTTGTAGAACGAGCCTGCCATGTCAGTGTGGAAGCGAACATCGTCGAAAAGGAAAAATTCTGGCTCTGGGCCGAAGAAACATGTGTCGCCAATACCTGTTGATTTCAAGTATTCTTCTGCGCGACGTGCAACAGAACGTGGGTCACGCTCGTAACCTTCCATTGTTGAAGGCTCAACGATGTCACAGCGAATGTTTACCTGAGTCTCTTCTGCGAAAGGGTCTACAACGCAGCTGTCTGCGTCTGGAAGAAGAACCATGTCTGATTCGTTGATGCCTTTCCAGCCAGCGATTGAAGAACCGTCGAACATTTTACCTTCTTCGAAAAACTCTTCATCAACAACGCTCGCAGGGATAGATACGTGTTGTTCTTTACCTTTAGTATCGGTAAAACGTAAATCTACAAACTTCGCTTCACTTTCTTTAATCAGCTCTAATGCCTTATCTACTGACATCGTGTCCTCCAGGTTTAATGTAAAAATGCGGAATGATCAGCTTCACTCCAACAGTGGAAAAAGTGAAAGCGATTATCATGCCATCTATATGCATGCCGATTTCAGCGGCATAGACAGGCATATATCACTTCCTTTTGATAGTTTTTGCACCAAAAATGTGCAATCATGCTTCTTTTTGGTGCTTTGTACTGGTTTGTACGTCATTTAGCCTAGATTAGTTTGTAGCACATCACCACCGAATCTGATCAATTCGGTGCAATAGAGGTGGTCGTTTTTTAAACTGGGTGGGTTAAAGTGATAAAACTTGCTTCTAATTAAAAAAAGATGCGCAAACGTCGTGGTTTTTCTGTACAATCCGCGCAAATTTTTCTATCTGCATTTTTTTGCAACAAATCTAATGCAGACTTATTCGATTCCCGAATTAAGTTGGCATCGATTTACACAGGCTCTATATAAGCATGAATACCACTGATATTAGTAAATTGCGTAATATCGCAATCATCGCCCACGTTGACCACGGTAAAACCACCTTGGTAGACAAACTGTTACAGCAGTCTGGCACCCTTGAATCACGAGGCGAGCAAGAAGAGCGCGTAATGGACTCGAATGACATCGAGAAAGAACGTGGCATTACCATCCTAGCTAAGAACACAGCGATTAACTGGAACGACTACCGTATCAACATTGTAGATACTCCAGGACACGCTGACTTCGGTGGTGAAGTAGAGCGCGTTATGTCAATGGCCGACTCTGTACTTCTACTTGTAGATGCACAAGAAGGTCCAATGCCTCAAACCCGTTTTGTAACTCAAAAAGCGTTTGCTCAAGGCCTTAAGCCTATTGTTGTTATCAACAAAATTGATAAGCCAGGCGCACGTCCTGACTGGGTTATGGACCAAGTGTTCGACCTGTTCGACAACTTAGGTGCAACGGACGAGCAGCTTGATTTCCAAGTTGTATACGCTTCAGCGCTTAACGGTTGGGCGTCACATGACGCTGATGAGCCAAAAGAAGATATGACGGCGTTATTTGAAACCATCGTTGAACAAGTTTCTGCTCCAGATGCAGACATCGACGGTCCTTTCCAAATGCAGATTTCTCAACTTGATTACAACTCATACGTTGGCGTAATCGGTGTTGGTCGTGTTAAGCGTGGGTCTGTTAAGCCTAACCAGCAAGTAACCGTGGTGACTGCTGAAGGTGAAAAACGCAATGGTAAAGTTGGTCTAGTTTACGGTTATCTTGGTCTAGCTCGCCACGAAGTTGAATCTGCTCACGCGGGTGACATTATTGCCATTACAGGTCTAGGCGAACTTAAGATCTCCGACACGATTTGTGATGTGAACACTGTTGAAGCGCTTCCGCCATTAACGGTTGATGAGCCTACCGTAACCATGACGTTCCAAGTAAACACCTCACCATTTGCTGGTAAAGAAGGTAAATACGTAACTTCACGTAACATTCTTGAGCGTCTTAAAGACGAGCTAGTACACAACGTTGCGCTTCGCGTAGAAGAAATGCCAGATCCTGATAAATTCCGCGTGTCTGGTCGTGGTGAGCTTCACTTAGGTATTCTTATCGAGAATATGCGTCGTGAAGGTTATGAACTTGCTGTATCTCGTCCAGAAGTAATCCTTAAAGAAGTTGATGGCGAAACGCAGGAGCCGTACGAAACACTGACTATCGACTGTGAAGAGCAGCACCAAGGCTCTATCATGGAACAGCTTGGCCTTCGCAAAGCTGAAATGACAGACATGTCTCCAGATGGCAAAGGTCGTGTACGTATCGACTTCGTTATTCCAAGCCGCGGCCTAATTGGTTTCCAAACTGAATTCATGACAATGACGTCGGGTTCTGGTCTGCTTTACCACACGTTCGATCACTACGGACCGTACAAAGGCGGTATCATTGGTAAGCGTAAGAACGGTGTTCTAATTGCTAACGCAAACGGTAAAGCACTAACCAACGCCTTGTTTAACCTTCAAGAGCGTGGTCGCCTATTTATCGGTCACGGTGTAGAAGTTTACGAAGGTATGGTTATCGGTATTCACAGCCGTGATAACGACCTTACCGTAAATGCACTTAAAGGTAAGCAGCTAACGAACGTTCGTGCATCGGGTACTGATGAAGCGCAAACTCTAGTTCCACCAATCAAGATGTCACTTGAACAAGCGCTTGAGTTCATCGACGATGACGAACTAGTAGAAGTTACGCCTGAGTCTATCCGTATTCGTAAGAAGCTTCTTACTGAAAACGAGCGTAAGCGCGCGTCACGAGCGCCTAAGTCTTAATATAAAACAAGACAAAAAATATCATTTTAAAATGCCAGCTTATGCTGGCATTTTTTGTTGAGCTACTATTTCGCATTTAGGGCTATATACGGCCACAACGGCCCAAATATCGACCAAAGGTTAGTGGTCAAACTCTCGTATGACTTCTATGCTTACATCTGCAAGTTCAATTGATTTAATTCATTATCTAAGTCGTTGTATGATAGTGAATAACTACTAACTTTTAAGGGGAAAAACGTGTTTTCAGTAGCTGTAGTTGAAGATGACCCTATTACACTCGACCTTATCACCGATGCGTTGGAAACGCAGTTAGATGCTACCGTGTACCCGTTTACCCGCAGCAAGTTCGCTAGAGACTTTTTACTCCAACAAACGACAGATTCCATAAGCCTTATCATTAGCGACCAGGTAATGCCTGACTATGACGGGTTAAGCTTATTAAAAACTTGTCAAGCGTATGGCTTAGACGTGCCCTTTTTACTCATTACCGCAGACCCTAATAAGGAATTAGTGATGGAAGCCCGTAAATTGCAAGTGACCGGATTTTTAGCTAAACCTTTAAATATGGATGAGTTAATTCAAAAGTCCAAAGATGCAGTATCACAAGCGAGTTAGTTATACGAGGTACATGGATTCGCCTCTATTTAAGTTCAATTCGATATAGCAAAATTGTGTTAATTCACCGTACTCCCCCTAGTTTATAGCGCAGGAAACTTCTACACTGGTGCCACAAGTTTTTATGCAACAGGATGTAAAGTGAGCACGTTATTCGATAATACTCCCCCTCGAAAAGATACCTTCTCGTTTAAATGGCAAAAGTACAAAGGAAAAGACATTATTCCTGCGTGGGTTGCTGATACCGAATTTCGTTGTGCTCAGCCAATTCTAGACGCCATCTCAAGCTATGTAGACCACGGAAATATGGGATACATACTGCCCGCGCATCACGAAGGCGCTATTCAGGCGGTAGTTAAGTGGCTTAAAGATAAACACAATTGGGAAATCGAGCCTGAGTGGCTTGTGTGGACACCAGGTGTAGTTCCTGCCTTTAATGTCGCCTGCAAGGCTTACTGCGAGCCAGGGGATAAGGTGCTTATCCAGACCCCCAATTATCCGCCATTGTTAGCTGCACCTAAACTAAACGGCTTAGAGCGCGTTGATATTGGTACGGTGGTTCAACATGATAACGGCGATAGCTCAGAGACGATTAACGAAGTGGAAGGCGCGCGCTATACACTAGATTTTGATGCACTAGAGCGAGAAGCGGCAGACCCTAAATGTAAGCTGTTTATTCTGTGTAACCCAATGAATCCTGTGGGTTCGGTACTTTCTAAAGAAGAGTTAGATCGCATTGCCGACATTTGTAATGCAAATAACGTTACGCTTTGTTCAGATGAAATTCACTGTGACCTAATTCTTGAAGAGGGCAAACAGCACATACCCGCTGGGCGTGAAGTCAATCTTGCCGATAATAGCGTTACGCTGATGGCTGCAAGTAAGACCTTTAATATTGCAGGCTTGGGCACGTCATTCGCCATTATTCCTAACAGGCAACTGCGCCAGTCATTTACTAATGCGGCGGCGGGCATTGTGCCCTGGGTTACTGTGCTAGGACTGGCAGCGACTGAAGCGGCATTTACCCAGTGTGACGACTGGCACCAGGCGCAAATTGCATACCTTCGCGAAAATAGAGACATGGTATTTAACACTATTAACAGCATAGACGGGCTGCGTATGCTTAAAGCCGATGCGACATTTTTAGCTTGGGTAGATGCCAGTGGGTTAGGCGTAGAAAATGTTCAGCAATGGGCACAAGAGAAGGGCGTTGGTCCATCTCCAGGTATTGATTTCCATAAAGCCGACCACTTTAGAATTAACTTTGGCTGCAGCAAATCCATGCTCCAAGACATTCTTCAACGCCTCGCCAGCTAAGAGAAGGGGTAAGAGTACTTTTCTAACTTATGAGCGTTGTTAAAAAGGGCCAAAGTATGCCTTTGGCCCTTCTCATATGCAGCGAGGCTATCGGTCACATGGGTTCACAGTTACCTTGGTTACTCACGACGATAACCCAAAAAAGGGGCTAAATTACTCTGCCCCTTTCTTGTTTTCTTGACGTTAGCTAAACACCCCAATGAGCTTATACAAACCTAGCCCAATAACGGTACCCACTACAACAAAGCCTGCTAGGTTACTCTTCCACGTATTCCTGAATTCGCCTAGTGCGGTGCTTTTATTCATAACAACCAACAAGAAAATGGCAATAATAGGCAGTAAAAGGGCATTAGTAGCTTGTGCAAACAAGATTGCTGGTAAGGGCTTAAAGCCCAGCGCTGCCACACTTACGCCTACCACGATGATGATAAACCATACCGCTTTAAAGCTCTTGCTTTGCATGTCGTCAGACAGCCCCAGTGCCCCCGTTACGGCATAAGCTGCGGCCAATGGTGCTGTGATAGCACTGGTAAGGCCTGCTGCGAATAACCCAAGCGCAAAGAACCACTGCGCTTTATCACCTAGTACAGGCTTAAGTTGCTCGCCCATATTCGAGGCATCCATAGTGGCGGCTTGATTAAAAAACGCCATCATAGCCGTTGCCATTACGATAAGTGTAATTAGCCCGCCCATGCTTATGGCTTTCGCCGACTGATTGCGACAGGCTACTACCGCGTCCTGTTTGTTCTGGCCCCGAGATGACTTGGCAACAAGGCTGGCGTGTAGAAATAAATTGTAAGGAACAATAGTGGTGCCAATAAGTGCAAGTACTGTCGTAATGGCGTCTGCGTCGAGGCGCGGTGAAAGAAGCTGACTAAACATGGCTGCAATGTCAGGTTTGGCCACTAAAAGCGTAACCAGAAACACGCCCGCCATGATAAATACCAGGTAAACAAGCACGGTTTCAATCCATTTGTAGCTTCCGGACCAAAGCAAAACAATGGCAATTGTGCCGAGGATGCTGGCCCATGGACCTATGCCGATACTAATAAAGGCATCTAAGCCAATAGCCGCGCCGGTTAAATTTCCTGATTCATAGGCGGCGTTTCCAATACCAATGGCGCTAACAATTAACACAATAAATGCGTTTTTAAGCCAAGGTTTATACGCCATATTTTTCATAGCGCTGGCTAAGCCCTGACCACTTGCCACGCCTAATCGAGCGGCCATGTCTTGCAGTACGATGGTTGCGAAGATGGAAAATAGCAGTGCCCACACCAGGTGAAAACCAAAGTTTGCACCCGCCAAACTGGCTGTAGTTACTGTTCCAGGGCCTATAAAGGCGGCCGCGATGATATATCCTGATTTATCTTTTGCCATTGCAACGACTCTTAGTTAAGTTTTGCTATCATGACAATAGGTAGGCGAGCACGCAACAGTACCGCTAAACCAATACAGTAACAGATTGGTTTTAAACCTATTGTCGCGTGCCCAATGCAAGTGTCGTGCTTTACTTTATGCCTTATATGAATGATATAAGGCTTTAAAAACGCCCCCTTGCAAAGTGGCCGCGCAGACTACCGTTTCATGAAAGAGAACGCAAATTAAAATAGGACTGTAATGGTGAATGACGGGTTTCCAATAAATACAATCAGCGATATTGTTTCATTACCTAGCTTAAGAGAGGTTCTGCCAAGTCCCCATCATATTGATGGAATGATATTCGCTGTGGCATCGGCGCCTGAAATTCCGATGCCGGAACAATGGATGCCTTGGCTTATTCAGTCTAGCAACAGCCAACTGGTCGATAAAGATGTAGATAAGTTAGCCGACGCTCTCATGAACGGCCTGCGCGCGCATTTAGACTTTATGCGTCAAGAAAAGTCTCCCCTTCCTTGCGAATTGCTAAAAACGTTAGAAATAGAAGGTAGCGCCTACCCATCCCCCGCACTAGAAAATTGGTTAAATGGACTATTACAGGTGCATAAACAGTTAGAACCGGTGTGGGAAGATGCATGGCAGCACTTAGAGAAAAACAGCACTGCTAGTAAAGAAGTGCCTCCAGACGATAAACCGGCTTCATCTGAGCAGGCAGAGCCTGCGGAAGCAAGGTTATCACGGTGTTTAAAGTTGTTTTCTACACTGGCGAATGTGGAATTAGCACTTTCATATCGAAATGAGAAGCAAGCGAAGGAGCTCAAAGGCAACATGGGGCTGCTTGTAAAGCAGTTGCCATCGGTACTCGCAGATTACACGAACCTTTCAGGGGAGCTTGCAAGTTCCTTACCTAATCAATTTGAAATGTATACCAAAATAACTTAATGAAAAGCATTATATGGTGCTGTAGCTGATTGCAGTAAATTAACGCTGCCGTTGATGCTGACGTTGATTTAGCGTGTGCTTAAGCGAAGCGGTATAGGTGTCTAGCTCTAGCTTCGCTTTTTCATATTGCTCGTTAAGCAGGCTAGAAGCAGGCTCTCTCATAAGCGCCTTGAAGGCGAGGTCGGTTTGCTTTAGCAAATGTTTAAGGTGCTGATTACTATCATCCATGGTAAGTCTTCCGATCTGAACAATTCATTAAAACCGAGAAG
>NZ_JBQKUJ010000008.1:0-181727 GCF_054968525.1 Alteromonas sp. G5_S2_22_S1 | reverse complement strand
AGTATCGTACTCTACGTGTGAAGTAGAGATGGTGATACCACGCGCTTTCTCTTCAGGTGCGTTATCGATTTGATCGAACGCCTGAGCAGAACCGCCGTAAGTTTTAGATAGAACTGTAGTGATAGCTGCAGTTAGCGTAGTTTTACCATGGTCAACGTGGCCGATTGTACCCACGTTTACGTGGGGTTTCGTACGTTCAAACTTTTCTTTTGCCATTTTTCTCGTTTCCTAAGTTAAAAGTCCGACCCACCAATAGACCGGACCGAACCTTCATTTAGATTAAATTCTAGATTCAATAATAGCCTGCGCCACATTGTTAGGCGCCTCAGAATAATTGAAGAACTCCATTGAGTATGAAGCACGACCTTGTGTTTGTGAACGCAAATCAGTTGCGTAGCCAAACATTTCTGAAAGCGGCACTTTTGCACGTATTATTTTAACACCTGCTACGCCATCTTCCATACCTTCGATCATGCCGCGACGACGATTTAAGTCACCGACTACATCACCCATCCAGTCTTCTGGAGTAGTCACTTCAACTTTCATTGTGGGTTCAAGTAACACCGGATTTGCTTCTGCGGCGCCTTTTTTGAAACCCATAGAGCCGGCGATCTTAAACGCCATTTCAGAAGAGTCAACATCGTGGTATGAACCATCAAACAAAGTTACCTTTACATCTAGTACCGGATACCCTGCAAGAACACCACTTCGCATCTGCTCCTGAATTCCTTTATCGACCGCTGGGATGAACTCTTTTGGTACAACTCCACCGACGATTTCGTTCACAAATTCGTAGCCTGAACCTTCTTCCTGAGGCTCAATGCGCAACCATACATGACCAAATTGGCCACGGCCGCCTGACTGACGAACGAACTTCCCTTCAACTTCAACAGATTTACGAAGGGTTTCGCGATAAGCAACCTGTGGGTTACCTACGTTACATTCAACTTTGAATTCACGCTTCATGCGGTCGACAATGATATCTAGGTGAAGTTCACCCATACCTGAGATTATCGTCTGCCCTGTCTCATCGTCAGTTTTCACTTTGAACGACGGGTCTTCCGCTGCAAGTTTACCTAGGGCAATGCCCATTTTTTCTTGGTCAGCCTGAGACTTTGGCTCTACCGCAATTGAAATAACTGGGTCAGGAAACTCCATGCGCTCCAACGTAATAACGTTATTAGGGTCGCAAAGGGTATCACCCGTGGTTACATCTTTAAGGCCGATGGCCGCTGCAATGTCACCTGCGCGTACTTCTTTAAGCTCTTCACGGTCTTTTGCGTGCATCTGCACGATACGACCGAAGCGCTCGCGTTTACCTTTCACCGGGTTGTATACAGTATCACCCGTATTTACGACACCTGAATAGCAACGGAAGAAGGTTAACGTACCTACAAATGGGTCAGTCGCTATTTTAAATGCTAGTGCTGAGAATGGCTCGTCGTCGCTTGAATGACGCTCTGCTTCTGTCTCGTCTTTATCGTCAAGTACACCGGTAATGGCCTTAACTTCAGTAGGAGACGGAAGATATTGAATAACAGAGTCGAGTACTGCCTGAACACCTTTGTTTTTGAAGGCGCTGCCACAAGTGGCAAGAACAATTTCGTTGTTCAGTGTACGCGTACGAAGGCCTAAACGGATTTCTTCTTCGGTCAGTTCTTCACCTTCCAAGTACTTATCCATCAGCTCATCAGATGCTTCTGCTGCCGCTTCGATCATCTCGGTGCGGTACTGCTCAGCCGTATCTAAATATTCAGCCGGAATGTCTTCATAGGTAAATGTCATACCCATGTCTTCTTCATTCCAGTTTATGGCTTTCATCTTCACAAGGTCGATGACGCCATGGAAATTCTCTTCAGCGCCCATGTTGATTTGAATCGGAACACAGTTTGCGCCTAAACGTTTGCGGATTTGACCCACAACACGTTCAAAATCAGCGCCAGCCCGGTCCATTTTATTAACGAACACAAGGCGTGGCACTTCATATTTGTCAGCCTGTCGCCAGACTGTCTCTGATTGAGGTTCTACCCCAGAAGACCCACAGAAAACTACAACTGCACCGTCTAGCACACGCAATGAACGCTCTACTTCGATAGTAAAGTCTACGTGCCCAGGGGTGTCGATGATGTTAATTCTGTGCTGATCGAACTGTTGCTCCATACCAGACCAGAAACAAGTTGTCGCAGCAGACGTGATAGTAATACCACGCTCCTGCTCTTGCTCCATCCAGTCCATGGTAGCAGCACCATCGTGCACTTCACCGATTTTGTGAGACAGTCCTGTATAAAACAGAACACGCTCTGTGGTCGTGGTTTTACCCGCGTCCACGTGAGCCACAATACCAATATTGCGATAACGCTCAATCGAGGTCTTACGAGGCATAAATCTCTCTCAGTTAAATAACGTTGATTACCAACGGTAGTGAGCAAACGCTTTGTTTGCTTCGGCCATGCGGTGAACGTCTTCACGTTTCTTAACCGCTGAACCTTTGTTGTCTGCTGCGTCTAACATCTCAGCCGCTAGGCGTTGTGCCATAGACTTTTCGCCACGTTTACGTGCAGCTTCTACCATCCAACGCATACCTAGCGCGTTACGACGAACTGGACGTACTTCAACTGGAACCTGATAAGTTGAACCACCAACACGACGAGACTTAACCTCTACTGTTGGGCGGATGTTATCAAGCGCTTCCTCGAAGATATCTAGGTGTGCTTTGCCGGTTTTTTCAGCAACAATATCAAGCGCACCGTAAACGATTCTTTCAGCGACTGACTTTTTGCCGTCGAGCATTACGACATTCATGAATTTCGCAAGCAGTTGTGAACCAAATTTTGGCTCTGGTAGGATTTTACGTTGACCTACGACTCTTCTTCTTGGCATTTTCTATTCTCCGTATGAATTCAGGGAAAACCCAAAACTCTTAAACTTCAGTTTGGCCTTACTAACGGAGAACCGTTATGACTTAGGCTTCTTCGCGCCGTACTTAGAACGGGCTTGTTTACGATCGTTTACACCTGCGCAGTCAAGAGTACCGCGAACTGTGTGATAACGAACACCTGGTAGATCTTTAACACGACCACCACGGATAAGTACTACACTGTGCTCTTGTAGGTTGTGACCTTCACCACCGATGTATGAAGAAACTTCAAAACCGTTAGTTAGACGTACACGACATACTTTACGTAGTGCAGAGTTTGGTTTCTTAGGCGTAGTAGTATATACACGAGTACATACACCACGTCTTTGTGGACAAGCTTGTAGAGCAGCTACGTTGCTTTTTTCAACGGGCTTTCTACGCGGCTTGCGCACTAACTGGTTAACTGTTGCCATTAACTAGCTCCTGATTAAAAACTACGAAAACCCAATCACTGCGACTGGGTCCATATTAATGCGATTAATCTATTAATCGCTCTTCTTTGTGAACATTGTGCTCGTCAATATTCACTGAGCGCTGATACGAAAAACCGCGACCGTTTATCGAGCCATTTGATGGCTATCCAAAATCGGGTCGCGGAATATTAAAGATCATCGCTCTGACTGTCAAGGTGTACAAAGCTTAAGCAGTTAATTTATCTGCAATCTGTCAGCCTGACATGCCAATTTGTTAGGAGTACGTTAACGTACTCCTATGATCTTGCCTTATTCGGCAGTATCTTCGTCTGCACCGGCATTAAGCGCTTCGGTTAATGCCTGTTCTGCATCAGCGGCAGATACCGACATTTCTTCGATTTGCTCTTTGCGACGTTGTGCGCGGCGTTCGTGGTAAGCGAAACCGGTACCCGCTGGAATGAGTCGACCAACGATTACGTTTTCTTTCAGACCGCGTAGGTCATCTTCTTTACCTTGAACCGCAGCTTCAGTTAGCACACGGGTTGTTTCTTGGAACGATGCTGCTGAGATAAATGACTCAGTAGACAGTGACGCTTTAGTGATACCAAGCAGCTGTGTTTCGTACTGCGCTGGAATCTTACCGAGTTTTTCAATTTCACGGTTCGCCACTTTAACGTTCGATACTTCAACCTGTTCGCCTTCAAGGAACTGCGTATCGCCAGGACTAGTGATAACACACTTACGTAGCATCTGACGGATAACTACTTCGATGTGTTTATCGTTAATCTTAACACCCTGTAGACGGTATACTTCCTGAACTTCGTTCACGATGTAGTTTGCTACTGCTGAGATACCACGTAGACGCAGGATATCGTGTGGAGACTCTGGACCGTCGGCGATAACTTCGCCTTTTTCCACTTTCTCACCTTCGAACACGTTAAGCTGACGCCACTTAGGAATCATCTCTTCGTATGCATCACCTTCAGCTGGTGTAATTACAAGACGCTTCTTACCTTTGGTCTCTTTACCGAAGCCGATAGTACCTGAGATTTCTGCAAGAATTGCAGGCTCTTTAGGCTTACGTGCTTCAAATAAGTCCGCAACGCGCGGTAGACCACCGGTGATATCACGAGTCTTCGAGCTTTCCTGAGGAATACGTGCAAGCACGTCACCTTCGTTAGCTACTTTGCCTTCTTTCGCTTCAATCGTTGTGAAGCTTGGAAGACGAATTTCTTGAAGACCGAACTCGTCGCTTTCAAGAATTAGCTTAGGCTCTTTAGAGTTAACTTTAGCAAGGTCTTTAACAACGATACGGGTTAGACCAGTAAGCTCGTCCTGCTGCATCTCTGTGTTAGAGTCATCAATGTCTGCGAAGCTAATCTTAGCTGCACGTTCAGTGATGATTGGGTGACTATGCGGATCCCAGTTAGCAACAACGTCGCCAGCTGCAATAGTTGCACCGTCATCCACGCTAAGTACTGCACCGTAAGGTACTTTATAGCGCTCTTTCTCGCGGCCTTGCTCATCGATAACAGTAAGTTCTGTTGAGCGAGAAACGATAACCACTTTGCCGTCAGAGTTACGTACGAACTTCGCGTTGTGTAGCTTAAGGCTACCCGCTGTTTTAACTTGTACGCTGTTTTCCGCTGATGCTCTTGATGCCGCACCACCGATGTGGAACGTACGCATGGTAAGCTGTGTACCAGGCTCACCGATTGATTGTGCTGCAATAACACCAACCGATTCACCGCTACCGACCATGTGACCGCGTGCAAGGTCACGACCGTAACACTTAGCACAAACACCGAAGTCGTTGTCACACGTGATAACAGAGCGTACTTGGATTTGGTCAACAGAGTTGGCTTCAAGCATGTCTACTAGCGCTTCGTCTAGTAGTACATTACGCTCTACCAATACTTCATCAGTACCAGGCTTAATAACATCTTCAGCAACTACACGACCTAGTACACGCTCGCGAAGTGGTTCAACAACGTCACCACCTTCGATTAGTGGTGTCATTTGAACACCTTCGAATGTGCCACAGTCGTCGTTAGTGATTACCAAGTCCTGTGCAACGTCTACTAGACGACGTGTTAGGTAACCCGAGTTAGCTGTCTTAAGTGCGGTATCCGCTAGACCTTTACGCGCACCGTGAGTAGAGATGAAGTACTGTAGTACGTTCAGACCTTCACGGAAGTTCGCTGTAATTGGGGTTTCGATGATTGAGCCATCTGGCTTAGCCATCAGACCACGCATACCTGCTAGCTGACGAATCTGAGCGGCACTACCACGAGCACCCGAGTCGGCCATCATGTAAACAGAGTTAAATGATTGCTGCTCTTCTTCTTCGCCATCGCGGTTAATTACGATGTCAGTCTTAAGGTTATCCATCATGGCCTTAGCAACTTTTTCGTTGGCATTTGACCAGATATCGATAACTTTGTTGTAACGCTCACCCGCGGTAACAAGACCGTTTTGGAACTGTTCCTGAATTTCGATAACTTCTGCTTCTGCCGCGTCGATGATTTCTTTCTTAGCAGCAGGGATTACCATATCGTCGATACCAACTGACGCACCCGCGATCATCGCGTAGTGGAAACCGGTATACATGATTTGGTCAGCAGCAATTACTGTATCTTTCAAGCCTAGCGTACGGTAGCAAGCATTCAATAGTCTTGAAATCTGCTTTTTACCCATGGCTTGGTTGATGATTTCAAACGGTAGACCCTTTGGAAGGATCAATGAGAAAATTGCACGACCAACAGTAGTGTCAGTAAGCGTTACTTTCTCAGTTTTGTTGCCATCTTCATCGATGTCGTACTCAGTAATACGTACTTTAACGCGTGAGTGAAGCTCCGCATTACCTGTACGGTATGCTTTTTCTGCTTCATTCGGGCTGGTAAATACCATGCCTTCGCCTAAGCCGTTTACTTTGTCACGCGTCAGGTAATAAAGACCTAATACAACGTCCTGTGAAGGTACGATGATTGGCTCACCGTTCGCTGGCGACAGGATGTTGTTCGTTGACATCATAAGTGCACGTGCTTCTAGCTGTGCTTCGATCGTCAACGGTACGTGTACCGCCATTTGGTCACCATCGAAGTCGGCGTTATACGCCGCACACACTAGCGGGTGAAGCTGAATCGCTTTACCTTCGATTAGTGTAGGTTCGAATGCTTGGATACCCAAACGGTGAAGTGTAGGTGCACGGTTAAGTAGTACCGGGTGTTCGCGGATAACGTCATCTAGTACGTCCCAAACCTCTGGTGCTTCGCGCTCTACAAGCTTCTTAGCTGCTTTAATTGTTGTCGCAAGACCACGACCTTCTAGCTTACCGTAGATAAACGGCTTAAATAGCTCAAGTGCCATCTTCTTAGGAAGACCACACTGGTGAAGACGTAGCGTTGGACCAACGGTAATTACAGAACGGCCAGAATAGTCAACACGCTTACCAAGAAGGTTTTGACGGAAACGACCTTGCTTACCCTTGATCATGTCTGCAAGCGACTTAAGTGGACGCTTGTTAGAACCAGTGATCGCACGGCCACGACGTCCGTTATCTAGAAGCGCATCAACAGACTCTTGAAGCATACGCTTTTCGTTGCGTACGATAATGTCTGGAGCAGCTAGGTCTAGAAGACGCTTAAGACGGTTGTTACGGTTAATTACACGACGGTATAGGTCGTTAAGGTCAGACGTTGCAAAACGGCCGCCATCTAGTGGAACTAGAGGACGAAGGTCCGGTGGAAGTACCGGAAGTACCGTCATAATCATCCACTCTGGCTTGTTGCCAGACTGCTGGAATGACTCAAGCAACTTAAGACGCTTAGTAATTTTCTTACGCTTCGTTTCAGAGTTGATTGAAGGCAGCTCTTCACGCATAGCCGCAACGTCTGCGTCTACGTCAAGTACTGTTAGAAGATCGAATACTGCTTCAGCACCCATCTTCGCATCAAACTCATCACCGTGCTCTTCAAGTGCATCCAAGTACTCTTCTTCGTTAAGAAGTTGGCTGCGCTCAAGGGTCGTCATACCTGGCTCTGTTACCACGTATGATTCAAAGTAAAGTACGCGTTCGATATCACGAAGTGTCATATCAAGCATTAAGCCGATACGAGACGGAAGTGATTTAAGGAACCAGATGTGTGCAACCGGGCTAGCTAGCTCGATGTGACCCATACGCTCACGACGTACTTTAGTCAGTGTAACTTCAACGCCACACTTCTCACAGATAACACCACGGTGCTTAAGGCGCTTGTACTTGCCGCAAAGACATTCATAGTCTTTTACCGGACCGAAGATACGCGCACAGAACAGACCGTCACGCTCAGGCTTGAACGTACGGTAGTTAATTGTTTCAGGCTTTTTAACTTCACCGAATGACCATGAACGAATCATGTCAGGTGAAGACAGACCGATTCGAATATTATCGAATTCTTCGGTCTTGTTTTGTTGCTTTAGAAACTTTAATAAGTCTTTCACATTACTCTCCCAGCGGAGTCAGTCTCTAGAACCCGGCGCAAGCGCCGGGCCATCTCATAACATTACGCGGCGATTGCCGTATTACTTTTCTTCAAGCTCGATGTTGATACCCAACGAGCGAATTTCTTTAAGTAGTACGTTGAATGATTCTGGCATGCCAGGTTCCATTCTGTGATCGCCATCGACGATGTTCTTGTACATCTTGGTACGGCCGTTAACGTCATCTGACTTAACAGTAAGCATTTCCTGAAGGGTATATGCTGCACCGTATGCTTCAAGTGCCCACACTTCCATCTCACCGAAGCGCTGACCACCAAACTGTGCTTTACCACCAAGAGGCTGCTGTGTAACAAGGCTGTAAGAACCCGTAGAACGCGCGTGCATCTTGTCGTCTACTAAGTGGTTCAGTTTCAGCATGTACATGTAACCAACCGTAACTGGACGCTCGAACTCGCGACCGGTACGACCGTCGAACAATGAAATCTGACCGCTTTCTGGAATATCAGCAAGCTTCAGCATTTCTTTGATTTCAGATTCACGAGCACCATCAAATACTGGTGTTGCAATTGGAACACCCTTACGAAGGTTTTCCGCTAAGCGACGTACTTCGTGGTCTGTGAAGTTATCGATGTCAACTTCTTGGTGATTTTCACCAAGCTCGTACACCTTCTTCAAGAACTCACGCAGTTCAGCCAGCTCACGCTGCTCTTTAATCATGCGATCAATCTTCACACCAAGACCGTGTGCAGCCATACCCAAGTGCGTTTCTAGGATCTGACCGATGTTCATACGAGACGGTACACCTAGTGGGTTAAGAACGATATCTACCGGCGTACCGTTAGCATCGTATGGCATGTCTTCTACAGGCTGGATAGTCGAGATAACACCTTTGTTACCGTGACGACCGGCCATCTTGTCACCCGGTTGGATGTGACGCTTAACCGCAAGGTAAACCTTAACAATCTTAAGTACGCCAGGCGCTAGGTCATCGCCTTGTGTGATTTTACGACGCTTAGTTTCAAACTTCTTATCGAAGTCCGCTTTAATTTCAGCGTGTTGATCAGCGATTTGGTCTAGCTCTAGCTGTGCATCTTCGCTGTTAAGTGCAATTTCAAACCACTTTTCACGCGGTAGGCTGTCAAGCTTAGCTTGGTCAACACCAGCACGTAGAAGCGCAGTTTTTGCACGAGCAAAAATACCGTCTGCAAGAATTTCGAACTCGTCAGTAAGGTCTTTCTTAACCTGACGTAGCTGCATGTCTTCAATTTCAAGCGCACGCTTATCTTTCTCTACACCGTCACGGGTAAATACTTGAACGTCAATTACGGTACCGTGAACAGAGTTAGGTACACGTAGCGACGTATCTTTAACGTCAGACGCTTTTTCACCGAAGATTGCACGTAGTAGTTTCTCTTCTGGCGTAAGCTGAGTTTCACCTTTAGGCGTTACTTTACCTACTAGGATGTCACCGCCTTTCACTTCCGCACCAATGTAAACAACACCTGATTCATCAAGCTTGCTTAGTGCAGATTCACCCACGTTCGGGATATCAGAAGAAATCTCTTCTGGCCCAAGCTTAGTATCACGAGCGATACAGCTAAGCTCTTGAATGTGGATTGTAGTGAAACGGTCTTCCTGTGCTACACGCTCAGAAATAAGGATTGAATCCTCAAAGTTGTAACCATTCCAAGGCATGAACGCAATACGCATGTTCTGACCAAGTGCAAGGTCACCTAGGTCTGTTGAAGGGCCGTCAGCTAGCACGTCACCAGTAACAATCGGGTCGCCAACGCTACAGGTAGGCTTCTGATTGATACAAGTGTTCTGGTTAGAACGCGTGTATTTAGTCAGGTTGTAGATATCGATACCTGCTTCACCTGGAAGCATTTCATCTTCGTCTACTTTAATTACGATACGGCTGGCATCAACATAGTCAACCACACCACCGCGCTTAGCAACTACAGTAACACCTGAGTCAACCGCGATAGTTCTTTCCATACCGGTACCAACTAGCGGCTTATCAGCGCGTAGTGTAGGTACTGCCTGACGTTGCATGTTCGCACCCATAAGTGCACGGTTTGCGTCATCGTGCTCTAGGAATGGAATAATGCTTGCCGCAATTGAAACGATTTGCTGTGGTGAAACGTCCATGTATTTGATGTCTTCAGTCGGCATCAAAGTAGTTTCACCGCGGTGACGACAAGGAATTAGGTCGTCAACCAACTCGCCATTCTCAGTCAACGCAATGTTAGCCTGAGCGATTGCGAATTGACCTTCTTCAATTGCAGATAAATAATCGATTTCGTCTGTTACCACACCGTCAACAATACGACGGAAAGGCGTTTCTAAGAAACCGAAGTCATTGGTACGCGCGAAGCTTGCCAATGAGTTAATTAGACCGATGTTCGGGCCTTCCGGCGTTTCGATTGGACATAGACGACCGTAGTGGGTCGGGTGTACGTCTCGAACCTCGAAGCCTGCACGTTCACGTGTAAGACCACCCGGGCCTAATGCAGAAATACGACGTTTGTGCGTTACTTCTGATAGCGGGTTGTTTTGGTCCATGAACTGAGAAAGCTGAGATGAACCGAAGAACTCTTTAACCGCAGCCGAGATAGGCTTAGCGTTGATTAGGTCCTGTGGCATTACGTTGTCTAGATCGCCTAAGCTTAGACGCTCTTTAACTGCACGCTCTACACGTACAAGACCAACGCGGAATTGGTTCTCTGCCATTTCACCAACAGAACGGATACGACGGTTACCTAGGTGATCGATATCATCGACTTCGTCTTTACCGTCACGAATCATTATTAGCTGCTTCATTACAGAAATAATGTCTTCTTTATCTAGTGTGCCTGAACCAATAAGTTCTTCACGACCTAAACGGCGGTTGAACTTCATGCGGCCAACAGAAGATAGGTCGTAACGTTCATCTGAGAAGAACAAGTTATCGAACAAGGTTTCTGCTGCGTCTTTTGTTGGTGGCTCACCAGGACGCATCATACGGTAGATTTCAACTAGCGCTTCTAAGCGATTAGTTGAAGAGTCGATACGCAGTGTATCTGAGATATATGAACCGTGATCGAGTTCGTTAATGTAAAGCGTTTCGAACTCTTTGATGCCCGCTTGGCTAAGTGCCGCTAGGTTTTCAAGGGTAAGTTCTTCGTTCGCGCTTACAATAACTTCGCCAGTGTCTTCATTTACGTAAGTAGCGGCGTATACGCGGCCAATTAGGTAATCAGCTGGAACTTCAAGCTCATTAAGACCCGCTTTCTCTAGCGCACGTGTATGACGCGCTGAGATACGACGACCGGTTTCAACAACCACGTTGCCTTCGCCATCGATAATGTCAAATGCAGCCGTTTCACCACGTAGGCGATCTGGCACCACTTCCATCATCAACTTGTCTTTATCAATACGTACATTAACTTTGTCGAAGAAAGTATCTAGGATTTCTTCAGACGTCATTTCAAGTGCGCGTAAAATAATCGTTGCAGGCAACTTACGACGACGGTCGATACGTACAAATAGGTTATCTTTCGGGTCAAACTCAAAGTCTAACCACGAACCACGGTAAGGAATTACACGTGCGTTATATAGCACTTTACCTGACGAGTGGGTTTTACCTTTGTCGTGATCAAAGAATACACCAGGTGAACGGTGTAGCTGTGACACGATAACACGCTCAGTACCATTGATAACGAACGTACCGTTCTCTGTCATCAATGGGATCTCGCCCATGTACACTTCTTGTTCTTTAATATCTTTTACGGTACCTGGGGCAGCGTCTTTATCGAACAACACTAACCGTAGTTTTACTCTTAATGGAGCAGAGAAAGTTACGCCACGAATTTGACATTCTTTAACGTCGAAAACTGGCTCTCCCAGGCGGTAGCTTACATACTGAAGCTCTGAACTACCTGAGTAGCTTTTAATTGGAAAAACGGAACGAAATGCTGCTTCCAAACCGTATTGAGCTTCCGGATCGGTCTCAATAAACTTTTTGAAAGAATCAAGCTGAATTGAAAGAAGGTATGGAATTTCCAATACCTGTGGGCGTTTGCCAAAATCCTTACGGATACGTTTCTTTTCGCTATAAGAGTAAACCATGGGTTCCTCAGCCTGCTGATTTATGACCCAACCTGCTGCAAAATGCTTTAAAACGCGTGCTATGGGCTAAAAGCTGCGTTTCAAATGGCGCACTAAGCAACAAACTTCCACAACCCTTTTTCGGGCAGATACACCAGCATACAACAAAATTTAACCAATTATTAGTTAACTTGTTGGATTTTTATGCTTTTTATGGGTATTTCCGAATGGCGCTTTAAGTAGTGTAACCAAGGGTTAGTTTCTACACACTATACAGCGCAAAAAGGCTGGTGGTTCAAAAAACCACCAGCCTTGCCGTCTCAGGCAATAATCTGACTACGTCAGATTACTTGATTTCTACTTCTGCACCAGCTTCTTCAAGCTCTTTCTTAAGTGCTTCAGCTTCATCTTTGCTTACGCCTTCTTTGATAGCTTTAGGAGCAGACTCAACTACTTCTTTAGCTTCTTTAAGACCTAGGCCAGTCGCGCCGCGAACTGCTTTGATAACTGCAACTTTGTTGCCACCGAATGAAGTCATTACAACGTCGAATTCAGTCTTTTCTTCTGCAGCAGCAGCGTCGCCGCCAGCAGCTGGACCAGCAACAGCAACAGCAGCTGCAGCAGATACGTTGAATTTCTCTTCAGCCGCTTCAATTAGTTCTACCAGTTCCATTACCGGCATTTCAGCGATTGCGTTTAAGATATCTTCTTTAGTTAGAGCCATGTTCTCTAAACTCCTGGGTATAAAATGTTAAAAAAATCAATATGCCAAAAACGCCAATTACTTGGTGTCTTTGACCGCCGCCAATACGCGCACAAACTTGCCAGGAACTTCGTTGATTGTTTGAACGAATTTCCCAACTGGTGCTTTGAAGGTTGCAAGTAGTTTCGCAAGCGCTTCGTCGCGGGTAGGTAGAGCTGCAACTGCGTCCAATTTCTCTGGACCAAGAAGACCACTACCAATTGAAAGTGCAGTAACTTTAAGCTTATCGTTAGTCTTACCGAAGTCTTTGAAAAGACGTGCCGCACCGCCTGGTGCGTCGATAGAGAAACCATAGATAAGCGGACCAGTTAAGGCGCTGTCTAAGTCTGCAAATTGACTGTCTGCTAGAGCACGCTTCGCAAGAGTATTACGTACAACCTTAAGGTATACGCCTTGCTCACGAGCTTTAACACGTAGCTCAGTCAGATCGCTAACTTCCATCCCACGGTATTCAGCAACGGCTACGGATAGAGCGCGAGACGCAACTTCAGAAACTTCTGCTACGATCTCTTTTTTTGCTGCTAAACCTAGTGCCACTGAGTTCACCTCTTTGTATCTGACCTTGTTCGTAGTTACCTACTTGCGCGGTCAGGGTTCACAGATTGATACCAACCCTCATGGTCGATACCGCTCTACGGTGTTTGTTACCCCAGAGAGTCTGAGTCAAACCACCGTCTGCGCAGGTTGTTCTATTAAGCAGTGTGTTGACTGTGAAAGTTCTCTTACCTCTTTCACCACACCGCACCTGCGGTCTAGGACGGGAGCTGTTTATTAGCACTGCTAATTTACACAGCTCCAACCCATAACCTTTAAGAGATTTCGATGAGCATTCGCTCAGCGAAATTAAAGACCTACAGAAGCCTTATCAAGAGCAACACCAGCACCCATTGTCGTGCTTAGGCTGATCTTCTTGATGTATGTACCTTTAGCAGAAGAAGGCTTAGCTTTCTTCAATGCTTCAAGTAGCGCTTCAAGGTTTTCTTGTATTTGGTTCGCTTCGAACGCAATCTTACCGATGCTAGCGTGGATGATACCGTTCTTATCGTTACGGTAGCGTACCTGACCAGCTTTAGCGTTCTTAACTGCCGTTGCAACGTCAGGCGTTACAGTGCCAGTTTTAGGGTTAGGCATAAGGCCACGTGGACCTAAGATTTGACCTAGTTGACCAACAACACGCATCGCGTCTGGGCTAGCAACTACTACGTCAAAGTTCATTTCGCCTTTCTTAACTTGCTCAGCTAAGTCGTCCATACCAACGATGTCCGCACCCGCTTCTTTCGCTGCTTCAGCATTTGCACCTTGAGTGAATACTGCAACGCGAACGTCTTTACCAGTACCGTTTGGTAGTACAGTTGCACCACGAACGTTTTGGTCAGATTTCTTCGCATCGATGCCAAGGTTAACAGATACGTCAACGCTTTCTGCGAACTTAGCTGTTGCTAGTTCTTTAAGAAGCGCTACTGCTTCGTTGATTTCGTACTCTTTAGTAGAGTCAACTTTGTCGCGTACTAGGCGAGCGCGTTTAGTTAATTTAGCCATTCGATTAGTCCTCTACGTTCAAGCCCATTGAGCGAGCAGAACCCGCGATAGTGCGTACCGCTGCATCTAGATCAGCTGCAGTAAGGTCTGGCTCTTTAGTTTTAGCGATCTCTTCCAACTGAGCGCGAGTAACAGTACCCACTTTTTCAGTGTTAGGACGGCCAGAACCACTCTTGATGCCCGCTGCTTTCTTAAGCAGGTAAGACGCAGGAGGAGTCTTAGTTTCGAATGTAAAAGAGCGATCTTCGTATACCGTAATTTCTACTGGTACCGGAGCGCCTTTCTCAAGACTTTCTGTTTTCGCGTTGAAAGCCTTACAGAATTCCATGATGTTCACACCGTGCTGACCTAGTGCAGGACCAACCGGTGGACTTGGGTTAGCAGCGCCAGCTGCAACCTGAAGCTTAATAATACCGCTTACTTTTTTAGCCATTTTACATGCTCTCTTGTTTGGGTCTAACGCCTCGCAAATACAGAGATTATTTGCTCAATCGGCTTCCCGTTTCCGTTTAAAAGGGCGCGCATTATATAAGGTGATTAATTACTATGCAAGGGCTATTTAGAATAAAAAACCACCGAAAGGTCAGTATTTTTTCTTTTTTAAATAGGTGAAAGTTTTTAACGCGTTAATACGCAAATATATAAACAAAATAGCAAATATGGAGGAATATAAATGGAGTTACTTACGCAACAAGAACTAGACCAGATTTCAGGTGGTGACGGCTGGGACATTGCATCAGGGGGCTTAACTGGAGGTGGTATTGGCGCGACTGGCGTTGGCGTTGCCGTTGCCGTCGGATTTACTGTAACCTTTCCTGTTGCTGTAGGCGCAATTGCTACAGGCGCTGCCCTAGGAGCTGCTTGGGAGTATTTTACTGATGATGAATAATCCGTTAGTACTCACCGAAGAGCAAATCGACACCGTCTCTGGAGGCAATATTTCACAAGCCGCTTTTAAAGGAGGTTTCGAAGGTGCTGCTACAGGTGCAAGTATAGGTGCTGCACTTGGTGCTTATGCTGGCCCTTTCGGTGCACTATTAGGTGGCCTTATCGGAACTGGTGTCGGTACTATTGTTGGAGCAGCCGATGCAATATCAGATTACAATGAAACGTTGGATGAATAAGTGAAATTAACACCGTTAGCAAGGCTTTACATGGCATGTGCCATGTTGGGCCTTTTATCCTTTAGTGCGTTTATTGCAAATAACCACCTATTACTTTTATTCCATCAAGTTTGCATTGGTATTATTTTGTGGGTTCTTTTGCTTAGACCAAAACTTAAAACTAGCAAACTCGACACGGTAAAAATAAAGCAGGTAGTAGTATCCACTTTTTCATTTATCACAACACTCACTATTGGGGTGTTCGTAAATCAGAGCTATAAATGGCTCTTGGTTATTGCCGCTGTCGGAGTTTCAATCTGGCTTTATACGCTTCTTGCAAAGAATCGAATAAATTATAAAGAGTAGTCGCAGTGACATCGTTTTTAATATGGTTTTGTGGGACAGGGTTAATTAACTACGCGCTAAAAAAAGTTTTGCAGAGTCGGTTTTTGGGCGTCGTGTGCTGATACCAAGAGATTTGCACAATGTTATGGCCACATTTTGCATTATTTATTTGTTTTTACCTCGATACTGTTAGCCATGTTGTTCGTAATTTAAGGTTCAATTGAACGTACATTGCCTATCGTGCCCCCAAATTCCAGGCATAAAAAAAGACGGTCAAACCGTCTTTTTTTGAATATTTATAAAGGCTTAGCCTTTTTCTACCTGACCAAATTCTAGGTCTACTGGTGTAGAACGACCGAAGATAAGTACCGATACTTTTACGCGGCTCTTTTCGTAGTCTACTTCTTCTACCACACCATTGAAGTCGGCAAATGGACCGTCGGTAACGCGAACCACTTCGCCTGGCTCGAACAATGTTTTCGGTCTTGGCTTATCAACGTTTTCTTCAAGACGATTTAGGATAGCGTCTGCTTCTTTCTGCGTAATTGGCATAGGACGGTCAGAGGTGCCGCCGATGAAACCTAGTACGCGAGGTACGCTTTTCACTAAGTGCCATGACTCTTCGGTCATCGCCATTTCTACCAATACATAACCCGGGTAGAACTTACGCTCAGATTTACGCTTTTGACCTGCACGCATTTCAACAACTTCCTCTGTTGGTACTAGTACCTGACCGAAGTAGTCTTCCATGTTGTGCATTTTAATGTATTCAAGCAACGTCTTTTTAACGCGAGCTTCGTATTGCGAATAGGCTTGAACTACGTACCATCTTTTCTTTACTGCTTCTTCTTCAGACATACGTTTATGCTCCTATTCCAGTAATAAAGCCAACTACACGAACGATGATGCCGTCTAGTCCCCATAAAATTAGTGCCATAACTAACGTCGCTGCAAGTACGATAAGGGTAGTTTGGTTCGCCTCTTGACGGGTTGGCCATACTACTTTGCGAACTTCTGTGCGAGACTCTTTAGCAAAGCTCAAGAAGGTACTACCTTTTTCAGTCGTTGCCGCGATGAAACCAGCTATACCAACAACTACAACAATCGCGATGGCACGGTATAGTACCGAAATCTCACCGTACATTGTATTAGCGGTTACTAAACCGGCAAGTAGTGCAAAAACCACTACCCATTTAAACATGTCCAACGCATTGGACTGATTTTCCGTCTTTTCGCTCATGTTACGATCCTAGCACTACAGCGTCGTTGTTTTACGCGCTTTTTGAAGGCGCAATTTAAAATTCGTAGATTAAGTAAATTTGGCAGGGGTGGAGGGACTCGAACCCCCAACCATCGGTTTTGGAGACCGCTGTTCTACCAATTCGAACTACACCCCTGTGGTGTCTAAAAGACAAAATTTACTTACACTGCCCTTGGGAGTTGTGCGTCTTTTCTAAGGAAAGTGCGGTATCGCAAGGGAGGGACGCGTATTATACTTAACCACTTTCAAGATACAAGCGGTTTATCTCTCCCATCTGCGATTGCTTTCCATTTAGAATGCCACCTATTCAACGCCAATAAAACCGCCCGTTTGATGTGCCCATAGCTTGGCATAAATACCGTTGTGTGCGATAAGCTCCGCGTGCGTCCCCTGCTCTACAATACTGCCTTTATCTAGCACCAGAAGCCTGTCCATTTGGGCTATGGTCGATAAACGGTGGGCAATGGCGAGAACCGTTTTGCCTTCCATTACTTTATCTAAGCACGCTTGAATGGCTGCCTCTACCTCTGAATCGAGCGCCGAGGTCGCCTCGTCAAGTACCAACACTGGCGCATCTTTTAACAACACGCGGGCGATAGCAATACGCTGACGTTGCCCCCCTGAAAGCTTCACGCCGCGTTCCCCCACATGGGCGTCGTACCCTGTTCTTCCGTAGCTATCGGTAAGGGTGAGAATAAAGTCGTGTGCTTCAGCCTGTTTGGCTGCGCGAATCATATCCTCTTCCGTCGCATCAGTACGGCCATATAAAATATTATCTCGTACCGAACGGTGCATTAGGGAGGTGTCTTGGGTCACCATGCTAATTTTGGCGCGTAGGGTTTCTTGCCCGACGTGGGTAATGTCTTGCCCATCAATAATAATACGGCCGCTTTGGGTGTCGTAAAAACGCATAAGCAAATTAACCAAGGTCGATTTACCCGCCCCAGAGCGCCCTACTAAGCCCACTTTTTCGCCTGGCTTAATGGTCAAGTCTAAATTGGTAAAAACATCAATTGGCTTATCGTCTGCGCCCGAGTATGAGAAGTTCACATCATCAAACTTGATACCACCACCGTTGACTTGTAACGCGTCGGCCTTAGGCTTGTCTTTTACGGCGATAGGTTGTGCTAAGGTATTCATGCCGTCCTGCACTGTGCCTAAGTTTTCAAATAGCCCAGAGACTTCCCACATCACCCAATGCGACATACCGTTCAGTCGTAAACAAAGGCTAATAGCAATAGCAATGTCACCAGGGCTTGCGATATTTTCCATCCATAGATACACAGATAATGCACCTATGGTAAAAATGAGAATAGCGTTAGCCATTTCCACACAGAATTCTAATACCGTCACTAAACGCATTTGCGGGTAAACGGTTTGCAGAAAACCATCCATGCTTTCTTTGGCATAGTCGGCCTCTCGGCGGCTATGAGAAAACAGTTTGACGGTAGTGATATTGGTGTAGCTATCCACAATACGCCCTGTCATTAGCGAGCGTGCATCGGCCTGCTTTTGAGACACTTCTTTTAGTTTGGGTACCAATACCTTCAAAATACCAATATAGACAAAAAACCATACAATAAGCGGCATGGCTAAACGCCAGTCTGTACTAAAGATGAGTACCACCATCGAGATAAAGTACACGCTGATATACACCAACAGGTCGAGTACCTTGGTCACGGTTTCTCGCACCGATAGTGCGGTTTGCATGACTTTGGTGGCTACACGCCCTGCAAATTCATCGTGAAAGAAGGTTAAGCTTTGCCCCAGTAAATACCGATGGGCTTGCCATCTAATTCGCATGGGGTAGTTCCCCATTAAAGACTGACGGGAAAATAGGGAGCGAAGCAATATAAACAGGGGAATAAGAACAAGTACCGTAACCCCCATCCCAATAAGCGTAAACTTTTGGTCAGCCAAAAATGTCTCGCGATTTTGCTCGGAGAACCAGTCTACCAGCTGCCCTAGAAAGCCAAACAGTGCCACTTCTAGCATGGCAACGATTGCACTGAGCACGGAAACAGTAAGGATCACGCCCCACATGCCTTGAGTATAATACTTACAAAAAGCCACTAAACCCTTCGGCGGTTGACTAGGAGACGTATCAGGAAAAGGCTGGGTAAGCTTTTCGAAAAATGAAAACATGTAGAACTCGTTTTTAATTCAATGACAGAGCACGTTTACGTATGCCCCAAAATGCTGGGTCACAATTCTACACGATATAAGGGAAGGTGTTGAACTTTGCGGCGTATTTCACCGCAAAGCCGGTTTAAAATCGCTTAATATTTATCGATATTGCAAGAACTCCGCGATAAAAAAGTTTTGCATCGGCCCATTTTACGCTGCACGCCCCATACGGATAAAGGCGGACAACGTGGCAAAAGGCTAACTAGGGTTTAATTCAGTCTTCATAACCCAGCTTAGCAAGAATACTTTCTACTTTTTCTGAATGTTCGGCTTGCCATTGTTCAAGAGACATTGCGCTATCTTTGTCTGCGCGTTGTCTTGCTATTTCAAACGCGCCAAGTGCTTCTGCCTGCGGTATAACCGCAATCCCCTCTTCATCTGCAACAATAATATCTCCCCCTTCCACGGTTACGCCACCGCAAGATATTGTCTGATTAAGTGGCGAGATACATTTTTTCGCTCCCGGCTTAGGCACAACACCGCGGGCAAAAACAGGAAACGCATTGTCCCGTGTTTCAGCAATATCGCGAATGACGCCATCAATAACAAAACCTTTTATTCCGCGCGATTGCGCAATAGCACATACATTACCACCGGCCACAGCAAATTCATCGTCGGCTTCCACCACAATAATATCACCAGGACTTGCGCGATAGATGGCCGCATGCAGCATAAGGTGATCACCGGGCTCACACTTTACGGTGAATGCCGGCCCTGCAATGCGAGGCATATCTTCCCACAAAGGTTTTATCGCGTAATGCATGAACTGATTCCTTGGCAGCGCGTCGGCGTACTCGCAAGGTGATACGCTATCAAAAGGGGTATTGTGTAACTCCATAGCCGATCCTTGAATGTTGTGATGAGGACAGAACAAAAGCACTATAGCGAATTTAGCCTTACAAGTTGTTACAAGCTGTGTATTTTCACTATAAACACTTTTTCTATTACCACCGCCATGCTAAAAGTTAGCGAGAAAAAACAAAAAGCGTGTCCGTATCACTTTTGCTTTTCAGCAGAAGAAATAAAACGGGTTTCATCACACGCTAAGAACAATAAGCAGCGTTAATAACTGCTCAATAGAATTAAAAAAGGAAGCCCCATATGTTACGTAGCGTTTTAAGCTTAAGCGTGGCACTGGCCTTAACAGCTTGTAGCCCACAAAATTCATCAACAGAACAACAGTCACAAAGCGCGGCCACTGAAGAAGCCCAACAACAGCTTTCATCAGGTGTCATAAAAGAGAATATGGACCTGTCTGTTGACCCAGGTGATGACTTTTTCCGCTACGTAAACGGCAAGTGGTTTGATAATTTTGAAATACCAGCAGATAAATCTAGCTATGGCGCGTTCGTTATTCTTCGCGACGAAGCGCAAGATCACGTTATGGATATCATTAAGTCCTCGGCCGAAGGCGACTTTAAAGCCGGAAGCGATGAGCAAAAAGTGGGTGACTTTTACCGTGCTTATATGGACATGGAAACGCGTAATGAGCTGGGTACCACGCCCCTTAAGCCAGAGCTTGCAAAAATAGACACCATTGAAGACTACACAGATTTGGCTGAATATTTTGCCTATGCGGCACGCTATGGATATGGTACACCCTTTAGCCTTACCCAGTACCCAGACCTTAAATCGCCAAAAGAATATCTAATGTATACATGGCAATCGGGCTTAGGGCTGCCCGAACGTGAGTACTATTTTAACGATGATGAATCATCACAAACTATCCGTGATGCCTACGTTAAACATATCCAAACCATGTTTGAATTAGCCGGTTTCGAAGCGCCTAAAGAAAGCGCTGATATGCTTTTCGCACTTGAGACTAAAATAGCTCAACTGCACATGAAAAAAGAGCAAGCCCGTAACTTTGCCGCCAACTACAATAAGCTAACCATTGAAGAGCTAAAAGCATTAATGCCTAAGTTCGACTGGGACGCTTATCTTACCGAAGCTGACGTTAGCGACATTCCTTCATTAGGTATCTTGCAAAAAGACTATATGCAAAACATTGATGGTGTTATTGCAGAAACGTCGCTAGAAGATTGGAAGACCTTCCTTAAATGGGGCCTATTGAATGCTTCGGCCGGTCGCCTAAGCGCTGAATTAGATGAAGCAAACTTCAACTTTTACAGCAAAGTACTTCGCGGCGTAGAAGAACAGCAGCCACAGTGGCGCCGAGCGGTGAGTCTATCAAATGCCCACGTGGGCGAGCTTATTGGTAAGGTTTATGTGAAGCAGCATTTTCCACCAGCCGCGAAAGAACGCATGATGGAAATGGTAAATAACCTGATCTTGGCGTACAAAGAAAGTATTGAAAACCTTGACTGGATGACGGATGAAACCCGTGCCCAAGCCTTAGATAAGCTATCTAAGTTTACCGTAAAAATTGGTTACCCAGACCAGTGGAGAGATTATTCAGCCCTTACGGTTAAAGCCGGCGACTTGTTCGGAAACCTTAAGCGTTCTTCAGACGTACTTTACGAAGAAATGCTTAAGAAACAAGGCGGACCAGTGTGGACCCATGAATGGGGAATGACACCGCAAACGGTTAATGCTTACTACAACCCGCCGCTAAACGAGATTGTATTTCCAGCCGCTATCCTTCAACCTCCGTTTTTCGATATGAACGCCGAAGATGCCGTTAACTACGGCGGTATTGGCGCGGTTATTGGTCACGAAATTGGTCACGGCTTCGACGATTCAGGCTCAACGTTCGACGGTGATGGCGTACTTAGAAACTGGTGGACTGATGAAGATCGCGGCGAGTTTGAAGCACGCACAGCAAACTTGGTTGAACAGTACAACCAATTTGAAGTTTTGCCTGATTTACACGTAAACGGTGAATATACGCTCGGTGAAAACATTGGTGACCTTGGCGGTATCAGTATCGCTTTAAAAGCTTATCATTTGTCGCTTGATGGTGAAGAAGCCCCTGAACTAGACGGCTTCACTGGCGACCAGCGTGTTTTCATTGGTTATGGACAAGTGTGGGCCAGCAAATACCGTGAGGAAGCCTTGCGCAGCCAAGTACAAACCGATACCCATTCACCTACGAAGTTCCGCACTAACGGTGCAGTGCGCAACGTACCTGAATTCTACGAAGCGTTTAACGTGACCGAAGACGATGCGTTGTATTTACCACCGGAAGAACGCGTGAAAATTTGGTAACTCGAGCTGATTGAGTAGCGCACATAAAACACGATAGCTAAAGCCCCACGTTTGGTTCACCAAACTGGGGCTTTTTTTGTTGGGTAACGATAATCAAGTAGTAATAATTTACTGCGGCGCACGATACTGCTCAATGCCAACGCTTATTCATGCATTTTCACTGGCCAAGAGCCTGCGGCATTAATGAGACAATGAGGCTAAGACCTCAAGCGCTAAATCAACGTTTTCGAAAGGCACAAAAATGTGGTCGTGGTAATAAGCGGCTACCACATTGGCACTAATCCCCGCTTTTCCCAACGCCGAAGACATCGCTGCTGTCATCCCTACGGCTTCTAAACTTGAGTGCACTTCACAGGTTATACACCGATAACACCCTTCAAATTGCAGTTCCGCTTGCTTAGCTGCAGCTAACGGCAAGATAAGCGTAGTGCCCTCTCGTTCTTGAAACATGCCCTTCGCCGCTGAAACAAGCGTATTGGTCAACGTGTTAGCTGGTAAGGTCGTGAAAACATAATTTTCACTACTCGCTACAGGGTTTAAGTTTTTCAATAACACAGTCAAGTCTGTTTCAGCGACCATAAGCACCTTGCCTTTTTAAAGTTGCCCTGCAGTCTTTAAAGCTTTCTTGCTCTAATACGCTTTCCTTTAATTTTGCCCTCTCTGAACTGCGTCATGGCTTTTTTCACGCTTCGCGTTTTCACCGCTACAAAACTCATGCTGTTCTGAACTTTAATTTTACCTAGGTCATCGCCGGGAATACCCGCATCTTTGGTCAACGCTCCGACTAAGTCACCAGGACGAAGCTTTTCTTTTTTACCGGCACTCAATGAAATACAAGTAAACTCGGGCTGGGTAATTTTGTTTTTATGAAAGCGTAGACTTTGCGCCCCTTTTAGCGGAATATCACTTTCCTGTAGCACTTCTATTTTTCTTAGGAAATGCTCCTCTTCCTCACTTACCAGCGTTATGGCCATGCCTTTCGCCCCAGCTCGCGCTGTACGTCCTATACGGTGAATATGGGTTTCGGGCTCTTCGCTTACAGTGTAATTGATAACACAGGCAACATCGTCGATATCTAGTCCGCGAGCGGCTACATCGGTGGCAACTAGCACTTGCAGTGAGTCGCTGGCAAACTGCATTAACACTGAGGTTCTTTGGTGCTGCTCCATATCTCCCTGAAGCCCTTTAGCGCTAAAACCGTCTTCTATCAGTTCATCAACTACGTCATTTACCTGCGTTTTACGATTACAGAAAACAATGGCATTTTTAGGCTGATATTCCGTTAACACCGCTTTTAGTGCCTGCGTGCGGGTATGAGGCAGTACGTTGTATCCCAGCTGAGTGATGGCAGGCTTATTCTCTTGAGACTCAACTTTGCAGGTTACCGGATTGTGCAGATATTGCTTAGCCACACGCTCTATTTGTTCAGTGAAAGTGGCAGAAAACAGCAGGGTTTGCACCTGCTTTGGCGTTTGACCAAAGATAATGCGTAGGTCATCCTCAAAGCCCATATCTAACATGCGATCGGCTTCATCTAACACACGCAGTTTTACATTACGCAAATCTATACGGCGTTTTTCAACGTGATCCATTACGCGACCCGGCGTACCTACAATAATATGAGGACTATGTTTGAGAGACTGAATCTGCGGCCCCATCGGCTGACCACCACACAAGGTTGTCACCTTGATGTTACCTATATCTTTCGCCGCAGAGCGACACTGCTGCGCGACTTGTTCTGCAAGCTCACGAGTTGGGCACAACATTATCGCCTGAGTTGAGAAGTCATTAACTTCAATTTTTTCAAGCGCGGGGATCACGAAACAAAGCGTTTTACCACTCCCGGTTTGCGCTTGACCAATCACATCTTTGCCCTGTAGAGCGTCGGGAAGCGATTGGGCTTGAATAGGAGAAAGCTGGTGAATGCCTTGTGAGTCCAATGCCTTTGTGATGGCGGGATTTATATCTAATTGCTTTACTGTTTCAACTGTCATTAATTTGGGTTCCAAAGGTGCACTTCATCCTGTTCGGTATGATGAACCTAGCGGTGTGGGTATAAAAGAGGGTTTATGCCCTAGTGGAGAGGTTCCCTAGGGCACGTGAAAAGACCAGAACTATGCTTGAAATGCCTTTTCTAATTTCCATTGTAGGGTTTGCCCCGCAAAAAATGGAACCATTTCGGTGCCATCAGCTAAGGTTACTTGTTCAGGCACTGTCCACGATTCTTTAACTAACGTCATTGTAGTCGTATTTCGCGCTAAACCATAAAAATCTGCGCCATAATGGCTCGCAAAACCTTCTAACTTATCTATTGCGCCTAGTTGCTCAAACACTTCGGCATAAAGCTCAATGGCCGACCATGCGCTGTAACAGCCTGCACACCCGCAAGCATTCTCTTTTTTGTGCTTCGCGTGCGGCGCTGAATCTGTACCTAAAAAGAATTTTTTATTGCCGCTTGCCACCATGTCGCGCAGCGCTTGTTGATGGGTATTGCGCTTAAGCACAGGTAAGCAGTAATTGTGCGGGCGTACGCCGCCAACTAATAAGTCGTTGCGATTTAAAAGCAAATGCTGTGGTGTAATGGTTGCCCCCACATACTCGCTCGCACCCGCCACAAAGCCTGCTGCGTCAGCCGTTGTAATATGCTCAAACACCACTTTCAGCTTCGGGAATGCCTCAACAATAGGCGCTAAATGCGTATCGATAAACACTTTCTCACGGTCAAAAATATCAATGTGATGTTCGGTCACTTCACCGTGAATAAGTAACAACAAGCCTTGTTCTTGCATGGCTTGAAACACAGGGTATAAAGCCTGAATACCTTTTACAGCGGCATCTGAGTTTGTGGTGGCGCCTGCTGGATAAAGCTTACACGCGGTAACGCCTGCCTGTTTTGCATCAATAATATCCTGCGGCGTGGTTTGATTCGTAAGAAACAGCGTCATAAGTGGCTCAAAGCTGCTCCCGTTTGGACGAGCCGCTTCAATACGCGACTTATAAGCCATTGCCATTTCGGCATTGACCACCGGCGGTACAAGGTTTGGCATAACAATAGCGCGCTGAAAACAACGCGCAGTCGCAGGGACCGTCTCTGCCAGCATTTCGTTATCGCGAAAGTGAAGGTGCCAGTCATCTGGCGTAGTAATGGTGAGGGTTTGCATGCCGAGTCTCTCTTAGTACCTAATCAAACAGCGTCTATGCGCGCAATAATAACACAATTAACTTATTGCGCGCAGAACAACTCGACTGAAAAAGCGCTATGCGTCTACTTGCCCATGCTCTACCCATATCAGCTTGCTTACGTCATATCCAGCCGCCGTGGCTTTCTCTAGTAGCTGAGCGCGAACGTTCTTCGATATTGAAGGCGTGCGCGCTAAAATCCACAAGTAATCTTTGTCAGGCCCAGTTATCAGTGCGTACTGATAGTCTTCTTTGTCTAGTTCCATAATGACGTAACTGGCGTAAAAGGGGCCAAAAAACGACACTTTAAGGTGCCCCGTTGAAGCTGACTCTACAAAGTATGCTTTGCCCTCGGCTTCATCCCATGTGCCGGCTTCTTTTGAATACCCACGATTGATAACCTTAACGCCCCCGTCGTCGCGCATGCTATAGGTTGCAGTGACTTCTGTTAATCCTTCTTCAAAGCTATGGTCAAACCGGGCTATTTCATACCATTCCCCCAGATACCGAGGTAGTTCGAAGCCTTGAATGGGTTTAACTTTATCAGGTACGCCTGTGCACCCCGATAAGCCGGCAAGCAAAACGCTCATTAAGAGGCCAACACCGATTTTCTTAAACATACACACTCTCCACTACGATATAATACGGTTATAAACTGATAACGCTAAATTACCTGTTGTGATCTAAAACAATTTTACCGCACCATAAACACTTAGGTTAGCTGTCGAAGTACGAAATAAACTCATCTAATCTCGCTTCTATTATGGGATAGCCCATATTACATTGCCTGATATATTGGCAATGAGTGAATGCGGGTACTAAGTGAACTTAACGTCTTATCCACTTGCTGCCGTCTTACAAGGAGAAGAACAAATGAATGAACATTTCCCACATGCAAGCCGCTTGATTTATGGATGCATGGGCTTAGGGGGCGGTTGGAATAATTCGCCAGTTACTGAAGCCGATATTACACAAGCACGCTCGGTCATAGACACGGTTTTAGACCTCAACATCAACGTTTTTGACCACGCCGACATTTATACATTTGGAAAAGCAGAAATCGCTTTTGGCGAAGCGTTAAAAGCTGCACCTAGTTTAAGAGATAACATGATTATCCAATCTAAGTGTGCAATACGTTTTGACGATGATTTGGGACCAAAGCGCTACGATTTTTCGGCCAACCATATCCATAACTCTGTAGAGGGTATTCTTACCCGGCTTGGCATTGAGCAATTAGATACGTTGCTACTTCACCGCCCAGACCCTCTTATGGAATTAGAAGAGGTGGCGGGTACACTTCAGCTACTTCAACAACAAGGGAAGATTAAGCACGTGGGCGTTTCGAACATGCACGGACACCAGATTAACTACCTTCAGTCTGCGCTCTCTACCCCTATTGTTGCCAATCAATTAGAGATGAGCCTTGGCTTTAGAGATTGGCTTGAGGATGGCATTACCACCAACAGCGCTGCTAACCGTAACACGGGTTATGCGCCAGGGACACTTGAGTACTGCATGCTGAATAACGTACAACTTCAAGCATGGGGGAGTTTAGCCCAAGGAAAGTACACAGGTGCAAAGACAGAAAACAGCGAAGAACGTGCAACCGCTGACCTTGTTGCTCAGCTTGCAAGTGAATACCAAACGACGGCCGAAGCAATTGTCTTATCGTGGCTTATGCGACACCCTGCGAACATTGCGCCGGTTTTAGGCAGTACCAATATCGAAAGAATTAAGGCGAGCCAAAAAGCCGTAGATGTTCATCTTAGCCGCGAACACTGGTACAAATTATTTGAAGTAGCGCGCGGACAAGAGATGCCGTAAATCTAAATACGCACATAAAGGATAAAAAATATGTTAAAAGGCTTTCACCATGTGGCCGTAATATGTAGCGACTATCCCCGCTCGAAAGCGTTTTACACCGACGTACTTGGCTTTACGGTAATTGATGAAAATTATCGAGAAGCCAGGCAGTCTTATAAGTGCGACCTTGCATTACCTGACGGTAGTCAGATTGAACTATTTTCGTTCCCTGATGCGCCTAAAAGACCATCTCGCCCCGAGGCTCAGGGTTTAAGACACCTCGCGTTTAAAGTCGATGCGCTTGATGAAGTGATTCATCAACTAACGAGTAAAGGGGTGGAATGTGAGCCCGTACGCACGGACGAATATACCCAAAAGCGCTTTACGTTTTTCCAGGACCCGGACGGTCTGCCATTAGAGCTTTACGAACTTTAAGTGGCTACAGGTAGAGGTAATAAAATGCCGAAAAACATCAACTGTTCATTCGGCACTTTATTAATGATTGAACGCGTTTAACGCGCGGTTAATACGAAACTAGTCGAGCATTCTCACTTCTCGCTGCGGGAATGGAATATCTATACCGTGCTGTTGCAGCGCATTAAAGACGGCCCGATTTAACGCATAACGGACTTCAAAATGTCTCACTGCGGGCGCCCATACCCGCACTCCGAAGTTAATACTGCTATCGCCAAAATTATCTACGCCTATTGCCGGTGATTTTTCTTCACTAATGCCTTCTACTTGTTCAACAGCGGCGCGAATTACCTTTATGACATCATCTACATTGCTTGAATATGCTACGCCAATCTCAAGCTCTATCAGCATGTTTTCTGCCGAGTTGTGAAGAATCTCTCCCACAATTAATTTGTTGGGAATTTGAATGTGCACGTTATCTTCATCGATAAGGATGGTATAGGGCAGCATGACTTGGTCGACCACGCCTGCAACACCGCGAACCCGAATGGTATCTCCAATAACGAAGGGACGGGTAATAATAATGGTAAAGCCCGCAGCGTAGTTTGCTAGCATGCCTTGAATGGCTAATCCCGCGCCTAAACCGATAGCACCTAATGCGGCGATGAGCGGCGTTACACTGATCCCCACATTGCCAAGTGCAATTATGATAACGATACCCAATACCGCCAACTTGCACACCCCGCCGGTAAAACGGCTTAGCGTGACGTCGATATTTCTATTGACCATCAGGTTTTCAACCACATGGCCTATTTTATTAGCTACCCACCAGCCAATAAGAAAAATGATGATGGCACCCACAATTTGAAAACTGTAGGTCACGGCAAATTCTACCAGGGTGTCGTAGAGTGCCTGCGCTTGTTTTAATTCATCCATTGAGCGTTATTACGAATGTGAGATGTGAATATTTGAAGCTTAAACAACAACGTGGGGAAAAACCAGTGCCGGTAGCAAGACCGGCACGTGTAAATGTAGGGCTGATAAGCCGATTAAGAAAGGTGTTAGCTAATAGTGAATTTAATTAGCGTATTCGCTTGCTTCAATCTCAGCCAGACGCTCTTTCGTCGGGTTTTTAACATAGTTGTATACCAACCCAACAAATAGCAGCGCAGCAAAGCCTGTTGCCACCATGAATCCGTATTTAGCATCTCCGCCATTCGCGTCACTTACCAAGCCCATGATGAAGGGCCCTGCCGCTGCGCCCGCAGCAGTAAAGAACAAAATTACGCCTGCGACACTACCGTGTTGATGCTTAGGGAAACAGCTTATTCCTTTGGAATTAAAGGTGGGGTAAATAACCGACATAAAGATACCCGTTAGTGGGAATAAGAATAACGCTAGCTGTTTGCCGCCCCATAGCCCTAAACCAAAGCACAATACTATCGCCCCAGTAAATAACATAAGAACCAGTGACCAGTTAAAGTGAGACATCATCCAAATGCCCACAAATCGCCCCGCCGCTCTAAGAATAAAAAAGGCAGTGACTGAATATATTGCCAAGGTTTGTGAGAAACCTTCTGTGTAACAATCGTAAGTTGCTTTCAATGTGGTGGCATCACACACAAGATAGCTTGGCATCCACACATAAATTGCACTTTCCGCCGCAACATACAAAAACGCTCCTATCGAAAAACCTAATGCATAGGGGTTTTTTACCAACTTAAGGCTTTGGGCAATCGATACTTTTTTCTCGCCCGACTCTGTGTGTCGAGAATAGTCGGGGTATTTAACAAGTAAAGCGCCAATAATAAGTACCGTACAAACGCCACCTGCAATCACATAAAGCCACTGCCACGCTACGCCTTGGTGGATAAGATAAGCAACGATAAGTGGACCAATAATCGCACCTACACCAAAAAATGCCTCGGCTCCATTCATTGTTGCAGTATGTTGTTTAGTGGATGAAGATATATCACCAATTAATGCAAGGGCGCCGGTTTTAAATATGCCAACGGCAACGCCAGAAAGGCTCATTAAACTAACAATTAGCATGAAGTCATTAGCAATTAGGAAGCTATAACAAGCAAGCCCAAAAAGCGCGAGGCCTATAATAATGGTCGGTTTACGTCCTAACTTGTCAGCTAGAAAGCCTAGGAACAGCCCAGACAATGCTATACCCAGCATTGGTAAAGAGTGCATTAAGCTGGCCTGTGCATTGGTGACAGAAAAAGCCACTTTCACTTCTTTAATAATCTCACCTACAGAATCTGACGTCATGGCAAACATCATAAACATTAGGTAGGTCAACCATCTGATAATTCTGCTACTAGGATCATGATTGGGCATAGTCTGTCTCACAAATGCTGTGTTAGAGGTTTTACTTAACCTCGCTAAACTTCTTAAAAATACATCAGCTACCGCTAGTATTCATTAGGCTTAAGATGTAAACAGCTTGATAATTAATCTCATGGTTAATGTTGACAAGCAATCTTAAACGATTAAGATAAAAGTTAACAGAATTTAAATACCCTGTAAACCCGTTAATTTGGATAGGTTGATTTGACGTACATTTTCGTCACACTTTGGAGTTATCTATGAGCTATGCTGCTGACAGTGGTGTATGTTTAGACCGCATCTTGGCATCGACCGATTTATCTGCGCTGACAAAGAAAGATGCGGCTACGTTTACGCGACGTTTGAAGGCCCACTTCCCTCGCCTTTTCGAGAAGTATACTTTTGTTTATGGCCATCAGTACGACTGCTATTTTCATTTACAAAAGCTTGTCGAATTATTAAGAGACGGGCTAAAAAGTCGAAAGCCTGCGCTTAAGGCGCTAGACAGTCAGCGTTTAAAAACGCCCTTGTGGTATCGCGATGAAGAGCAAGTAGGCATGGCCTGTTATGTCGACTTAATGGGCCCCACGCTAAACGACCTGCATGAGAAAATTCCATACTTCAAAGCGCTCGGTGTAACCTACGTACATCTAATGCCTTTGTACGATGCGCCTAAAGGTGACAGTGATGGCGGCTATGCGGTGTCGGATTATCGCAAAGTAAACCCAAGTCTCGGTACGGTTAAAGATTTAGAGAAGCTTACCGCGGCCCTTCAAAAAGAAGGGATTAACGTGGTACTAGATTTTGTGTTTAACCACACGTCAGACGAACACGCCTGGGCGAAAGCAGCACTATCTGGCGATAAGCAGTATCAAGACTACTACTACCTGTTCGACGACAGAAGCATCCCCGACCAGTACGAACACACCTTAAGAGAAATTTTCCCTCAGGTGAGAAGAGGCAGCTTTACTTTCAATGAGGCAATGGAAAAGTGGGTGTGGACAACGTTTAACAGCTTTCAATGGGACTTAAATTACAGTAATCCTGAAGTGTTCAATGCCATCACATCGGAAATGCTTTTTCTTGCGAATTTAGGGTGTGCCGCCTTACGTTTAGATGCTTTGGCGTTTATTTGGAAAGAGATGGGCACTAACTGTGAAAACCAAGAAAAAGCGCACGTGCTTATTCAAGCGTTTAACTGCTGTTTGCAAATTGTAGCACCGGCCGTGGTATTTAAGTCGGAAGCCATTGTTCATCCCGACGAGGTACTTAAGTACATTGATAAAGACGAATGTCAACTGTCCTATAACCCGTTATTAATGGCTTTGCTTTGGAACTCGCTGGCAACGCGTAAAACGCGTTTGCTTACAAATTCAATGAAGAAGAGTTTTGCTATTTCAGATGACTGCACCTGGGTTAACTATGTGCGTTGTCATGACGATATTGGATGGACATTCGATGACGCAGTGGCTAGCGAATTAGGTATAAACTCCTTTGACCACCGCTACTTCCTCAATCAGTTTTACACAGGCCGGTTTGAAGGCAGCTTTGCTAACGGTGTGCCTTTCGCAGAAAACCCGTCAAACGGCGACTGCCGGGTTTGTGGCTCGTTAGCATCGCTATGTGGTTTAGAGGGGGCGATAGAAGCCAACGACCCACAGGCTATTGACGAGGCAGTAAAGCGGATGCTGTTACTTTACGGTATTACGTTCAGTATTGGTGGTATTCCATTGCTTTACTCAAGTGATGAAATTGCAAAGCTTAACGATTACAGCTACCGACTCGACGAGACGAAAAGTCACGATGACAGATGGGTAAATCGCATTGCCGTTCATAGCGAAGATACAGCCTTAGCTTTAGGCACAACGACGCCTGAGAACGAAGCTCAAACTGCTAGCCTTCAAGTGTTTGAAGGGCTGAAGCAAATGATTGCTATACGCAAGCAACATGCTATTTTCGGCCAGTCAAAAACGCACATATTAGATACGGATAATCAACATTGTTTTGCGTTTTTACGAGAAAATACAGAAGGACAAAAGCTACTTGTCATCTGTAATTTCAGTGAACATCCACAATCGTTGCACCGCAGCCTTTTGGCAACACTTAAACAATCAGCAAGTAAAGACTTGCTAACTGACGAGACCGTTGATATGGAGTCTTCACCGCTCGAACTCGCACCTTATCAACAAATGTGGTTGCAGCCTGTCTAATATTCTTAATAATACGCTCAGTTGATTGCTGGCATTATCCAGTAATTGACTGAGTTATCCCATTGCAGACACATTTTATTTCCCCTTCCATCAATAACTTAACGAATACCCCTTTTTTTCACAGGCAATAGAAGAAATTCACACTATACTTTTGGATAATAGAAGTAAGTTTTCGCACGCTGAATAGGTGATGCTTAGATTGAAACCCGCTTAAAGCAAAAGGAGCAACAAAGCAGCGAAAAAAGGAGTAATACCGTTTGCTCTGGTTTGGTTCTTGCAGTCTTCTGTTTTTGCTATTTATGACAACGAAAGACTAAGACTACCGCTAGTGGAAGACGCAACGGCGTTCGGATTATGTCATATGGATATGTTTATCATGGTAACGGATAAAACAATGGAAAGTGATCGCACTTTGGAATATATGTGCCCCTACTGTGGCGCTATTAATAATTTTCAATTAAATTGCGTTCGAGATATGTATCACGAGCAGCATGAATCATGTAGCTGCTGCAAAAAAATGCTAAGCCTCACCCCTGCCGATGGAATAGGAGGCAGCATTAACCTTATCGTCGATGAGTCGGATATTGAGAATGTAATAAAGTGAACGTCTCTTCTTATGGGGCTTAGAAATAAAAAAACCGCTGAATCCAGCGGTTTTTTTAATGTTAGCAACAAATGTTTGTTAACGGAAAAACTCTCGTTTAAGTTCACTGTCCGTTAAGAAGCGGCCACCTAATGCAGACGTTTTGGTATATGAATTGGTATCACGGATCCCTCTCGCTTTTACGCAATAGTGGGTCGCATTAATACTTACGGCCACATCGTCGGTATTCGTCAATGTCTGCAATGCTACTAACACTTGCTGTGTTAAGCGTTCTTGCACCTGAGGACGCTGAGCAAAGAAACCCACTAACCGATTTATTTTCGAAAGGCCAATAACCGTGTCTTTCGGAATATAAGATACCGTGGCCGTACCATCGATAGTTACAAAGTGATGCTCGCACGTGCTTGTAAGGCTAATGTCAGAGACCTGTACAGGCTGGTCGATCTGCATTTTGTTTTCAATTGCCGTGATCTTAGGAAATCTGCGATAATCCAACCCGCCAAAGATCTCATTAACGTACATTTTCGCTATGCGCGTTGGTGTATCACATAAGCTGTCGTCCGTTAAATCAAGGCCAAGCGTGTCCATTACATCACGCATAGCACTTTCTATGCGCTTACGTTTTTGCTCGTCTGAAAGGCCGTTGGCAACCATTGGGGTTTCTAAACCTTTGGCTTCTAATGCTTCTCGTACACGTTGCGCTGGCTCTGATATAGAGGGGTCTAGTGCATCGCGCACAATTACCGCTTCTTTTGCTAACATTGCTTTATCCGTTGTTACTGCTTTTTTTGAACTGATACGCCTTAATATTCGTAAAAGTTCGGTTATACGACAACATGACTTTTATTTAATGTTGTTGCTACCTTACGTGCTTCTAGCACAGAATAATAAAACTGATACCTTTTAAAAAAAGAAGGACATTATCTTGAACTCACCCGTCTTAATCACAGGCGCTAGTCAACGTCTTGGCCTAGCCATGGCCGACAGTTTACTTGAACAAGGCCATCACGTTGTGGTGACGTACAGAACTCCCCGCTCAAGTATTACGATGCTTGAGGATAAAGGCGCTACAGTTTTACAGGCTGATTTTAGCACTGAGGCGGCTATTGATCGAGCAATTGATGAGATTAAGGCAATCAGTAAAACCTATCGAGGCGTTATACACAACGCGTCAGATTGGGCCCAAGAAAAAGACAGTAGCGATAAACACAGTTTAATAGAGCGTATGATGATGGTTCATGCTATTGCGCCTTATCGAATAAATCTGGCTTTAGAAGCCGCATTATGTTCATGCGAAGGCCAAGCCGACATTATTCATATGACCGACTATGTGCAAGAAACCGGCAGCGAAAAGCATATGGCCTATGCCGCTAGCAAAGCCGCACTGCATAACCTTACCCTTTCATTTACGAAAAAATTAGCACCGCAGGTGAAAGTTAACAGTATCGCTCCCGCTCTGCTCATGTTCAATGAAGGCGATGACGACGCCTACAAGGAAAAAGCGCTGAAAAAATCACTGCTTGAAATAGTACCCGGCGCGAAAGAGGCGGTGAAAGCCATGAACTACTTGTTCGACAGTGACTATATAACGGGGCAGACGCTACACCTAAACGGTGGCAGGCATTTAAAATAAAATTGTCGATGCCCTTATGCGCAACAAGCGCTATCACTAATCGTCACCGCCAATTAATTTCATCACCATTTGCCTTGGTCTCGTGCTTGCCCATAGCTATAATCCGCACTTTATTTTGACGTGAATTGGAATTTTACTATGCAGGGTAACCGCACTATGGCGCCTGAATGGCATGATATCGACGCTGTTATGTTGGCATGGCCACATGCGCACACCGACTGGGCGCCGTGGTTAGAAGAAGCACGGGCTACCTACCTTAACGTGATTGCGGCGGTAAATCGCAATAGCGCTGGCGTGATATTGTTGTGTGCACCTGATGATGTAGACAGCCTTGTATCTCGTTTACCTGAAAATGCACAAGTGCTTATTGTTCCTGCGTCGTACAACGACACGTGGATGCGCGACTACGGCTTTATTACTTGCAAAGACCGTGATGGTAATGGCTCGCCAGTAGAGTTTCGCTTTAATGGCTGGGGTAATAAGTTCAATGCATCAGAAGATAACCTAGCCAATCAACGTTATTTGGCCGCCATGTGTAAATCTGTGCTTCGCAGTAGCCCTGTCGTGGCCGAAGGTGGCGCTTTGGAAATTGACGAAGATGGCCATTTGCTGAGTACCGCACAGTGCTTACTTAACCCTGAACGAAATGGCGATATGTCGTTAGGTGCCTATGAAGATGCGTTTAAAGATATGCTAGGCTGCAGCAAAGTAACTGTTTTACAAAATGGACATTTAGAAGGGGATGACACCGACGGCCATATAGACACCATCGTGCGTTTTACCCCTAACAAAGGCTTAGTCATTCAGGCGTGTAACAATCGCCCTAACGATAGTCACTTTGAAGGGTTAAAGGCTTTATGTGATGAGTGTGCGCTTGAACTGCCTGAGCATAAGCAGTTTCATTTACCGCTGCCTTATATCGTAAATGATGAAGGTGATCGCCTGCCGGCATCGTATGCTAATTACTTAATTTGCAATAAATCTATTTTGTTACCGGTATACGGTGAAGAAGAAGACGCCGAAGCGATTGAAACGGTGCAGCAAGCGCACCCTGACCATATTGTTGAACCAATTGATTGCAGCGTACTCGTAAGACAATACGGTAGCTTGCATTGTATTTCCATGCAGGTACCCACAAATACGTTAAAAGATTCGATTATCACTACCCTAAAGAAAGGAGTGTCATTACATGCGCCCAGCTAAGCTAAAAGTTGGACTGGTACAACAGTCTGTTGCTGATAACGACAAAGCAACGAACTGGAATAAAAGTGCCGAGCAAATTGCCAAATTAGCGGCTGAAGGCTGCGAGTGTATTCTTCTTCAAGAGCTGCACAGCACCCTGTATTTTTGCCAACAAGAAGATACCGACGCCTTTGATTTGGCTGAGCCAATTCCAGGCCCAGCGACAGATTTTTTCGGTGAACTAGCTGAAAAACACAATATTGTGTTGGTGACGTCGCTTTTTGAAAAACGCGGTTCTGGTTTGTATCACAATACCGCTGTGGTGTTCGACCGCAGTAAAGAAATTGCGGGCAAATACCGTAAAATGCATATTCCTGATGACCCGGGCTTTTACGAGAAGTTTTACTTCACACCGGGCGATATGGGCTTCACGCCTATTGAGACCAGCGTAGGTAAGCTTGGCGTATTGGTGTGTTGGGACCAGTGGTATCCAGAAGCGGCACGCCTGATGGCGATGGCAGGCGCAGATTTATTGTTCTACCCTACCGCTATTGGCTGGGATTTAACTGACACAGAAGAAGAGCGTACCCGTCAACACGGTGCATGGGAAACCATTCAGCGTTCTCACGCTGTGGCAAACTCAGTGCCGGTTATCGTGGCAAACCGCACTGGTTTTGAAGCATCGCCTGTTGAAGGTGACCCGGGCATTCAATTCTGGGGGCAAAGCTTTGTCGCAGGTCCACAAGGCGAGATTTTGGCAAAAGCCGAAGCTGAAGGTGAAACCACGCTAACCGTAGAGCTTGATATGGAACGTACCGAGCAAGTTAAGCGCATTTGGCCTTACTTCCGCGACCGCCGTATAGACGCCTACGACGAACTAACCAAGCGCTGGCGCGACTAACCTAAATTCTGGGGGGCAGAGTACTTTTTAGACTCAATCTAGACAGCACGCTCTCCCCCGCAAGCGCCGCCCGAACTGTTGCAGAAGGTGTCGGTTCACTTTCTTGAACTCAAGCTGTCGTGGCTGATATGTACTCTGACCCCGTAATTTGCGGTGGGCTTACACTTTGAAGATGATGTTGTCGTAAAGCATAAAAACGTGACGCAAACGCTTGGGCAATAGCGTTAGCATGACGTCTTCGTCGATGTCTAAGCCCCCAGTGAATTGACCGAAGGCTGGCATCACAAATAAGCTCTCACTATTGGTAAAGCATTTGCCTGAATAACGACGGCGAGCAATGGTTGTTCGTTTTTTGGGGTGGTAATGGCCAATAACCTGTGCGCGCTGTTCACCCTCTTCCGGTTCGTGTCGAAACACCATGCCATCTAGCACTATTTCAAAACATGGCGTCCCCGGAATGCCGTCGGGTAAATCCGGGTCATGATTACCTTCCACCCACATCCACTCGTTCACATTATCAACTAGTCTGCATAAGTGCTGACGGTCCTCAGTGGTCATGCGCGACAGGCTGTGTTTATCGTGAAAACTGTCACCTAAGCTGATTACCTTCGATGGCTTATAATCATCGATGATGCTCTCTAGACGCGTTAACGTGGCAGTGGAATCTAAACTCGGCAATGGGTTCGCATAGCTGCGTAAATAACTGCCTTTTTCTAAATGTAGATCGGATACCACCAGCCAATCACATGCGGGTAAGTACGCCACACCGCGCGCGTCTAACAGCCACAAGTAGTCTGCATATTTTGTAATAGTGATATGGCGCTGGCTTACTTTTTCGGTCAGCCATGCATCGCTTATTGCCAAAATTTCCTCTTTTGATCTTTGTTTGTGAGTTTTTATTACTGGTTTGAAGCTGCTCGTTCATTTAGCGGGATGAGGCTTCGAGCTTCCGCATTCTGACCGCTCTTATTGGTTGTGCAAGATGACAGGTGTTAACTGCGTTGCCAAGATATGAAAGCGAAGCTTAATGGTCGTGTTTATCTCTACCTTAGTCGACGCTAGCCCCTGATAGCAATGCACGAACTTCATCTAACATAGTTTCAGCTTCGGCATATAAATTAGCTTGCTCAATAATAGCCTGCGCCCCTGCGCCTTTCACTTGTTCGCTACGTACATCTAGTACAATGGGTATGGCCATAGGCGACGGTTTTTCAAGGTTCACTAACGTCGCTGAATCTACGTAGCGAATAAGTAAATTAGCGAGTCGTCGTAAATCCAGTAGCTCACCCTCTGCATCAGCTCGGGCCACTTTAAGTAAAATGTGGTCGCGGTCGTGTTCTCGCAAGGTATCGTAAATAAGGTCGGTAGAAAACGTTACCTGCTTCATGGTTTTTTGGCTGGCGTGATAACGCTGCTCTGTCAGGCCGCTTACCACCGCCACTTGCCTAAAAGAGCGCTTGAGCATAGGTGCTTGTAGCATCCAATCTTCTAATTCATCACCTAAAATATCAGGCTGAAATAGCTGCTGCAGCTGTACTTGATTAATAGCATTTACCGATGCCACCGACAAGCCATAATCAGTCACGCTGAAGCTTAAAGGTTTAACCCCCATTTTTTCCATTCGCCGCGTTAGCAACATACCTAATGTTTGGTTCGCTTTGCGACCGTCGAAGGTGTAGTACAAGGTGTAGTGCGCCTGCCTAAATGGAAACTGCTCCACCAGCACCTTTTCAGGGCTAGGTAACTGAGAAAACGCCTGCTGAAGTTCAAGCCATTCTTGAACTTGCGCGGGTAGTGCTTTCCATGACTTCTGAGTAGCCAGAATTGCCCGTACGCCTTCCGCCAAATAGGTAGATAGCGGCATTTGGCCACCCGCGTAGCTGGGTATTTTTGGCTCTTTGGCTTTAGCCGGCTTCGCATGAAGCTGCATGTCGCGAATAGCTTCAAAGCGCAGCACTTCTCCGCCAAAATAAAAGGTGTCTCCCGGCGTTAATTGCTGAGCGAAATACTCTTCTACTTCACCAATGATCTTACCTTGGTTTCCCCTACGAATACGCTTTACTTTAAGTCGCCCCGCTTCAACAATAGTACCTATGTTCTGCCTGTGCCGTTGAATAACGCGGCGATTAGCTGGCGAGAAAGTGCCATCGTCGTTTTTTGTTAAACGCTGATACCGCTCATAAGCATTAAGGGCACTACCGCCGTCTTGGGTAAACTGCCATAGCTTATCGAAATCATCTCTATCTAGCCCTTGATAAGGCGTCGCGGTAAGTATCTCCTGGTACAAGGTATCAGGGCTATCAGCTTTGCTACACAAACAGTTCAAGATGAATTGTGGAATAATATCTAGTGCGCCCGGCTGTGGGCTTTCACCATCTAGCTCGCCTTTTTCAATAGCGGTGATTGCTGCTTGGCATTCCAGCGCTTCAAAGCGATTTGCGGGTACTAGTAGCGCTTCGCTCGGTTCGTCGAGCCTGTGGTTAGCCCGCCCTATTCTTTGCAGCAGCCTGCTCACGCCTTTCGGCGCGCCTACTTGAATGACTTTGTCGACGTCCCCCCAGTCGATACCGAGCTCTAGCGCCGAGGTACATACAATGGCCCGCAGCATACCGCTGGCCATCATGGCTTCGGTTTTGCGGCGCTGCTCTTTGCTCAAGCTGCCGTGATACAGCGCAATGGGCAGCGCTGCTTTATTTGCCTCCCACAGCATTTGAAAGAGAAGTTCTGACTGGGCACGCGTATTTACAAAAACCAATGTGGTTTGGGCATTTTCAATAGCTTGGTAGATATCGTCGATAGCATAGCGTGCCATAAATCCGCCAAAGGGCATGCGTGCTTTGGAATGCAGCATCTCTACTTTTGGCTTCTCCCCCGCTTTTACTTTGATGATATTGGCAACACTGTCACTGCCAGCCAGCCACGCGCCCAACGTTTCGGGAAAGGCTACAGTGGCAGACAGACCAATGCGTTTACAATGGGGAGAGAATACGCTTAATCGGGCAAGGGCTAACGATAAAAAGTCACCGCGCTTGTTTGCCATTAAGCTATGGGTTTCGTCGATAATAACCCGTTTGAGTTTACCAAATAGTTTGTCAGCATCGGCGTAGCTCAACATGAGCATGAGCGATTCAGGGGTAGTGAGCAGGATGTTTGGCGGCTTTTTACGTTGACGCTGGCGCTTGTGCGAAGGCGTATCGCCAGTACGTGTTTCTGCCGTTATCGGGAGCGCCATTTCTTCAATGGGCTGTAACAAATTACGATGGATATCTTGCGTGAGTGCTTTAAGTGGCGAGATGTAAAGGGTATGTAGGCCGTTGAAACCACCCTTTTCTTTTCCTTTCTTTGCCTGCCTATCTGTAGCCTTTGTTTCGACGTGTTCGTCAGTTTCTCTCGAGCCAGAAAGCTGTCTCGTTTCAGAGACCTCAATTGGCGCCCCGTCTTCTACCGTCTCGGCAAGCTCACTCATACCATATGTCTCAGCAAGTTCGATTAGGCTAGGCAAAAAGCCGGACAGGGTTTTGCCCGCCCCTGTTGGCGCTATTAATAATGTACAGTCGTGCTGGTCTTTTTCTGTCAGCATGGTTTGCTGATAGTCGCGTAATTGCCAGCCCTTTTGCTTAAACCATTTCGAAAAGGCCGCGGGAAGTGATGTCATTTACAGTTCTTGTTCACATTTTTAGCGTTTATACGACCAACCCTTAGTTAGGTTTACTCATGATATCTTTAGTTTTTAGCATTTGAGCGGCGTTAAGTGGTCGTTTTGGGGCCGTAAATACGTAGTAACAACAAACTTTTGTTAACGGATACGTTTGATAGTGCATCCATCAACCTGGCTGAAAGCTGACGATACCGGCCTTTATTGTGAGCCTGGTGAGTTTTACATTGACCCCATGAATGAAGTGGCGACAGCGCTTGTTACACACGGCCACGCTGATCACGCAAGAGCTGGCCATAACAGTGTGTACGCAAGTTCAGAAACACTGGCCATTATGCAAACCCGCTACGGTGAAGATATGGCGATTCAGCAGCACACTGTAGCAATGGGTGAAACCATTAATTTTAATGATGTAAAAGCCACCTTTTATCCCGCTGGACATATTCTAGGATCAACACAAATTTTAATTGAATACGGCGGTTACCGCGTTGTGGTCTCTGGCGATTACAAGCGCCGTCACGACCCCACATGCCCTCCGTTTGAAGTTGTCCCTTGCGATGTATTAATTACCGAAGCTACTTTTGGGCTTCCTGTCTTTAAACATCCACCTATTGGACATGAAATTGAAAAGCTGCTTCATTCATTACGCGTGTTTCCCGATCGATGCCATCTAGTAGGCGCTTATGCACTAGGTAAATGCCAACGGGTTATATTAGCGCTACGTGAGGCGGGTTACACAAAGCCAATCTACTTACATGGTGCGCAGCTCAAGCTGTGCGATTTATACAAGCAATTAGGAATAGACTTGGGTGAGTTAATTCCGGTATCTGAAGTTGCAGATAAGAAAACACTAACCGGTGAGATAGTCATTGCGCCCCCTTCGGCACTCGCCGACAGGTGGTCACGAAGCTTGCCTAACGTGCGCCCGGTTGTGGCGTCTGGTTGGATGCAAATTCGCGCTCGCGCGAAGCAAAAAAATGCCGAACTACCGCTTATTATCTCTGATCATTGCGACTGGCCCGAATTGCTGCAAACCATTGAAGAAGTCAACCCGAAAGAAGTGTGGGTGACCCACGGCAGAGAAGACGCTTTAATATATCAGGCAGAAAAAATGGGGTTTAAAGCCAGAGCATTATCGCTAGTTGGTTATGATGAAGAAGAGCAAGGAGGCGACTAGTGGAGGCATTCAGTAACTTACTTGAACAGCTTTATTACACCGCTGGAACCAAGGCAAAAGCGCAGCTTATCGCTGACTACATTGCCAATACGCCAGACCCTGACCGCGGCTGGGCCATTGCCGCTATGGCAGGCACGCTGCGCTTCGATTTTTTCAAGCGCAATACGGTAAAGAAGCTTATTATCGAACACACCGACCCCGCCCTTTTTGCCATGAGCTACGATTATGTCGGTGAAGTGAGCGAAACCGTGGCCCATTTATGGCCGCATAGCGAGCCTACAGACTCGCTTCCAAGCCTTACGGAAGTGGTAGAAACGTTTGCGTCGGTGAGTAAGCAAAAGGTGTCTGACACCTTGGCCCATTATCTAACCATAATGACACCTGCCCAGCGCTGGGCGTTACTGAAACTAGGGACGCGCGGTCTGCGCATAGGCGTGTCGGCCCGCTCTATTAAACAAATACTCGCAGATTACGGCAACAAAGATATCAAGGACATTGAAACCTTATGGCACGCGGTAACCCCGCCCTACGTGGATATGCTTTCATGGCTAGAAGGCAAAGCCGATAAACCCGATATTGAAAACGCGGTAACCTTTCACCCTGTCATGCTCTCTCACCCCATTGAAGATAGCGACATTGACGCATTCACTAAAGACACATGGCAAATTGAAAACAAGTACGACGGCATTCGTGTACAGCTCGTTGTTAAGTCAAATACAACCTTTGATGATAGACACAATAACAACCGTGCGCCCGATGAAGATCAGCCCGAAAAGGCGCTCTTCTCTCGGACTGGCGATGACATCAGCCACTCATTCCCAGACTTACTTGAAACCATAAATGGTAACATGGTGCTAGACGGTGAATTGCTTGTTATCCATAACGTGGAGGATCGCTATGACTCAACCGAAGGCTCAGCTAAAACAAGTGCGAATAATGAGAAAACGCTGATTGATAAAAGCGGCTCACAGGTTTCGCTCGCCACACAGCCGGATGTGGACACCTTCAACGCGCTTCAGCAGCGCCTTAATAAGAAAAAACCAAGCAAAGCGCTACAGTCTTCCGCTCCTGTAGGGCTCATTGTGTACGACGCCTTAGTGCTTAATGGTGAGGATCTCACTGAAAAAACGTTGAAAGCTCGGCGCCAAGCCCTTGAAAAGTGGTTTAGCGAAAATAGTAACAACCGTTTGTTTCTATCAGAAACCCTTACCGCTACCTCCCCTCAAAGCCTTCGCAAGCTTCACACTCAAGTTTGTCAAAACCGTGCAGTTGAAGGGCTGATGATAAAGCGCCTTGATAGTAAGTACATTCCCGGCCGGCCGAAGGGCAAATGGTTTAAGTGGAAGCGCGATCCGCTGGTTGTTGATGCGGTTATGATGTACGCGCAGCGGGGGCACGGAAAACGTTCAAGCTTCTATTCTGATTACACCTTTGGTGCGTGGGAAGACAACCAACTACTGCCCATTGGGAAAGCATATTCAGGCTTCACCGATGAAGAGCTTAAGAAGCTTGATAATTGGGTAAGACGCAATGCCGTCGGCCGCTTCGGGCCCGTACGAGAAGTTAAAAAAGAACTCGTATTAGAAGTGGCCTTCGACGCTGCTCACCCTTCATCAAGACATAAATCGGGCGTCGCGCTGCGCTTTCCTCGCATTCACCGTATTCGCTGGGACAAGCCCGCTGATGAAGCTGACACCCTAGCCAACGTGAAAGCCTTGATAGAGCAATGACACTAAAAAGCTTTCTAAGTAGCGCAAAATCGCAGAGAATGGCTTAAGCAATAGAATCAGGCTTGGACCTGAAAAAAACAAAACAATAGGAAGTCGCCATGCCTAAGGCTAGTGAAATTAAAAAGAATAACACCGTGGTATTTGACGGAAAAACTTGCATTGTAAGAGACATTGAACGCTCTGTTCCTCAAGGCCGCGCGGGTGGCAGTATTTATCGTATGCGTATGTACGACGTGGTCACCGGTGCAAAATACGACGAAACATTTAAAGACTCAGACACGCTGGATATGGCCGACTTAATACGTCGCCCTGCAATGTTTTCTTATATTGACGGCGAAGAGTATGTGTTCATGGATAAAGAAGACTATACACCTTACCACCTGAACAAGGACAGCATTGAAAACGAGGCGCTGTTTATCAACGAAGATACCGATGGCATTCAGGTTGTCATCGTTAGCGAAGTACCGGTTGCCTTAGACTTGCCCATGAGCGTTGAGCTTGAAGTGGTTGAAACCGACCCTTCCATCAAAGGCGCGTCGGCAACATCACGTACCAAACCGGCCACACTTTCAACAGGGTTGGTTGTGCAGGTGCCTGAATATATCAGCACCGGAGAGTGGATTAAGGTAAACACCGAAGAGCGTAAATTCCAAAGCAGAGCGGATAAGCACTAACCTAGACTCAAACGGTGAGCGCGTTAGCCTACCGCTCTTCGTGCCGTCAGCACGTGTTGTTAGAAGCAAAAACGCAGTCTTCTGTTACTAGAAAAAATAAACCCCTCCGAAAAAAGAGGGGTTTACCATCAATCTGAAGGGTTCAAATTTGAACCCTCTTTTTATTGTGCAACCGTTTATTAAATAACTTATTTAGCGATATTCGCTTGGGTCGGCAATGCACTGAAGGCACCGTACTGGGTTACCGTGTAAGCCCCACAGCGAATGGCAAATTCGGTAGCTTCGCTTACATTTTCAAAGTTTTCTGCCCAAGCGTCGAACTCATCTGCGTTTTTCACTTTCGTTGAAAGGAAATACAGAAAACCGCCAATGAACGAGTCACCCGCTGCGGTGGTGTCTTTTACATCCATTTTTGGCGATGCTAGCGTGCCGCTGAACGACTTAGTGATATAGTGAATTGGCTCGCCGCCATCGGTAACCAGTACAACTTTAACGCCGCTATCTAGCCACTGCTGCACTTTTGTATCTGCATTTTCTTCACCATAAAGTTCAGCCAGCTCTTCACGGCTTGCCTTTAGAATAGACACTTTCTTAGCGGCTTCGTCAATGCGGCTTGGCGCGTTCACTGTATCATCCCAAAACGCAGGGCGGTAGTTGATATCCAAGCACACCATCATGCCGTTATCCTTCGCCTTGTTTAGAATAAACTCGGTACCAGGAATAAGTTCTGGTCCAGAAATTGAGCCTGAGCAGAAGTGAAGCACGGTATTTTTGTCGCAATCAATAGTCGACAGGTCTTGCTCTGAAATGTGCTTATGCGCGGCATTATCAACGTAAAAGTCGAACGAGCGCTCACCGTCTTCATCAAGGTTTACAAACGCAAGCGCGGTATTGCCTTCTTGGGTGGTCCATACAAAGTCAGTGTTTACTTTGTAGTGCTCAAGCATCTCTTTAAGAAACGCGCCAAAAGTATCGTCGCCTACTTTCGATACCATTGCACTTTCACCGCCCAGCTGCGCTACCGCTACCGCTACATTAGCAGGTGCACCACCAGCATAGGGTTGAAAAGGTTTCATGGCTGGTATGTTGCCATCTTTGGGCGCCGCACCTTGGCTTAACATATCAATAAGCACTTCACCTAAACATAAAATTTTCATACCAGCCTCGCTTACAAAATACAAAAAATGGGCATTTAACGTTGCGCGAAAAGCACAAGGTTAACGAATCGTTAATTAATTGGGGCATAGTATTGTCGAAAGAAACAATTAAATCAACTCAATTGATTTAAAATTTTGCGCAAGAATTGTAGGATGTGATAGTGTTTGTGTTTACTTAATAAAGAAAGTTATTTCTGAACAACCACCTACACCACTTCTTATATTTGATACACGACTGGGTTGTTATTAAACTCTAGCTTCACTTAACGAAAGATTGTAATTACATTGAATATTGAACCGGCTTTTCACTTGCCATCCCAAAAAACGCCATTGCTACTCGATAATCGCTCTGCAAATGAACGAGAGATTCTCACTCTTATTCGTCAACGTGCCGCACTGTCAAAAGCAGAAATTGCGCAATTAACGGGGCTGTCTGCACAATCTGCTACCGTGATCATTAAAAAATTAGAAGCTGATGGTCTAGTTAAGAGACTAAAGCCGATTAAAGGCGGAGTTGGCCAGCCCAAAGTGCCATTTGGCCTTAATGAAAATGGGGCGTTTGGTATTGGGCTTAAGGTTGGTCGCCGTAGCTTCGATATGACGTTGCTCGATTTAAAAGGTAGCGTAAGGGCAACGCTTCACGAAAAGTTTGCGTATCCAACGGTAGGTAATTTACTCACTTTTGCTCAGCGTGCCTTTAATGTTTTGGTTAAAAATTTAAGCGATGAGCAACAAGGGCTGATCAGGGGCTTGGGCGTTGCCATGCCTTTTGAAATTTGGAGCTGGGCAGAAGAAGCCGGCGCACCTCAAAAAGAGCTAGAAGAATGGAAAGAGTTCAACCCGCAAACCGCACTTGAAGATTTATTAACCCTACCCGTATTTATTAAAAACGATGCTGGGGCCGCGTGCAGTGCCGAGATGTCCTTTGGCAACCCTGAAAGCTACAATAGCTTTTTATATATCTTCGTTGGCACCTTTTTAGGTGGCGGGCTTGTTCTTAACAGTCAATTGGTAAATGGGAAAACGGGTAACGCGGGAGCAATAGGCTCGCTACCTTTTTTCAACGGCAGCGAACAGCGCCAATTAATTACCCAATCTTCACTCTATTTATTGGAACGAAAACTGATAGATGCGGGCCTAAATGGCAAGCATATCTATGAATCTCCCTCTCATTGGCTTTGCGACGAAGATATTGTAAACCGTTGGATTAGCGAGACCGCTAAAGGGCTAGCATTTGCAACACAGTGCGCAATGAGCCTTTTAGATTTAGACGGCGTAATTATTGACGGCGCAGTGCCTAGCGACGTAAAACGCTTACTGGTTAAGCAAACACATGAAACAATGCAGCAGTTGGATATGCGGGGCATAGCAGAGGTTCAAATTAGCCCTGGCTACGTGGGCGGCAAGGCGCAATCTATTGGAAGCGCAAATTTGGCACTTCAAGCTAACTATTATTAATCATTCAGTAACACAGATATACAGTTAAGGTTTTCATGACGGCAGGTGATAAAGCAATTCAAATTTTAGACGGTGGAATGGGCCGGGAACTTAAAAAAATTGGCGCGCCTTTTAGACAACCAGAATGGTCTGCACTGGCGTTAATGCAAAGCCCTGAGTTAGTCAGTGACGTCCATACCCACTTTTTGAATGCAGGTGCCACCGTTATTACGACCAATGCCTACGCACTGGTGCCGTTTCACATTGGTGAGCAAACCTTTAATGAGCAGGCATTCAAGCTTGCCGAAACGGCAGCTAAGCTAGCAAGAGATGCCGTTAACGCCCCGCAAGGTAAACAAGAAGGTAAATTATCGGTGGCGGGCTGTATTCCCCCCGCTTTTGGCTCTTACCGCCCAGACCTCTTCGACGCGAGCAGGGTAAGTGAGATTCTGATACCTCTTATCGAAGCCCAAGCGCCTTATATCGACGTATGGTTAATTGAAACTGCTAGTTCAATTGAAGAGGCCGATGCCGTAGTTTCACTGATTAAAACGCTTTCTTCCCGCCCCATCTGGCTGTCGTTTTCTCTGCACAATAGAGCGTCAACAGATGAGCCTGTTACCCTTCGCTCTGGCGAGCCTTTAGAAAAAATAGTGCCCGTGCTTCGCGATGTTGAACGTGTACTTTTCAACTGCTCACAGCCAGAAGAAATGGAAAGTGCGATTACCATTACACGCAAATTAAACCCCAACATTGCTATTGGCGCCTATGCGAATAGCTTTTCAGAGAGAAAACGTAGCCACCAAGCTAACGCACTTTTATCTGAACTACGTGATGACGTTACCCCCGCGCGCTATCTTGATTACGTTAAATCTTGGATAGCGGCAGGCGCGAGCACCGTTGGGGGCTGCTGTGGTATTGGGCCAGAACATATCAAAGCAATTAGCGAGTTTCTTGAAACGCAAACGAACTAATTGCTAACGGCATCAGCACCGCTTAAAGGGGCGGAACATCATGATGTAAACGCTATTTCGTAACAACGTTTTTCGCCCCTTTTATCAACGCTTCTTTATCGATTTTGTTCGGCACTTCCACACCTCTGCGTGCTGCAGGCCTCGCTTCAATACTGTTCTTCCAGCGAATAAGATTGTCTAGCCCTTCGATGCTAACACCAGACCACTCGTACGTGCGCACCCAGCACCAGTTAGCCATATCAGCGATGCTGTAGTCATCGACTAAGTATGCTTTGTTTTCAAGATGGCCATCAAGCACCGTAAATAAACGCCGCACTTCGTTTTGGTATCGGGCGATAGCAACGGGTATCTTCTCTTCCAAGTAGCGATGAAAGACATTCGCCTGGCCCATCATGGGGCCAATACCGCCCATTTGAAACATGAGCCATTGAATAACTTGGCTCTTGCGCTTGGCGTCACGCGGTAAAAACATGCCCGTCTTTTCTGCCAGATATATCATGATAGCGCCCGATTCGAAGACTACATGCCCATCCTCTTCTCTATCAACAATGACAGGAATGCGACCGTTGGGGTTCATGGCTAAAAACTCAGGGGTTTTCTGCTCCCCTTTCATTAAGTTGACGCCATGTGCCGTGTATTTGAGGCCCATTTCTTCTAAAGCCACCGAGGCTTTCCACCCATTCGGTGTCGCTGCTGTGTATAAATCTATCATTAGGCGTTTGCACTCGCTCTGCTGCTTACCGCCTCGTACCAGCGCGTTAAGTTTACGTGCTCGTCCTTCATTCGAATTTTAACCACTCGCGCAAAATCCATAGCACACAAGGCGGTAATGTCGGCTATAGAGAACCTATCGCCCGCTATAAACTCTTTAACGCCAAGTCTGCGCTCGAGAATATTGAGATATTTCGACGCATTAATACCCGCCTCTTTACCAAACTCTGGTACTGGGGTCATGCGATCTTTAAAGTAGCCCGTTGTATGCTGAAAGCACATGCCAACTTGCATCATAAACGCCAACTCTACTTGTCGCTGCCACATAGAGATGGTTGCCTTTTCTACTGGCGTCGTCCCCATTAGTGGTGGTTCTGGTTGGAGTGCTTCAAAATAGGTACAAATCGCATCCGTTTCAGCAATACAGGTACCGTCATCAAGCTCTAAAATAGGTATTTTCCCTAAAGGGTTTTTAGCTCGCATTTCAGCACTTAAGTTTTCGCCTTTTTGAATATCGACCTGAACGTAATCAACATCAATGCCCTTTTCGGCTAAAAACATGCGTACTCGACGGGGATTAGGCGCGGTTTTCGTTTCGTAAATTTTCATAGTTTTTGTCTCGAGGCTTATTCACGCGTTATAGGGTGTAACAGCAAAGCTTAGAGTAGTAACTGAACTACTTGGTTTCAAATCACTCTGTATCTCAGTAAAACTATTCAGCACCTTTATGGTTATACCTCTATAGCGACGTCAGTACTTTCAAGCGTTTTATCTCGTTTACACTAAACTTTTGGCTTTGATAGTCGGCTAATGCTTCTTCAAACGCCTGCGCCGTCAGCGACTGCTGCTTTAACGTGTCTCGGTAGCGCTCAAATTCTGCCACACGACTTTTCCATTCAGCCTGCTGCTTCCACGTCTGCGTTAATCGCTCTGCTACCTCAGGGCCAAATTCCGCTGCTACTGCATTATAGCGGTCATTTAAACTCCCATGCGCCCGCTTTATCTCGTTAATGCGATGCATGTTAAGCGTAGGCTGAAACACTGTCCTTTCTTCGCTACTGCCTGCTTTAATCGACTCGACAATCAGCCCCTTGCGCGCCTCTTTGGATAAATGACTTTCCTGCGCTAGAGCAAGTCGGGCAAGGGCCGCTTCGTCTACTTTCGCATCTCGGCTAAATAAATAGTGATATTCTTTTTCTGAAAAATATGCGCGCCGAAGGTCTTCCCGCTCATCTAATTTATATGAAATATCTCGCAGGCTGTGCGTGGCTAGATCAACGTCTAATTCTGTTGACGACAACGCCACTTTATAATCGACATAGCGAGAAAACAAATCAGTGGCCACCTGCCGCGACGATACCGTAAAAGACGCCTTAGCGTGCGATACATAGGCACGCTTAATAACGTCTGGTAAATCACTAGTTCTTTGGAATATGAAGCGGTCAAAAAGATCTTTGGTTGTATAGCTTAGTTCAAAAGCAATAAGCCCAACATCGTCTTGCGAGACGGGGTGTCGACGAGTGCTAGTTTGCTGCTTTGCTTCAGTTTGGATAGCTGACTGTGCACTGTCAAAAGTACTTTTGGCAAGCGAACTTTCTTTGACCGCGCGGTTTATTTGATTGCCCCTTACTTCTGGCGAACCGTCAAAATAAAAAATATAGCTTAACGTGACAAGGAGAGCACTAAGCCCTCCTATAGCCACTATATAACGCTTACGTAAAAGCTTCACTACAGCCCTAACGCTTTTAGTCTATTTGCCTGACGAACAAACACATCTACAGGGTTGGTTTCAAACCAATGGGTGATGCCAAAGCTCTGATTCACCTCATCTAGATGATTCATTTTATAATTGTCTTTAAGCACCTTTCCTAAATGCGAACTACAGGTTGATACTAAGCCGTCGTTTGGCTCATTAAACGCTGTGCCGGTAATAGCTAGAAAAGGGTCAACGACGTCAAGAGCATTAGTATAAGTTCTACCGCCACTCCACGAGAAATAATACACACCATTGTCTGCCAACATCTTACCGTCGTTGCGGCAATACGCTGTCGGCATGCCTTCTGGATACTTTTGGTTAAACGCCACTGAACCTGATGTAGACAAAGAGTTTAACGCAGCAATTGAATCGGTTGGCTTGTCTCTTGGGTCTGAGCCTGAAGCAATTTCTATAATGTTGGCAAACGCGTCAACAACGACCCCTACGGCGCCTTCGCCCACGGAATCTTCTGCAAAAGCGTCTCTAAGCTGGTCAGCGACCTTACTTCCCCAATTTACACCCGCTACCGAGCTTACAGAGGCCACTTTATTCGGCGCAACACTCGCTGCATAGCGCGCAGTAGGACCGCCGTGACTATGGCCTATCAAATTGACTTTTTCAGCACCGGAGAGCGCTAATACTTCATCGATATATTCTAGAAGCTGCTCCCCACGCACTTCTGTAGAATTTGCCGGTGAAACTTCAGCGATGTAAACCACCGCACCGTTTCGACTGAGTTTGTGAGGCACTTTGTAAAAGTAGTCAACAAACAGGACATCTTCGAAACCGAAAAGGCCATGAACAAGGACAATCGGATGTTTTGTTTTAGCGTATGTATCCGCTTGTGCTTGCCCCGAGTAGCCCGTGGCAAGAGTAAACAGTGCAATGACGCTGACCAAGGTAACAGCAAGTGTCTGTCTTGCGTGATTATAGTTATTGCGTTGCATGGTGTGTGCCCCATAATTATGTTTAGGAATGGTCTGTGGTCAGACCATTGTTATAATTATGTTAACACAGTGTAAAGATCAACCATCGTATTGCAATTTTAATATTCGGTGAGGATAGCTGGGTAAGTCGCTTGTCCTTTTTCGATTAATAATACTTAGCAAATTCAAAAAGCTAGATTCGTTTCTAATTATGACTTTCTATACTATTTTTTAAGGCAATAGAGGGAATAAATAGAACTAATAACCTATTATTCATGCTTAGAATACGCTTGGATAAAATTGACCGACAGGCTTGGCGTTGTTAACCATTCACCTTTAAAGGGATTGAGGCGCATACCCGTTTGGTGTTTTAGCGCAAACCTGTCACCCACCCACGCTTGTAACTCTTGGGGTTTTACAAATTTACGCCAGTCGTGAGTGCCCACAGGCAAATAGCGCATCACATATTCAGCGCCCACTATGGCAATTACATAACTTTTAATTGTTCTGTTAAGCGTTGCTAGGATGAGTAAACCACCCGGTCTAACTAGGCTTGCACACTCATTAATTAACTGACGCTGGTCAGGTACATGCTCTACCACCTCGGCGTTGATCACAACGTCATATTGCTGGCCAGTCATTACCGCTTCACTTGACAGCATATGTTTATACTCGACGTCTACGCCACTTTTTAGCGCATGACGTTTCGCAACTTCAACACTTACTGAACTGGCATCAATACCCGTCACCTTTGCCCCTAACGCGGCCAAAGGTTCACTGATGAGACCACCGCCACTGCCGATATCGATGATCGATAACGCAGAATAGTCTGGAGGAAGATTCCCTTTACCAAAGTGGTTCTCTAATTGGGTTTTAATTATGGTCAATCTTGCTCGATTAAATTCTAGCGCGGTTTTGTATTTTCCGTTTGGGTCCCACCAAGAGTATGCAAGGCCATCAAAGCGCGCAATTTCTTCTTCGGAAAAATTACTATTACCTGTTTTTTTGCTTTTATCGAGCACGATTTTTTACCTTTAACCGTAATGACATATACACATACCTGTTGACCCTAAGTACCCATGGCAATAAGGTAAAGCAGTGAGTATTAGCGCGTATATGACGTTGCTTTTATGCATAATTATACGTAGTTAAAGAGGGTTTTGATTTTGGCGAATGCAAAAAATGTTTATGGCCGTCCACTACAATTGTGTTGTGGCAATACGGGATATACCCGAGAGGGCTTTTGTTACGTACCTGACGCAGATGTAGGTAATCATAGCGTGTGCGCTGTTGTTACCGATGAGTTTCTACAGTTTTCACTGCGCCAAGGAAACGACCTTATCACGCCTTGGCCTAGTATGTCGTTCCCAGGATTGTTAGACGGCGATAGATGGTGTTTGTGTGCGGCGCGCTGGCTGCAAGCTTACGAGGCCGGCGTTGCGCCCAAAGTACGGTTAGAAGCCACCCACGAGAAAGCGCTCGATATCATTCCTCTGGCCCTGCTAGAAGACTTTGCCGCCGAATAAGGATGCCGCGTATGGCGCGCCAGATTTAGCGCGCCACTCTTCATTTAATGATTATGGTCGTTTAATGATTATGGTCACTTAATTATCATGGTCGCTTAATTATTAAGGCGTGCGGATCACCATGAGACGGGTTTCTGACATATCTTCTATAGCATAGCGAATACCTTCGCGACCAAGCCCTGAATCTTTAACACCGCCATAAGGCATGTTATCTACGCGCCAGCTTGGTACATCGCCAATAACAACGCCGCCTACTTCAAGCTCATTCCACGCTTGGTGTGCTTTGTAGATATCGCGGGTGAAAACCCCTGCCTGCAGACCATAACGACTGTTATTCACTTCTTTCAGTGCTTCATCGAAGTCATCAAAAGGTACTAGAATAGACAAGGGGCCAAAAGCCTCTTCGGCGCTGGCATCGCAATCTTTCGGGACATTTTCCATCACGGTAGCGTCTAGCATAGCGCCATTTCGCGTACCGCCACAAAGAACTGCCGCCCCTTTGTCTTTCGCTTCTTCAATCCAGCTGTGAAGCCGCTCAGCTTCCCCTTCAGAAATCATAGGGCCAATGAAGGTATCTTCATTCGACGGGTCACCCGACACTAAACCTTTCACTTTCTCAACGTAGCGCGTTTTAAACTCGTCATAAATGTTGCGGTGAACGAGCAGTCGCTGAACACTAATACAGCTTTGCCCTGACTGGTAATAAGCCCCTACAATCACGCGCTCAATAGCGTCTTCGATATCGGCGTCTTCATCAACCACACACGCAGCGTTTCCGCCCAGCTCTAATACTACCGGCTTCTTACCCGCTTTAGCTTTAAGCGCCCAGCCTACATCTGGAGACCCAGTAAAGCTGAGCAGCTTCAGGCGTTCATCTGTAGTGAATAAATCTGCTCCGTCGCGGCTACACGGTAAAATGGAAAATGCACCTTTCGGTAGGTCGGTTTCGGCCAGTACTTCACCAATGATAAGCGCACCAATAGGTGTACGCGAAGCCGGTTTAAGTACAAAGGTACAGCCGGCGGCTATAGCCGGTGCAACCTTGTGGGCGGCTAAATTAAGCGGAAAGTTAAATGGCGATATAAACGAACATGGGCCGATAGGCACTTTTTTCGTCATACCTTGATAACCCTTGGCGCGAGCAGATATTTCTAAGTTGACCGTTTCACCATTTATGCGAACCGACTCTTCTGCTGCTATTTTGAAAGTATCAATAAGACGGGTAACTTCGCCTTTCGCGTCTTTAATGGGTTTACCCGCTTCAATGCAAAGGGCTTTCGCAAGCTCATCAGCGCGTTCGGTAAAGCGCTTAACACAGTGCTCTAACACCGCTTGTCTCTCATAAGGGGCTAGGGCGGCCATGGCAGGTTGCGCCTGCTGCGCAGCAGCAATCGCTTTATCAATAGTGTCAGCATCGGCCACGGCGACTTTAGTGGCTACCTCGCCGGTATATTTGTTTGTTACCTCTAAATCGGTGTTCGCGTACTCAGGCTCACTGGCTAAATAATAGGGATAGCTTTCCTTCAACATCTTTTGACTCCTTACCGTTTCAATACTGTTGCTTAAAGCTTGGCGCTAAGCTCTTTGATTGTGTGATTGAGTGTTTTGTCATTCATGCTGTAATCAACCGGGCAATCGATAATATGCACACCTTTTGTGTTCAAACACTTATCAACCAGATGAATAAGCACATCCGTGTCATCTACTCGCCACCCCTGCGCACCGTAACTTTGCGCATACTTAACGAAGTTGGGGTTGCCGTAGTCCAAACCAAACTCATCAAACTGCATGTTAGCTTGCTTCCACTTAATCATTCCGTACGCGTCGTCACGTAAGATGATCACCACTAGGTCCAGCTTTAGTCGCACAGCGGTTTCGATTTCTTGGCTATTCATCATAAACCCACCGTCACCGCATACGGCTAACACTGGGGCATCGGGTTTGACTAATTTTGCTGCAATGGCAGAGGGTAAGCCCGCCCCCATTGACGCTAAAGCATTATCTAGAAGCAACGTATTGGGGTGGTACGCAGGGTAATTCCTAGCAAACCATATTTTGTAGATACCGTTATCGAGGGTAACAATACCATTATCAGGCATCACTTTACGAATATCGCGAACCAGTCTTTCAGGTAAAATGGGAAAGCGGTTGTCGTCTTCTGCTTCGGCGCGGTGCTCAACATAGGCTTGGTGTACATCTTTGTAGAAGTCTAATTTCCAATCGTCCTGAGGCGTAATGCCTTCTTTAATCTGCCAAATGCTATTGGCAATATCGCCAACGACCTCTAACTGTGGAAAGTAAACAGGGTCGACAGCGGCCGAATCAAAGTTGACGTGTATCACCTTCTTATCGTTGTGATGCATGAAAAATGGCGGCTTCTCTACTACATCATGGCCCACATTGATAATAAGGTCCGCTCTTTCAATGGCGCGATGCACAAAGTCGCCGTCAGAAAGGGCCGTATTCCCTGCAAAGCGAGGATCGCTTTCATTGAGCACGCCCTTACCCATCTGCGTAGTCACAAACGGAATGCAGGTTTTATCAACAAACTCTCTGAGCATCTTCGCAGTGAGTTTGCGATTGGCCCCTGCGCCTATTAGCAGTAGTGGCGACTGTGCTTCTTCAATCATGGAAATAGCTGCAGCAATTGCTTTGTACTCCGCAATTGGTCTGCGCGTCATGCTGGGCGATAAAATTTGCTCGCTAGTTTCCTCGGCAGCAATGTCCTCAGGTAATTCAATATGAACGGCGCCGGGGCGTTCTTCGTGGGCTAACCTAAAGGCTTCACGAACCGTGGAAGGAATTCTGTCGCCACTTACAATTTGATTAGTAAACTTGGTTATGGGTCGCATCATGTCAACAATGTCAATCACTTGGAAGCGACCTTGCTTACTTGTTTTGATCGGTTTTTGGCCTGTGATCATGAGCATTGGCATAGCGCCAAGTTGGGCGTAAGCCGCGGGCGTGACTAAGTTTGTTGCGCCGGGACCTAGGGTCGATAAACACACGCCAACTTTTCCGGTTAGCCTGCCGTAAGTGGCAGCCATAAACCCGGCCCCCTGCTCATGACGGGTGAGTACCAATTTAATTGAGGACGCACGCAAAGACTCTAGTAAGTCGAGGTTTTCTTCGCCGGGGATACCAAAGACGTATTCAACACCTTCAGCTTCTAATGCTTTGACAAATAAGTCGGACGCTTTCATGTACTGCACGCTCCTTGTAAAGAGGTATTTCAATGTATGTGATAGGTTGTTACGACTTCAGCATAAAAAACGATTGGTATTTTTTATGACATTTCTAAGTTACAGGTGGTCTAGGACAATGCCAACCAGTATCGCAGTAATGAGGCTTCATGACCGTCGATTTGATAGGGTAAGTTGTTCAACGTAAGCCAAAGGCGGTAATACTCGCTACACAAGGTAGGTCGAAAACCGGGTTAACGGTTTTCCTCTTCCCATTGGGCGAGTTTGGCTTTCGTGGCCGCATCAACATTGGCTTTATTTTCGCTTATCCACCAGCGTTCCATAATACGCACGTTTTTCTGATTCGCTTTGTAAAACACGTCAACGATATCCCCTATGAAAGGGATAAAGCCTAAGCCAAAGTCGAGGGCCGAATTTTTTACCATTTGCGCGACAAGGGCCTTTGGCATGCCTAACGATTTACCAAGCCAAACAATTCGCAAAGAGACAAATAACATAAGGGCATCACCTGCCCCGGGAATAAGACCTACGATGGAATCGAGGCCTATTCTGATGGGAATAAAAGGGAGTTTAACGGCCGTATCCAATAAGTTAGCAAGCTTTTGCGCTTTAAGTAGTGCCTTCGGTGCTTTTACGTCCACGTCTTAATCTCCCTTCGGTTTTCAGGCCCATGCCTGGGCTAAATTTACCTTGCTTTGTGTCCGCCTTAAGCAACAGAAAGCAGGGTAAGCGAACTATTTTTCAGCGCCTAATGCTCTCGCTAAGCCTGCGCGTAAACCATTGTCTGATTCGACTGTCCAGCCGTGCAAGTTCTCTTGCACAATGTCAAAAAGCACATCGATGTGTTCTTTATCACTGTTAAGCGCCGCGATGTATTCGTATCGCTCACCTCCGGCTTCCATGAAATACTCGCGATTCTCTTCACCGATTTCCTCGATAGTTTCAAGGCAATCTGCGGAAAAGCCCGGACACATCACTTGAATCGACTTCACCCCTTTGCCGGGTAGCGATTTCAATGTTTCGTCAGTATACGGTGTTAACCACTCCTCTCGACCAAATCGAGATTGAAACGTGGTCATATATTCATCGTGTGATAAACCTAACTTCTCGGCTAATAAACGGGACGTTTTATGGCACTCACAGTGGTAAGGGTCGCCATTCATAAGGTAGCGCTTGGGAATACCGTGGTAAGACAATATTAATTTGTCCGCTTTGCCATGGGCTTCCCAGTGCGCTTTAACCTTATTCGCTAACGCAGTAATAAAATTATCACGGTCGTGATAGTGATTGACAAAGCGTAGTTCTGGCAACCAGCGTCTAGAGGTAAAGTCTTTTGCAATGGCATCGAACGTTGAACCTGTTGTTGACGCGCTGTACTGCGGGTAAAGCGGCAATACAACAAGCTTGCGAACGCCCTTGGCTAACATATCTTCAATAGTCTTACCGATGGCAGGGTTACCGTAGCGCATGGCAAAATCTACAATTACATCATCGCCATACTCAGCCTTACAACGTTGTCCAATAGCGGCCGCTTGTGCTTTGGTGATTGCCAAAAGCGGTGAACCTTCTTCGGTCCACACCGTTGAATAAGCTTCAGCAGAGCGTTTAGGACGGAAATTTAAAATAATACCGTTTAGCACAAACCACCAAATGGCTTTAGGCACTTCGACAACCCGAGGGTCAGAAAGAAACTCTTTTAAATAGGGGCGGAGCGCTTGCTTAGTTGGCGCTTGTGGCGTGCCTAAATTTGTGACCAAGACACCGATTTTATCCGCTTGTCCGTGACTAAAGCCTTTGTCCGATTTGTATTTCATCTATTCATAATCCGAGAAGTACTGCGCTATATACGTATTATACTGAATTACCTTAGTTTATGATCGCAAATGACGCCAAAAAAGTGCGATTGCATCAATAGCTTTTAACCATTAAAAAGCGGTAGCTGTTCAGTTTTAAAGAACAGCTACCGCTTCAGATAAGTCGCGTCTATATCAGGTGTTAACGTATAAAGGTTACTTTATAACCTTTAACCGTCAGCCTAACCTCGCTTTAGGGTTGGTAGTAGGTTGCTGCACCAGGCCCAACTGGCATACCAAGTAGGAACACCCAAATATAGAACAAGATTGTCCAACCTACGATGAATACCATGGAGTAAGGCAACATCATTGCGATTAACGTCCCCATACCCAAGTCTTTCTTATATCTTGCAGCCATAGCGAGTATAAGGCCGAAATAACTCATCATAGGTGCGATAACGTTCGTCACCGAGTCACCTATTCGGTAAGCCGCCTGAATAACTTCTGGCGCATAGCCAATTAGCATAAGCATGGGTACAAAGATGGGTGCCGTTACCGCCCACTGGGCTGAGGCACTGCCTAATGACAAGTTCACTACGCCACACATAAGAATAAACAGAATAAACACTGCTGGGCCATCTAATCCTGCTGCCTGCAGCAAGGCGGCCCCTTTAACCGCTAGTACGGTGCCAAGGTTCGTCCACTTAAAAAACGCAACAAACTGGGCTGCGAAAAATACCAGAGTAATATAGAGGCCCATTGCCCCCATACTTTTTGACATGGCATCGATGACGTCTTTGTCGTTTTTCATCGACTTGGTCACTTTACCGTATACAAACCCAGGAATAGCAAAAGTGATGAAGATGAAAGCCACTATCCCTTTAAGAAAGGGGGAACCGGCCACTTCACCTGTTTCTGGATGACGCAGAATTCCATTTTCGGGCACAACCGTTAACGCCAATATTGCACAAACAATAACAAACGATATGCCTGCCCAACGTAACCCTTTTTTCTCAAGATCTGTAGGTGCATCCATCGATTGCTTGCCTAAATCTATTGAGGCTTCAGCGGGGTCGAACGTGCCAAGTCGGGGCTCGACTACTTTTTCCGTCACCAAAGCCCCCATGGTCGCAACCACAAAAGTACTGATAAACATGAAGTACCAATTTACTTCTGGGCCAACCATGTAATCAGGGTCAATCATGTGCGCCGCTGCTTCGGTAATACCGGATAACAGCGGGTCTACCGTACCTAATAATAAGTTTGCACTATACCCTGCCGATACCCCTGCGAATGCTGCCGCGAGCCCTGCAAGAGGGTGACGCCCTAAAGAGTGGAAGATCATGGCCGCAAGAGGTATAAGCACTACATAGCCAAGCTCGGAAGCCGTATTAGAAATAATACCTGCAAATACCACTGCGAAGGTTACTGCACGCTTTGAGGCGTTCATCACAAGAGCACGCATGGCAGCGGAGAGCAACCCTGAGTGTTCTGCTACCGATACCCCTAGAAGGGCAACGAGTACCGTACCTAAAGGGGCAAAGCCGGTAAAGTTAGTGACTAAGCCAGTTACAATACGCTGTAGCCCTTCGGCGCTCATCAGCGATATAACCTCAATCATACCGTCTTCTTCTCTTCCCTTCGCGCCAACAGGACGAGGGTCAGCCACCGCTAAGTCAAAGTATCCAAGTATCCCACTTAGCACCACAATGAAGAGCGAAAGCAGGGCAAATAAGGTAACTGGATGGGGGAGAAGGTTTCCTAACCATTCTACCGTAGCGAGAAATCGCGAGAATAACCCACCTTGTCCGCCCTTATTATCGGCAGACACTGAATTTGTATTTTCCGTTGTCAAAATCTTCCCTCTGTCGTTTATTGACGTCTACTACATCAAAGCTAACGCTGGGAAGGCATCAACTTTGTACTTAAAGAGTGACGTGTTTTAATAGTATTCAGGCGGTATTTTACCCGATTTAGTGAAAATTTGGCAGTCGATAGGGTAAATGAGAGGTTAACCTGCTGTACATTTTCCTATTCGAGCCGCAAAAATAGCGAAAATAAGTGAGTAGGTTCATACGTTTAGCTTTCTTCAGCGCACAAAAAAGCCAGTCTAAAAAGACTGGCTTTTGTTACATCAAACCGGCGTTCGATTAGTTACCTTTAGACTGATTCATGTACTTAAAGAAGTCACTATCAGGCGCAATAACCATAACGTCTTGCTTGCTGTTAAAGCTCTTTTTATATGCGTCCATACTGCGTAGGAAGCTATAAAAATCGGCGTTTTGAGAATATGCATCAGCATAAATCTGTGCTGCAATTGCATCACCTTCACCGCGTAGCTGTCGCGCATTTCGTTCGGCGTCGGCAAGCATTACGGTTACTTTCGCATCAATGTTTGCCTTGATCACTTCAGCTTGCTCTTGACCTTCTGAACGGTGCTCACGTGCTACCGCTGCACGCTCTGCACGCATACGCTGGAAGATTGAATTGCTCACTTCAGTAGGTAAGTTGATTTGCTTAACGCGCACGTCAACAATTTCAATGCCTAGCTCGTCAGACGATGTAGACGCCTGTTCCATTGCTTGGTTCATTAGTGCTGAACGCTCACCAGAAACAATTTGTGCAATAGTACGGGTACCGAACTCTGAACGTAGACCGTTGTTTACTTTTTGTTTAAGTAACGCTTCAGCCTGCAGCTTGTTACCACCCGTTGATAGGTAGTAACGGGCAAAGTCATCAATGCGCCACTTAACGTAAGAGTCTACGATAAGGTCTTTTTTCTCACTTGTTACAAAGCGGTCAGGTGAGCCGTCTAGTGTTTGAATACGCGCATCGAGTACACGTACCGAATCAATAAATGGCAATTTAAAGTGAAGACCTGGTTCAAACACCTTAGTGTCGCCAGTGTCGTCATCTCTTTGAACTTTACCAAACTGAATAACAATAGCTCGCTCGCCTTCTTTAACCGCGAACAGAGAGCCTGATGCGAGTAAAACAAGAAGAACGAATGCTGCAATTAATAAATTCTTCACTGTGCTTATCTCCCCTCTCTGTAGCTATCGCCGCGTAAGCCTGAGGTCGGCGATGAGTTGCGGCTTCTGCCTTCTGCATCAGTCACCGGCGCTTGCAAACCTTCTAGCGTGTTACGAGAACGCGCTTTCGTTGTAGACTGCTGACGCTCCATGATTTTATCTAACGGTAGATACATCATGTTATTGCCGCCTTTGCTGTCCACCATGATTTTGCTGGTGCTGCTTAACACTTCTTCCATCGTTTCAAGATAGATACGCTCACGGGTAACTTGAGGCGCGCGCTCATACTGTGGAAGTAACTCGTTAAAGCGGGCTACTTCACCTTGCGCCTCTAACGTTACCTGCTCTTTATATGCTTGCGCTTCTTCGTTCATGCGATTGACCTGACCACGTGCGCGAGGCTCGATTTCTCTTGCGTAAGCTTCTGCTTCACGAATAAAGCGTTGCTCATCTTCCTGTGCGGCAATGGCGTCATCAAACGCATCTTTTACCTGCTCAGGAGGACGTGCGTCACGGAAGTTCATATCAATAATAGAAACGCCCATGTTATAAGGCTCGATAATCCCCTGAAGTTCTTCCCATACTCGCTGACGAGTCACTTCACGACCGTCTGTTAGTACGTCATCCATCTTCGAGTGACCGACTACATAGCGGATTGCACTGTCTAACGATTGGCTTAGGCTTTGTTCTGGGCTCTCAACGGCAAAGGTCCAACGGTATGGGTCAACAACGCGAAATTGCATTTCCATTTGAACACTTACTACGTTTTCGTCTTCTGTTAGCATTGAACCAGAAGATGATTGGTCGCGGATTGACTGCACGTCAACAGGGATAACTGTATCAACGAAGGTCGGCGCCCAACGAAGGCCGGGTTCTACCTGTTGGTAGTACTCGCCAAAGCGCAGTACAACACCACGCTCTGCTTCACGAATAGTGTAAAAGCCGCTGATAAACCATATCACTACAAGCAAGCCTACTAGAATACCAGCACCGATGCCGCCTAGGCTTTTGCCCGAGCCACCACCGTTACCACCTGACTTTCCAAACTTACCAAATAAGTTTTTAAACACATCGTCTAAATCTGGGGGACCTTGCTCTTTCCCGCCGCGATTCTTCCACGGGTCGTTATTATTGCCACCCGGCTCATTCCAAGCCATGCTGATACTCCATAGATTACTGTTATATTTTTAAATGTCGCATGCTCAATACAGTGATTAGCACTGCTTAATGTCGCACAACATACTCTGATATTCCGTTTTCCAGACGTTTTTCAAGCCTGTTCCAGTCGGCAGCGGGCATTCTTACATCGACTACCCAGTCACCTTGACTGTCGTATTCTTCGCTAGAAATACAGTTTAGTTCGTATAATACGCCGCGCAATCGACTTTGAGCTGGGGGAATCTTTAATGTGTAATTCACCATACTTTTACTCAAACACTCGGTTAAAGCTTGGCTTAACAACTCTGTCCCTTCCCCCGTCTGTGCAGACAACCACACGCGAACGGGCACCCCTTCGTCATTTCTTTCTATACGAGGTTTAACGTCTTCTAGTTTATCAATCTTATTACAGATTAGTAATTGTTGAATATCCCCAGCTTCAATTTCTTCAAGTACGTCGTTTACTTCGTCCATGGTTTCTCGATACTTCGCATCAGCGATATCAACGACATGGAGCAGTAAGTCAGCTTCTTGAGTCTCTTGCAGCGTTGCTTTAAAAGCCGCGACTAAATCGTGAGGAAGGTGTCGGATAAACCCTACCGTGTCGGCCAAAATAGCAGGGCCAACGTCTTTTAACTCGATTTTACGTAACGTGGGATCTAGCGTTGCGAACAGCTGGTCGGCAGCGTAAACGTGAGAGTCGGTAATGGTGTTAAACAGCGTCGATTTACCCGCATTCGTATAGCCAACTAAGGATACCGTTGGAATTTCAGCGCGTTTACGAGAGCGACGACCTTGCTCTCGCTGTTTCTGCACTTTTTCCAAACGACGAAGAATGGCTTTTATACGACCACGAAGTAATCGTCGGTCGGTCTCTAGCTGTGTCTCACCCGGTCCGCGTAGACCTATACCACCTTTTTGACGCTCAAGGTGAGTCCAGCCTCGGATAAGACGCGTTGAGATATGTCTCAACTGGGCTAGTTCAACCTGAAGCTTACCCTCGTGCGTTCGCGCTCTTTGAGCGAAAATATCGAGTATAAGCCCCGTTCTGTCTAACACCCTGCATTTACACACGGCTTCTAAGTTACGCTCCTGGGAGGGAGACAGCGCGTGGTTGAAAATAACAACGTTGGCATCGTGTGCGTTAACTGCCGCTGCTATTTCCTCTGCTTTACCTGAACCAACGAAAAACTTAGCATGAGGAGCGCTGCGCGAAGTAGTAATGACTTCTACCGCGTTCACCCCTGCCGAAGACACAAGCAATTCAAGCTCACTTAAGTCTTCTTTACTGTTCTCGTCGGAAAAATTAACATGAACAAGTACAGCCTGTTCACCGGCTTCATAACGGTCAAACAAGCGCGTTACCTTTTAAATTATTCACCTTTAGTATTTTCAGAATCTCCTGCGCTTGGCATTGTGATAGCGCGTGCTGGAACAACAGTAGAAATTGCGTGCTTATACACCATTTGGCTTACTGTGTTCTTCAGTAGAATAACGAACTGGTCGAATGACTCAACCTGCCCCTGAAGTTTGATACCGTTTACCAGATAAATTGATACTGGTATACGTTCCTTACGCAAAGCGTTTAAGAATGGGTCTTGTAAAGATTGCCCTTTAGCCATTTGATATCCTTAGTTTTTATTATTCGTGATAATAATTACACTACCACTGCACGTCTAAAATATACCACACTCAAACATTTAAAGTGTGACTTTCGCTGTAATTTTAGTCAAATTATCGTTAGCAAATGTGTCTAACCACGTAACCTGCTCCCAGCCCCTTAGCCAAGTCAGCTGGCGCTTTGCGAGTTGTCTTGTGGCGATAATGCCTCTTTCCCGCATTTCTGCGTAACTCAAATGGCCATCTAAATACTGCCACATTTGCCTATACCCTACAGAACGAATAGAAGGTAAATCTTCATGAAGATCACTGCGTTCGTAGAGTTTTACTACTTCTTTCTCGAACCCTTGCTCCAACATCATGTCGAAGCGGGTAGCAATACGGTTGTGCAACACGGCACGGTCTTCGGGCGCGATGGCAAATTGGGCAATGTTGTAAGGGCACTTTTCGCCCTTTTGCTGCTGCCAATAGGTCAACGTTTTGCCGGTGTTTCTATACACTTCAAGCGCTCGAGTAATACGCTGTGGATCGTTAGGGTGAATTCTCTCACCGCTAACTGGGTCTACACTACGCAGTTCGTCGTGTAATTTAGACCAGCCCAAGCGTTGTGCCTGCTGTGTTATTTCATCTCGTATCTTTTCATCTGACTTAGGTAGTGGCGAAATACCATTTATCAAGGCATTGAAGTACATCATTGTACCTCCAGCCAAAATTGGTACCTTGCCACGCGCTAATATATCGCCAATTAAACGATTTGTATCGTTAACAAATTGCGACACTGAATAACTTTCAGCAGGGTCGATAATGTCAATTAAATGATGTACCACTCCTGCGCGCTCTTCGATTGAAGGTTTCGCAGTACCAATGTCCATCCCTTTATACACAAGGGCAGAGTCGACACTGATCACTTCACTTTCAACCTGAGCAGCTATCTCTAGCGCTAAGCCCGTTTTGCCTGATGCCGTGGGGCCCATAATAGCAATCACAGGCAATGCAGAATTTATGCCATCGGACACCTTATTCTCCCCACACATCGAGCACTAAATTCAAGGGGCGCACTTTAGCAAATTGCTCTATAATTTCCCATTGTTTAACTGCGCTTTGCTGATCCAACCAGTACCACAGCGCTTTTGTTACTTCATCGTCTATCAAAGCTTCAGGTAAAGACAATAATTTTAGCGCGCTTTCAAGACTATTAATGGTGTCACCGAACTTCACATTTAGAAGAGATTCAAACCATTTAATCCACGGAAGATGTCGAGTTCCTGCCGGAACCTGCTGTAACCGATATTTTCCCGCAACCTTATTTATTTCAAAATGCGCTTCATTTAGCATCGAAACCAGTTTTTCTTCCACATTATCGAGGGAAACAGCCACTGGCATTAACAAAGGTTGACTGTGCTGTGCTTTTAAAAATAGTTCGCTTAGCCAGATATTTACAACTTTCGTCGCACTAATAAGGTAAATTTTTTCTTCTTTTGGGTAAATTCTGCACAGTGAGGAGAGATTTACACACTCAAGTATTGATGACTCATTCCCGTCGCCGGTCAAATTGTCGCTATTTGGCGTCATCAAAGCATTATAGCTAGACTGATATGCAGCGCTTGGGCCCCTACTTTGTCGCTGAGTTATTCCCCCTGCTCTTACGCCTGAACTCCCAACCCCGCTACTTGCGGTTTTGCCTGACGGTGAATACGATGACGGGTACGCGCTTTGCTCATTAAACGCACGAGTACTACTTTCAGCTTGAGTTTGAAGCGGTCTGATGTAGTCGTGTTCAACTTCATGGGACATAAAGTCACTTTCTAAGTGACGCTTATTATCCATACCTGTCAGGGACGCTTCATCTGTCATCGCATGAAGCGCATCACTGACGGTTTTACAAATGAAGTCATGTACTAACCGCCCTTGCTGGAATCTAACTTCGTGTTTTGCGGGATGAACGTTCACATCGACATCTTTAGGGTCAACGGTTAAGTAGACTACAAAGCTTGGCTGCTCTATAACGCCCCATACGCTCTCGTATGCTTGACGTATAGCGTGCATGATCAGTTTATCCCGCATACCGCGCCCATTAACAAAACTAAACTGGCAGTCATTGCTGCTGCGCAACATCGCTTCATTACCTAACCACGCATCAATTTGAAGACCTTCGTAAGCAGCATGAATGTGCACCGCGTTTTGAATGAACTTTTGCCCAACCACAGCACCGATTCGCGTGGTTAGACTCCCTTCTTTATCAGCGATAAACCGTTTCGCCACTTTGTCGTTATGTTTCAACACAAAAGATACGCTAGGGTAACTTAACGCGATACGTTTAATTACCTCTTCGATGTGCTGAAATTCGGTTTTTTCAGTGCGCAAAAACTTGCGTCTAGCAGGTGTATTATAAAAAAGGTCCGCCACATCAATCGTTGTTCCCACGGGGTGTGCGGCGGGCTGTATATTTACTGCCATCTCACGGCCTTCGCAATACGCTTGCCACGCTTCTGTTTGTGCTTGCGTACGCGATGTAAGCGTTAGCCGGCTTACCGAACTAATACTAGCAAGGGCTTCTCCACGAAAACCCAAAGATAAAATTTGCTCCAAATCATCTAGCGTCGTAATTTTGCTGGTTGCGTGGCGGCTTAGCGCCAGCTGTAGTTCATTTTTCTCGATTCCAGAGCCGTTATCTTTAATACGAATTCGCTTGTGGCCACCTTTCTCAATGTCTATTTCTATCTTTGTTGCGCCAGCGTCTAGGCTATTTTCCAACAGCTCTTTAACCACAGATGCGGGGCGTTCTACTACTTCACCTGCGGCTATTTGGTTGGCTAATTGTGGAGATAAAAGCTGTATAGGCAAAGGGCTACCCTATTGATATTGGCTGAATAGATATATGGTGACTTAAAATGTAATTGCGTAAGCAAAAGGGGGCTTTCCCCTCAACCACGCCCGCGCCAGGCTATGTTCGAGGGATATTTAACACCTGCCCAACACGCACAACATCACTTGAAAGATCGTTTGCAGCTTTTATGCTACTTACCTTTACGTTGTAGCGCTGCGCCAATAAAGAAAGCGACTCTCCGCTTCTTACTTTATGCCGCCTGTTGTTCGATCGTTCTTGAGCCCATAGTGTACCATCAGGCGGAACTTGCTTGAAGTAACGCTTGGTGGCTTTGAACATTGCATTAGCCAAACGCTCGCGATGTTTTGACCAATTTAGGTTCTTTTCTTCTTGAGGATTAGAAATAAAACCAACTTCCACCAATATTGATGGGATATCTGGAGCCGTTAACACAGCGAAGCTAGCAGCTTGGGGCTTTCTTTTGTGAAGGCTCGTCACTTGTTTTAGCTCTTCTACTACCTTATTACCTAAGTCGTGGCTAGTCGCCATACTGTGATCCATTGATAGGCCGAGTATGGTTTCAGTGAGATAACGTTCACTCGACTTATCATTTATGACTTCTGCAGCCCCGCCGAGTAACTCAGAATGGCGTTCGGATTTTTCTAGCCATCGCCCTAATTCGGTATCAGCACGGCGCATTGAAAGCACCCATACCGAACCACCGCGCGGTTGAGGTTGGCTAAACGCATCCGCGTGAATAGAAATAAGCAGGTCCGCTTTTTTCTCTCGCGCTATTTCAGGGCGTCGATTAGGAGAAATATAGTGATCACCGCTTCTCGTCATGATGGCGCGCATTCCACGCTCTTTGTTTATCATGCTTTCAAGCTTTTTCGCTATGCTAAGGGTGATATGTTTCTCGTATGTACCCGCAGGCCCTACTGAGCCCGGATCGTGACCGCCATGGCCAGCATCTATAGCAACAATGATATCCCTATCCCGGGCGCTGCTTGAGTCATCCATAACGACGGTGCCCGTTGACGCCGCACGTGTAGGTGCTTTCGATGAGCCCTTATCGGGTAAATCAACCACAAGCCTGTGACCGAGTGCTCCCTGAGGCGCGACAGCGAATATAGAAGGTTTTGTATTGCGGTTTAGCTCTACCACTACCCTTGCAGATGAAGGTTTTTTCGGCGTTGAATAGCGAAGCTTTTTAATAAGATCGCCGCTATTCGCTACACCTGATAGTTTGGTTGAATTGCTGGTGTTCTTTAAATCAATAACCAGTCGTAGCGGATTTTTAAGCGTGAAATAGCTAAACTCAGGCTCGGCTTTCATATCGAAAACAACGCGAGTATTGTCAGGCGACGGCCATATTCTTACTCCGTCGATGTTATTTTGCGCGCCGTGTGCGAATTGCACCACGAAACACAATAATAATACCGAAACTATACTGCGCACCATAATTAGCCTTTGTATTCTTGTATTGCCGCCCTCGTAAACCCCGGAGCGACTGTTATTTTTAGTTATCTTTTGCGCTATACGCGCTTGCACTGCTGGAGTATCTTTGCACCGTGTACACTTTTAGCGTCCAGACTGAACTGCCTTCCAGATGGAGTAATATTTATACTAATCACTAAGTCAGGCGTTGCCAAGTATTCCCCGCCTTTTTCAGACCATTCGATAAGCGCAATGGCACCAGAACCAAAATAGTCTCTAATACCCATAAACTCGAGCTCTTCAGGGTCGGCTAAGCGATATAGGTCAAAGTGATAAATATTGACGTCATCCAACTCATAAGGTTCAACCAATGTATACGTTGGACTTTTAACGCTGCCTGAATGACCTAAAGATTGAATAAAATAGCGGCTAAACGTGGTTTTACCTGCACCTAAATCGCCATTTAGGTAAATAACGGCGTGAGCCGGGAGTTGACTTGAAACGGCTTGCGCTAAGTCTTTGGCAAGCTGCGCGGTATCGTCTAATTCATTAGCAAAAAAAGAGGTGTGCGGGTAAGACATCAACAATATTCCACAGTAATTGTAAGCCGAAAAACACAGTAGATGCCTGCCCGTTTAAGACAAAACCACGCTAACTAGTGGTTTATTAATGCACGTACTGCGTCAAACAAATCGCTCGCTATCATACCACGTTGACCATAGAGTTGGGCAATATCATCTCCCGCTTTCGCGTGCAGCACTACGCCGTATTTTGCAGCAATATCTGTTTCTACACCTTGAGCGAGCAATGCCCCTAAAATGCCACTTAACACATCTCCACTTCCCGCGGTAGCCATCCCCGGATTACCATGACGGCAAACCCAGGTTTTCTTTTCGTTATCAATAAGCGTACCCGCCCCTTTTAGCACGCAGACGGCGTGGTAACGCTGTGAACACTGCCTTGCATAGTTAAACCGGTCGCTTTCTACGTCATCGATAGAAACACCCAGTAAGCGTGCGGCTTCACCTGAATGAGGAGTAAGGATACTGTCTGACAATGTATAAGCCGTCGACTGCTTACACAGTAAATTTAACGCGTCGGCATCGATAACAACCGGCTTATTTTTGCTTTGACAGTGCTTCATTGTGGTTTCAAAGACGGTTTCAGCCCATTCATCTTGACCTAAACCTGGCCCAATAACCACACAGGTTGCCCACGCGAGCGCATCTTCTAAATTATAGTCAGTCACCATCAACTCGGGGCGCCCTGCACTAACCTGAACGACCGACGATTCATGGGTATACACGCGAACCATACCCGCACCACTTCGCAACGCCGCTTCACTGGCTAGGCGGATAGCGCCTGCTGTACCGCGGTTACCACCAATGCACAATAGTCTTCCGTAGGTTCCCTTGTGGCTATTTATATCGCGCGGCCCCATGCCTTTGAAGTGCTCAATGTTGAGCATGGTTGCACTCGCCTTCGCGAGCGCCTGAAACGCTTTGCCAATACCCAAGTCGGCATAAACCAGCTTGCCGCAAGACTGTTTACCTGCACCTGTGACAAGCCCTGGCTTGATACCTACAAAGGTCACCGTAACATCAGCCTGTACACACCGGCCCAAACTCTGCCCGGTATTAGCATCTAAGCCAGAAGGCACATCCACACTCACAACGGGGGTTGCTGATGCGTTCACCGCATCAATAACATCGGCAAATTCGTTGCGGATATAACTATTGATACCCGTGCCAAGAAGAGCGTCTATCACTACATCCGCTTTTTCTAATAAAGCAGGTTCGAAACCATCAATACTGCCTCCCGAGTCAAGCCAGCGCTGCTGCGCCGTACCGGCATCCCCTTCAAGCGTACGCTGTGGCTCTACCGCACAAAGATGAACTTGCTTACCCGCAAGTTTGGCGTTAATTGCTGCAATATAGCCGTCTCCGGCGTTGTTTCCTTGGCCTACCAATACTAAATAGGTATCCGAATTTGGCATCAGCTCTAAGCATTGCTTAAATACTACGTCCCCTGCCCGTTGCATCAAAGTAAACATATCGCAGCCAGAGTCTGCAGCAGCTTGCGCTTCATTTTCTCTAACCTGATCGGCCCGAAATAGTTTGTATGATAAACTTGACGTTAATTGAGTATCTAGCATAAGCAAATGTCCGAAATTAATTCTATCGACCTTCGTGAATTAACCAACAATATCAAGGCTTGGGGTACAGCGCTAGGCTTTCAGCAGGTTGGCATCAGTGATATTGATCTACATCAGCATGAAGCCCACCTTCAAGCCTGGTTAGACAAGGGGTATCACGGTGACATGGCTTATATGGAAAGCCATGGAATGAAGCGTGCTCGGCCCGCTGAGTTAGTGCCTGGCACGTTAAGAGTTATCAGTGTTCGCATGAACTACCTCCCTCCTGATGCGTCGTTCGCTCAACATTTAAAAGCGCCCCACATTGGCTATATTAGCCGCTATGCACTAGGCCGCGATTATCACAAGGTGTTAAGAAAACGATTAAAACAGCTAGGTGAGAAAATTACCGCTTCTCTTGCAAGTACTCAGTACCGCCCTTTTGTGGATTCCGCCCCCGTACTAGAGCATGCTATCGCTGAAAAAGCCGGTATAGGGTGGACCGGCAAACATAGTCTTACGCTCAATAAAGAAGCGGGCTCGTGGTTCTTTCTAGGGGAGCTTTTTATCAATGTGCCGCTCCCTGTGGACTCGCCAATTGAAGAAGGCTGCGGTAGCTGCACAGCCTGTTTAACTATTTGCCCCACTAACGCTATTGTCGAGCCTTATAAGGTAGACGGACGTAAATGTATTTCGTACCTTACTATCGAGTCTGATAAAGACATACCAGAAGAACTCAGACCCTTGATGGGCAACCGCATATACGGCTGTGATGATTGTCAGCTAGTGTGCCCTTGGAATCGGTTTGCTAACATTACCGAAGAGGAAGACTTCCACCCTAGAACAGTGCTTCATGGCCAAAGCTTAAATACATTATTTAGTTGGTCAGAGGAAACCTTTTTACAAAGCACCGAAGGCTCACCGATAAGGCGTATAGGCTATCAAAAATGGCAGCGTAATATTGCTGTTGCACTCGGTAACGCGCCTTACAACGAAGAAAGTATTCAGTTGTTAAAAGAAAGGCATGGCACGGTGAGTGAGTTGGTAGACAGACACATTGATTGGGCATTGCAGCAACAACAAAAAAAACAGACGGCCTATGAAGCGCAAAACCGACAGCAGCAGCGACTCATTCGAGTGATTGAGAAAGGTTTGCCGAGAGACGCATAATTGACGTATTACGCATCAAAGCTCTACGAGGAAGGCAACCGCTTTAACCGGCAGAAGCGACCTTTTGCTTTAGCTCTGCCTGCATATTTTCTTTGTACTTCAAATTAGCGTTAGGCTGATGCTGAGCGGCAAAAGAAACGTTAAGCTTCAAACCGCGCTGGGCTAATTGAGTAGAGACAATAGGCGAACCGAATTGCCACCATGGCTCTTGCTCAAGAGCTTTGATAACTAAAAAGAGCTCCGTTTCAGAACCATCGTACTCACCGACAACTTCGCAAAGGCCGCTGCGGCACGTTACCGAGTTTAAAACAAAAAGCTCATTGTTTGGGGGGAGGGCAAAAAACGTAGCAAGCGAGCCTTCAGTTTCTGCGTAGAAAGCAGCGGGCGCTTTTGAGGAGGAATCATTTTTTCCTGCTCGCATCGCCTCCCTAGCTTGGCTTTGTGCAAGTTGGCTGTCTTTACTTTTGTCCGCTGCTGTGTTGCCGGTTGTTGTGTTTCCCGTAGCCAGTTTAGCGGCTGGCTTAATAACTTTCAGCTCGCTCGTTTCCGTGGCGCGAGAGCGCGCTAACACTGTGGTTAGTCGCGCCTTATCTGCATTGGATTCGCTAAGTTGATGTTGATAGCCAGAGAATTTATACCCTGCTATTAACGCAAACGCTATTAGCAATATCACAAGCCACGTTTTCATTAAGCTTCCTTTATTACGGTTTGCTTATTTGTGATATTGCTTACTTAATTCGTGAACTGCATTTACGAATACGCCGGCATTCTCAGGCGGAACATCTAAGTGGATGCCGTGTCCTAAGTTAAATACATGACCACTGCCTTCGCCGTAACCCTCTAGAATTGAAGCCACTTCTTGCTCTATTCTTTGAGGCTGTGCATATAACATAGACGGGTCCATATTGCCTTGTAGCGCCACCTTATCACCAATACGTGCACGGGCTTCTTTGATATCGATAGTCCAATCTAAGCCAACTGCATCACAGCCTGTTGCTGCGATAGACTCTAGCCACATGCCACCGTTTTTAGTAAACAGTGTTACTGGCACTTTGCGGCCTTCATTTTCACGAGTTAGACCACTTACAATACGCTCCATATATTGAAGCGAGAATTCTTTGTAATCGCGAGGTGATAAAACGCCACCCCATGTATCAAAGACCATGACCGATTGCGCACCTGCCGCAATTTGTGCGTTAAGGTACTCGGTAACCGAATCGGCGAGCTTTGCTAATAGCGCATGAAGCGTGGCAGGCTCAGCAAAGGCCATCTTTTTAATTTTAGTGAATGCTTTACTAGAGCCACCTTCAATCATGTAGGTTGCGAGCGTCCATGGACTTCCCGAGAACCCGATTAGTGGCACCTCACCTTTCAGTTCGCGACGAATAGTTCTAACCGCGTTCATTACATACTGTAATTCGCCTTCTGGATCTGGAAGACCAATTTTGTCTACATCAGCTTTGCAGGTGATAGGATTCTTAAAGCGCGGGCCTTCACCCGTTTCGAAGTAAAGACCTAGTCCCATGGCATCGGGAATAGTCAAAATATCAGAAAAAAGAATGGCTGCATCAAGGGGAAAACGACGCAAAGGTTGAAGCGTAACTTCACACGCAAGTTCAGCATTTTTACAAAGCGACATGAAATCACCCGCCACCGCGCGAGTTGCTTTGTATTCAGGAAGATAACGCCCAGCTTGTCGCATCATCCATACAGGTGTGACATCTACCGGCTGTTTAAGTAACGCACGTAAATAGCGATCGTTCTTTAACGCGGGTTTATCAACACTGGGGACATTTTGCGACATATAACTCACCTGAATAACTGAAGATAATAGAGCGCCGAAGTATACCAGCATTATCTAAAAGGTGCGCTAAAACCTGTATTAAAAAATCGACGTTTAATCGACAATTCAGCGCAATGCGCCACTACCGTTAGTTCAAGTGTCGATAATTAAAGACGAACATATCTTGAAAAAGACGCTTGCACTTAAAGTAAGTGTTTGCTAATAATAGACACGTTAAAGAAAAGAAGCCCTAAATGGGACCGTGCTAAACGTATTGAAACCCTGCCTCGGCAGGGTTTTTTATTTGTCTGTGATCAGCGACACGGTTTCTGCTATTAACTGCCCGGCAATGGATATCTTCGGTGGAATAGTAGGAAGATCGTTGATATCAAACCACTGTGCATCGTCTATCTCGTTTTCCTGACAACGAATCTCCCCCCTTTCATATTCAGCAATAAAGCCTACCATCAAAGAGTGTGGGAACGGCCACGGCTGACTGCTGTAGTAACGCAGGTTTTTAACCTCTACGCCTACTTCTTCAAACACTTCCCGATGTACCGCTTGCTCAAGACTCTCTCCACTTTCAACGAAGCCAGCTAAGGTTGAGTACATATTAGACTCGCGGTGGCGAACGCCTTTGGCCAAAAGAATTTTCTCATTATTGTGAATAGAAACAATAATACACGGCGATACTCTCGGATAGCTGCGATGCTGGCAGCGGTGACAGTGCATGGCCATTTCCCAATCAACTCGTTCTGTTTTTGCGCCGCATTGACCGCAAAATTGATGGGTACGCAGAAAGTGAATGTACTGCCAAGCTCTACCAATTACCGAAAAAGCATTTTCGTAATCTGCAAAAAGAAGCTGTCGCAACGACACGCGCTCCCAGCCAGGCTCTTCAATATGCTCGGCCCCTAAATCAACGACAAAAACAGGCATATCACGCTGCGCGGTCTCATTAAGCGGCGGCAACTGATGAATATCATCTATATAAGAAGCAAGAAAAGGAATTTCACTTAAATAGGCGACAGGAATAGACTCAGATGATTCTTGGATCACGATTTTACCGCGACTAAATACCACCCACATAGCTTGCTGTGAGGTTAATTTCATTTCATCTAACTTTATCATCATTGCACAATACTCCTGTCTTCTTGCGAACCATAGTACACTATATACGCACAGTCTTGGTCTGCAACGCCGTGTTTTAACAACGAACTTTTTCGCGCAAAATTTGTGTCACTAGTGCACAGTGTTATACTGAAGCTTATTGTCGCTAAACAGGTAGCACATCGAAATGTTGCAACAGTTAGAAAGCGTTAAATCCAGATGGGGTGGAAAAAGCCAAGTAGTTGACCGCTGGTTGATGGACAGACAGGCATTATTGGTCTCGTTCTGTGAACTAGCTGGCATCAACAAGCAGAGCGAATCTTTACCCGATGCCGATGAGATTGCTAATTTTTGCAGCGCACTACTCGATTATCTGTCTGCAGGGCACTTTGAAGTTTTCGATATTCTCGTAGAAGACGACGACGAAGGCCTTGATTTAAAAGATAAGCTTTACCCCAAATTGACAAAAACCACCGACGCAGCACTCGCATTTAATGATACGTTTGCGCAAGCAGTAACACCTGAGCAGGCCGCTGGGTTTGACGCTGCATTAGCTCAGCTCGGTGAAACATTAGAAGAGCGCTTTGCCTTGGAAGATGAGTTAATTGCTCATGTACACACAAATAAACGTGATCCAGAAGTAACGCTTTAATATAACAATGAAAGTCGAGTTTACGGTTATTATCAATGAACAAAACCACACTTATTCATAAGGCACGAGCGTACTGCGAACAACGCGGCGCCAGATTTACTCCGCTTCGAGAGAAAGTATACGAAATTCTTGTTTCAAAGCACGGCCCCATGGGTGCTTATGAACTTCTCGACTCTTTAAAAGAAACAGAATCTAGTGCCAAACCAGCGACAGTCTATCGCGCCCTCGACTTCCTACTCGACTTTGGGTTTATTCATCGGCTGGAGTCTACTAACGCTTTTGTAGCCTGCTACCATTTTGGTTGTAACCACCCCGTTCAGTTCTTAATTTGTGATAGCTGCGGCGACGTAGCTGAGATACAGTCTGAAGGATTACAAGACACACTAGAGAGTCAAGCTCAGCAGCATGGCTTCAAAGTATCGAAACAAACTATTGAGGCCCATGGATTGTGCGCCGATTGTCAACAAACGGAAGATCACGCTGCCCAGGAGAGTGTAAATGAATGCTGATTTTGTGAACCCGTTTATTGGTGGGCTGTTAAATGTGCTTGAAACCATGGCACAAACCAAGCTAACGCCGGGAAAGCCGAAACGTAAGCAGAGCGATATTGCCAAAGGCGATGTCTCTGGCTTGATTGGCATGGTAGGTCCTGACGTACGGGGCTCAATGTCTATTACTTTTGATGAGTCGCTAGCCCTTACCATTATGGAAAGAATGGTAGGAGAACGCCCTGAGAAACTCGACGCAGAAGTGGGCGATATGGTGGGCGAGGTCACCAACATGATTTGCGGTAACGCAAAACGAGATCTTGCAGAACGCGGTTATGAGTTCGGCATGGCCACGCCTATTGTCGTGTCGGGAAAGCAACACACGATAAGCCACCAAGTAGACGGTGCAAAAATTATTCTGCCTTTCATGTGCGATGAAGGGCTCGCGCACTTGGAAATCTGTTTTGATAAATAATTTCTGGCAGTCTGAAAAAATTACACTCGACAGCTATCCCAGAGGTTTCCACTTAATCACACAACAAGTGGAAGCCGCGCTACCTGGTATTCGTCGTGTGGAAGTTGGGCTTTTACATTTATTTCTTCAGCACACCAGTGCGAGCTTAACCATTAATGAAAATGCCGACCCTACTGTTCGACAAGATATGGAGGCTTTCTTCAACCATAGTGTAAAGGAAGAGCTTTCTTTTTTCAGGCATACTTATGAAGGTAAAGATGATATGCCAGCTCACCTAAAATCGAGTATACTAGGGTGTCAGCTTACTATTCCTGTCCAACAAGGCGCACTTGCGCTTGGCACATGGCAGGGTATCATGCTCGGTGAACACCGAGATCATGGTGGAAGACGAACAATTATTGCCACATTACAAGGGATCGCAGCCTAACCCATATTATAAATGGCATAGTTTGTGCTAACATTTTACGTTAAGCACGATAAAAAATTATCAAAAATCGATAATCACTCAACGTTAAACAGGATGTGACTATGAAACAACACTTTAAAATGGCAGCGCTATCTCTTGCTGTGCTTTCTTCAACAAGTGCATTCGCACAAGATTCTTCTGAACCAGAGTACAAAAACTGGTTTGGTCTATCTGGCATGTACTACAACACTGACGACTCTCGTCCACTTTCTTTAACTGAAGACGGTGTTTATGATGACGGTCGCGGCGTAGCTTTTGAATACGGTTTCCGTTTCACTCAAAGCTGGGCAGCACGTGTTGAATTTACAGCACTTGATCTTGACTACGTAGGCGGCGGCGACGAAAGCGGTGAAATGGTTGGCGTAGATGCGCTATATTTCATGCCTGACGACGCATGGTTCGTATTTGGTGGTGTTAAACGCCAAGCAGTAGGTGAGTCAACAACACTAGGTAACATTGGTATCGGTAAACACTGGGACATACATGAAGATGTTAAGCTAGTAACTGAAATCGCGGCTTACCACGACTTTGGTGAAGACTACAACGACTACAGCATCAAGTTAGGTATTGCAGTACCATTCGGTAAATCAACGCCTTCAGCGCCTAAAGACAGCGACAACGATGGTGTTGTAGACGGTAAAGACCAGTGCCCAATGACACCAGCAGGTGTTCGTGTTGATGCAACTGGCTGTAGCGTAGACAATGACAACGATGGTGTACTAAACAGTGTTGACCAATGTCCTAATACACCTGCAGGCACTAAAGTAGACGCTACTGGCTGTGCAATTAAAGATGCAGACAACGATGGCGTTGTAGATAGCAAAGACATGTGCCCAGATACTGCTGCTGGTGTTAAAGTAGACGCTAAAGGCTGTACAGTATTTGACGAAGAGACAGTAGAAATTACACTACGCGTTCTTTTCGACAACGAAAGTGCTGTTGTTAAAATGCCTAAAGATCCAGAAATTTCAGAATTTGCTGAGTTCATGAAGCAGTATCCTTCAACCACTGCGGTAATTGAAGGTCACACTTCTGCACCAGGTTCTGAAGCATACAACATGGACCTTTCTGACCGTCGTGCTGCTAACTTCAAAGAAGTAATGGTAGACATGTATGGTATCGATTCTTCTCGCTTAGATACAATCGGTTACGGCGAAACTCGTCTTCTTGACGAAGGTAACAACGCCGAAGCTCATCGTGTAAACCGTCGCATTTCAGTGACAGTTAAAGACACGGTTAAAGTACCTGAAGAGAAATAATTCATTTGATATGAATTGAGAAAGGCGCCGAACGGCGCCTTTTTTGTGTCTGTAGTTTTTAACTAGCGGTATCAGTATCGCGGCGGACAAACCTTACTTATTACATGTGATTTGCTAGCTAACATAGAGGCTAACCGCTAGAGAGAAAAGGTTAGTAGTCGTCGGCTATCGCGGGACCCGCGTAGTTATCAAAGCGTGAAAACTGGCCTTGGAAGGTTAAGCGACAAGTACCGATAGGGCCGTTACGCTGTTTACCGATAATAATTTCCGCAATGCCTTTATATTCACTGTTTTCGTGATATACCTCATCACGGTAGATAAACATAATAAGGTCGGCATCCTGCTCAATTGAACCGGATTCACGAAGGTCAGAGTTAACTGGGCGTTTATCGGCACGTTGCTCTAGCGTACGGTTAAGCTGAGAAAGTGCCACAACCGGCACTTCTAGCTCTTTAGCCAGTGCTTTCAGTGAGCGTGAAATCTCCGCAATTTCTAGCGTACGGTTATCGCTAAGAGAAGGCACACGCATTAACTGAAGGTAATCCACCATGATAAGACTAATACCACCGCGCTCTCGTGCGAGTTTACGGGCTCGGCTTCGCACATCCATAGGCGTTAGGCCGGAAGAATCATCGACAAATAAACTATCTTTGTCTTTTAGCATCGCCATGGTATTAGAAATGCGGGCCCAGTCTTCGTCATCCAACTGAGCGGTACGAATTTTGGTTTGATCGACGCGGCTTAATGAAGCCAACATACGCATCATGATTTGTTCCGAGGGCATCTCCAGACTGAAAACAAGTACCGGCTTTTCTTCTGCCATCATCGCGTTTTCAATCAAGTTCATGGCGAACGTTGTTTTACCCATCGATGGACGGGCCGCTACAATGATTAGGTCCGATGGCTGCATACCACTGGTCATTTTATCCAAGTCAGTAAAGCCCGTTGTTACACCGGTAACCTCTTTATTGGTTTTAACTAACTCTTCAAGACGATCAATTGTCTTTCCTAGCACAGACTCGACGTCTCGAGGGCCTTCGTTTTCACCGGTTCGACGCTCGGCAATTTCAAAGACTTTACTTTCAGCAAGGTCGAGTATATCGGCACTATCCCTGCCTTCTGGGTTATACCCTACTTCAGCAATTTCATGGGCTACACCAATAAGCTCGCGAGTAATAGCGCGTTCGCTAATAATTTGCGCGTACGACACCACGTTTGCAGAGCTTGGGGTATTTTTCGCGAGTTCGCCTAGATAAGCAAAGCCACCAGCATCTTCAAGCTCGTCATGCTTTTCAAGCTCTTCAGACACGGTAATAAGGTCTATAGGCTGGCTACTGTTAAGTAAGCGAGTGATAGCCCGGAAGATAATTTGGTGTGAACGATTGTAAAAATCGTTATCGGTAACGAGCTCGGCAACCTTATCCCAGCTTTCTGGGTCGATGAGCATACTGCCTAAAACGGACTGCTCAGCCTCTATACTATGAGGTGGAACCTTCAATTTTTCGACATTATTGTCGTTTTTAGACGCAGACGCCACAAGCGAAACCTATACCAATGCACAAAAGTCAGTTGGATATTATGCGCTTTTAACGCTGATCTCTCAACAAAGGAAGCGGGTCTTTTCTCTTAAAAGCCTAAAAAGGGGACAGCGCTTAAAGGGTTTTCTCTAGCTTTAAAAATGTGCCGTCTACTAACGTATACGCTTGGCTATTTTCCTGGAATAAAATAGTGGCCCCCATGTTTGCCGTTTCTTCTGCACAAGATAAGCTTACCTCGGTCACGCTATCGTCGCTAAAGCCTAATGAAGATGGGGAGACCTTAAACGCTGTGTGAAATTCTTCGCCGCTTATTTCTTTTGACGAATAGACAGGTGAGGCACAAAGCGCCTGATCCAGCTTAGCGGAATCGGATGCGTACGTTACCGAGCGCCCTAAAAATTGCTCCGACTCAGATGACGAGTGCGCAGAAACACCTACGTTATAAGCTTTGGTAACCACCCAAGTGCCTTCGTAGTACGCAGGTTCTTGAACGGCGCAGCCTAATGTGAACGCGCATATCCCAAACGCGCCAATGATTAAGCTATGAAAGCGCCAAAACCTTTTGACGTGTCCAACAATACTCAAGTTTATCTCCATATTAAAAACATTATAAAAATCAGCTAGTTTAACGTAACAGCTCTCTAAAAGGTTCACTTAACGTCGCGTGAATATCGCGCTTTCTCGTTTCCTTATCGTTCTGATTAAACGTTCAAACATCGCCAATTGGCGCCGACATAAAAAAGCTGCGTCTTCGCGCAGCTTTTCTATTATCACTACTTCTTATGATTAATAAATATGGATTAAGTTGCTTTTTTCAAGCTAAAGTTTCAATCAGACTATCTATAGCTTATTCACTTTTGGTCTATTTCTATGCGGCCATGTACGGTAGAAATGTCGACGTTTGCATCACCACCGTTATGAATAAAGCGCAGCCAGCTTCCAGGTCCGTACTTAGGCTTTTGCGCTTTTTCATCGCTGATATTATTCACAATATTACCGCCTGCGTGAGTCTCGATATCAAACTGTACTGATACTCCCTTTTGGAAAACGAAATCCATTGCCCCACCAACCGAATTCGCTTTAATACTGCCATTTGCATTCAGCCCCAATTTCGCAAAGGTACGCCCATTAACCGTATTTATTTGAAGGCTATCAACATCTTGCAAAGAGAGGTCAATTCGTCCATTCACCGTTTCTACTGACAAGTCCGGGCTACTCGATGCGATATCAAGCTTACCATTCACAGATGTAAAACTTACCGGCGTGCTTCCTTCGTGCGTAGCTTCAATATCACCGTTAACCGTTCCTGCTTCTAGCCGACCTCTAACGTTCTTTAACACAATATCGCCATTTACAGACTCAACCTCAACGCGTTCACCAATGTTTTCAAGGGTAACGTCGCCGTTTACGACCTCTACATCTACCGCTTTGGTTATCCCTTTGGCATTTATATCTGCATTAACTGCAGTGTAGTGAAGGTCGCTCGCCGCCGGCACGTAAATAATTAGGTCATCTCCATCTCGACCTTTCTGGTACCAACTCTTTGAGTGGCGCTCTACCTCTACGTGAATAACGACCACATCGCCGCGTTTTTCAAAAATAAACTCTTCCGTTTGATCACCAAGTTCTCCCGTCACCCGTACTTGGGGTTTATCCCACACGCGGATATCAGCCTTCCCGTCTATATGCTCAATATCGACTTTAGGCGATGACGATGTATCGATAGTTTTATCAACCTTTTCGCCTGCAAGCGCTGCTGTGGCAAGACTTAGCAGTGTAGTAGCCAGTACAAGCTTAGCTCCAATAGACGCGCTGAACGTGTGCGTAAATGTTTCCGATAATGTATTTTTCATATTTATATTCATCTTAAAGCCCTTATTAAATTTGCTGCCACTTTGGCGCGTGCACTCGCTCAATTAAGGCAATTTGTTGTTGATATACATGATGCAGCATTTTTATCAATGCTGAGTTATCTGGATCGTCTTTCAACGCCGCTTTAATAACATCTGCGGCATCGTCTAATTCTTTTAACTGCTCCTGCCAGTCCTGGGTAAGCGCGGGCGTACTTTGATAGCTTGCTAGCAGACTGTTTACTTGTTGCTGCTGTTGCATGCTCATTGCGTCAATCAGCGCATAGCCATCGCTTCGACTTTCATCAGCGTTAAACGCAAAGGGGGCAGCGAACCATAATACCGTGACTACGCAAACGCTTGCGGCTATCGCCATCCACTGTCTTGATGTAACCGTAGATGACGAAGCGTCATCGCTTGAAGGGGTGTCTTGAGCCGATGCTATACCTAGCTCTACACCTCGCCACAGGTCCCGCTCGGGTTGCTTCTCTTTGGATAAACCAGAAATATGCTGAGCAAGCTTTTGATCAAAATCACTCATCATCGACTCCCATAAAGCCTTTCAATAATTGCTTGGCACGGAAAAACTGCGCCTTGCTCGACCCCACTGCCATATTCAACATATTTGCAATATCTTCGTGGCGGTAACCTTCAAGGGCGTGCAGTACGAACACCATTCTTGCCCTTTCGGGAAGGCGAATAACCAATGCTTCTAAATCTATGTCAGTACTGCTGCTTTGTGCTGTCATCTCACTGATACCGCTACTCTCTAAATTGAACATGCGTTGCACCCAGCCCTTTTGCTTGCGCATGTAAGAAATAGTGATGTTCGCGGTTACGCTGTGCAGCCACGTAGAAAACTGACTTTGACCATCAAAGTTATTCAGTTTTCTCCAAAGCTGAATGAAGACCTCTTGCGCGGCATCTTCTGCCATCCCTTTTTCACCGGTAAGCCGATAACACAATGCGTATACGCGCCCAATATGCTCATCGTAAAGTGCTCTAAACGCGTGTTTATCGCCACTTTTCGCTTTTAATATCAGCTCATTTTCGCTTTTGTTACCGAACACCACATTGGCGTGTACAACACGTTGTTGTGTGTGTTCCATTATTTTCTCTTTGTTATTCGTGGTACTGATTAGCAAAATACCAATCCGCATAGATAATTGCCCACTCAGAAGCTTGCCAGACCTTCCCGAAGGGCGAGTTTAAAATGTCCGTATTCTTTGTTGTGTCACCTTGATGTAGAACCACTATACCTGCGGTAACACGTCGCGATTACGAACATTTTAAGTCTCGCTGATTGTGTAATTATCTATGCGGACTGGTATAAGAGTGTTATAAGGTTAGTCGTACCCTATAGTAGAAAGGTTTAAATAGACAAAAATATTTTTGGGGAGAGACCATGTTGCCTACCTTTAGTGTTGACGCCTTATTTGCCGGAAAGCCAAAGCCACTGGGCCCTCGCGGAGCCCCAAGCAGCATTGTCAAAAGCCCGGTTAACTCGCTTACGGTTCACATAGATCGAACCGATGAAGACCAACAAGCTAATACACGCCTTCACGGAGGACCTGAAAAGGTACTGCATCAATTCAACCCGACCAATTATCTTACATTAAGAAAACATTTCCCTGAGGGCGACTTCTCATTAGGAAGTATTGGCGAAAATATAAGTGTAGAGGGCATGGACGATGCCACCGTTTATATCGGCGATATCTGGAAATTTGGCGACGTTGAGTTACAAGTCAGTGCGCCTCGGGCACCTTGCAGTAAGATTTCTCAGCGTTTTAACATTCCGAATTTAGACAGATTTGTGGGCGAGCGCGGTATTACTGGTTGGTACTACCGTGTTATTAAAACAGGAGTTATTAACGTGGGTGGCGAGGTAGCGTTGCTTCACCGTGAAGACGACACCGTTAACATTCACACTTTAATGCAGTGTGCTCACACCAAAGCCGACAAAGCACTCGCTGGAAAGCTGGCTCAACTCACTGTTCTGGATGATGAATGGCGTGAGAAGTGCGCGAAAATCGCGCTTAAGGCGCGTTAGTCGAGTGCTTTGGACTATAGGTATATAAGGAGTACCTTTCATTATCTTCGTTATCAATGTGATAGCGCGAATCTGTGTCCAGTAATGGTGTCACTTCATTTTCCAAACGGTGAAGAATCGGATCTAATTTTGCTGGCATGTTTACATACACCCAAAGCCTACAGCGTTTGTCGCTACAAGAAACGTAATACCCCACATCTTCTTCAATATAAGATGTAAAAATTTGATTGAGTGTATTTTGCACCACTGTGCGCTGAAAGGGTTCAGAAACCCGGTACTCCAAATTCATAGTGCAATTATCTAAGCACGTGGTGAAAGGGGCAGGCGCGCGAGTGGGATTCTGGCTAGATAAGTGAATGAAAACCCCTGCGTAAGTGCAGAGCGCTATCGAAAACAAAATTAAAGCGGCACTTCCAAACTTTAACAAATTCATCCCCTGAATATAAAAGCATTCCTTATTAGATTAAAGAATAACCACTCCGTTAGAGTTACGCAAGATAATCTTATCAGCTGTCAAAAAGATACCTGCTCGCCTTCATTTAGAATAACCCACGGTATTGTTGTATTTAGCTGTTGCTTCATTTTCATCAATCGAAATAGCGCAGAATGCGAGGTTTTATCTCCCATCATCCAACTAGCATTTCCAAAGCCCCAAGGCACGACGACTTTACAGCCAAGGTCTTGGGAAGCAACAATAGCGTCCTCTGGCGTGGTGTGAACCTTGCGATACCATTTAGGTGAGGTTTCGCTGAAATAAGACGCTATGGGTAACAGGCAAACATCTATGTCACCAAAGCGGGCTTTAATATCTTTGAAATGTGGTGAATACCCTGTATCCCCCGCAAAGAACAAAGTATTCCCTTCATGTTCAAAGACCCAACCGCCCCACAATGTTGCATTGTCATCCTCGTATAAATAGGGCACCCAAATCCGGTTACTGAAGTGATGAGCGGGCACAAAATGTATAGCGGTTTTGCCGGTTTTTTTACTCGTATACCACGCCATCTCTTTAATCGTATAGCCTCTATTAGGGAAGTGCTCTGCGAAACCTAACGGAACAAGATATTCGGGCTTTGTGCCTAATTCGGCAATATCGGCTTTATTAAAATGATCATAATGAATATGGGAATAGACTACCGCATCGGTTTGAGCGAGTTTGTCTTCACCTACCTCAGCGGGTTCGTTGCGGCTGAACCCCTCCGCCAATCGAAAAGCCCAATTAACGGGCCAATCAAACTGCCCAAACACAGGGTCGATAAGTATTTGCTCACCACTTGCGGTGTTGAGCAGAAAACTGGCGTGCCCTAACCAGGTAACGTTAAAGCCGGTGTGCGTGTTCACTGTCGGGTTGTTGCCAACAAACTGACAATTTTGCATGTCGCTTTCACATTCAATATCGGCAGACGCCGGGTAGCAATCATTAGTGCACGTGACGGGGTATGCTTTAAAACCGTCGTAAATATTGCTGAATCTGTCCTCGTACCCGCTTTCATCGGTGTAAACGACTATCGCATTGCTATCATCAACTCTTGTTATTCGATTAGGTGTTGCGCACCCAGCTAGCATGCAGGTTGATATAAAAAAGATGGCGATATACTGCTTCACTTGCTTTAGTCCCTTAATTCTTCGCTTATAAAAGCTTTGTGACGGAAGTCCACAGTCTAAACAGTAAGTTGCAATTCACCACCCATTATTTGTAACAAGCCAATAAGAAGGTATCGTTGAGTGTAATTGAGTGGAAGAGTGAGTAGTGACGACTTGTCTATTTAGATAGTTGATTTGCAGAAAGCACTTTTAAAATTGTCTACCAATATACTTTCGCTTTACCCTTATTTTTAAGCAACAAGATACTCGACATGAAATTTAGGCCAAAAAAAAAAGCCGCTCGAAGAGCGGCTTTTTTCAAATACGTCAGCGATTACGCTTCAGCAATGATGATCACTTTAATTGAAGTGATAACGTCAGAGTGAAGTTGTAAGTCGATGTCATACTCACCAGTCTCACGAAGAGTACCAGTAGGTAGTTTAACTTCTGCTTTTTGTACTTCAACGCCAGCTGCAGTGATTGCATCAGCGATGTCACGAGTACCAACAGAGCCAAATAGTTTACCTTCGTCACCAGCAGGAGCTGCGATTGTAACTTCAGCAAGCTCAGCAACTTTTTCAGCGCGTGCGTTTGCAGCAGCTAGTTGCTCAGCGATCTTCGCTTCAAGTTCAGCACGACGTGCTTCGAACTTTTCAACGTTGTCTTTAGTTGCAGGAACCGCTTTACCCTGTGGGAAAAGGAAGTTACGAGCGTAACCAGACTTAACAGTCACTTGGTCGCCCAGGCCGCCAAGGTTGGCGATTTTATCTAGTAGGATGATATTCATCTTAGCTAACCCTTATATTCGCCAAATTACTTGTGTGAATCAGTGTACGGAAGCAACGCAAGAAAACGTGCGCGCTTGATCGCAGAAGACAGCTGACGCTGATATTTTGCGCTTGTACCAGTAATACGGCTAGGGACAATTTTACCGCTCTCAGTGATGTAGTTCTTAAGAGTAGCGATATCTTTGTAATCAATCTCAGTCACACCTTCTGCAGTGAAACGGCAGAACTTACGACGTCTGAAAAAACGAGCCATGGGTGATCTCCTTAAGCGTTGTCTTCAGTGGTTTCAGTTTTCTTTTCTGCGCGTTCTTGGCGAGGTGCAGAATCGTCACGACGCTCACGACGAGGCTCTTCTTTCATCATTGGAGAAGGCTCAGTCACAGCAGTCTTAGTGCGCATTACCATGTTACGTAGGATCACGTCGTTGAAACGGAAAGCATTTTCCAGTTCGTCAACAGCTTCTGCAGTCGCTTCAGCATTGATTAGTACGTAGTGGGCTTTGTGCAGCTTTTCAATTGGGTAAGCCAGTTGACGACGGCCCCAATCTTCTAAACGATGAACTTGACCACCGTCTTGCTTAAGAATTGTAGTATAACGCTCGATCATACCAGGTACTTGTTCACTCTGATCAGGGTGAACCATAAATACGATTTCGTAATGACGCATTATAGCTCCTTACGGTTGTAGCCTCGACAGTACAGCCGACTGTATGGAGACAAGGAACGAGTTAGGTTGGCTGTAAGGGCGCGCATTATACGTGCACTGGCGCAATTGCACAAGTGTTAATCAACCAGTGCGTTTTCAGGCTTAGCTTTCGAAAATATTTGAAGAAACGGTTTGCAAGGGGAAACGCAGCGTGAATTCCGTACCATTGTAGTCAGAATTAACCCCCAACGTACCCTTGTGGGCTTTTGCTATCTCTGACGCTATAAATAAACCTAATCCTAAACCTTCATTCTGCCTATTGCTTTCTTTACGCCAAAACGGTTGAAATAAACGAGCCTTAGAATCATCAGAAATGGGCGTTCCGCTGTTTTGTACACTAAGAATGAAGTCGTTGCTATTGGTTAGGACCTTCACGTAAACAGGGTATGACAAATCGCCATGAATTAACGCGTTTTTTAAAAGGTTAGATAGTAATTGGCAAATCCGTTTGTCATCACAAATTAACGGTCGCGTAATATCAACATGAATACGTATTGAGCTTTTGGGGAAAGCGGTGGCTAACTCTTCTACGGTATAATTTATCTGCTGACTAAGGTTATTAGATACTGCTAATTTGACCGGTAAGCCCTGCCCTACTCTGGTGTGCGTAAAATCCATCGTATCTTCTATCAAGCGCGAAATTCTCTGCACGCTATTTTTCATGCGAGATACCGCTTTAAAAACCGGTACTTGTACCGTACTTGCAACCTCACTGTCTTTGATTAGGTCATCTAGAAAGCTTATACCAATTTGAATAGAAGACAGAGGCGTGCGGATATCGTGGCCTAGAATGGCGATATACTGCTCTTGCAGACGAGCCATATTTTTTGCGTCACTAAGCTGCGTAAGCGTTTGCTCAATATGATCGTTCAACAATATTTGATTGGATATCAGTTTCGCAAAAGCACTGACTTGGCCGTGAACCGCCTCGGTTCGCAGCTCACGGGGCTCAGGGTCTAGCCCACATAATGTGCCAAAGAATTCACCTTTCGCATCGTAAAGAGGATAGGAGAAATAGCTTTCAAACCCGTACATAATAGGAATAGGGTTTTCACGATATTCATTATCTGCAGACGCATGATTGATGACAATTTCTTTTCTGTTTGCCCGAACCGTTCGACAAAATGTGGTTTCTATTTCTAATTCATCGCCAGGCGACAGCCCAAACTCAGCATTGTCTAATACTGAGCAAATAGTCCACGCCTCTTCAGTTACTCTGGCTACACAGATAAACCGTAAACGAAGCGTACTGGCTAAGATTTCCATAATATGCGGTATTGCTTCAATTGCGTTTATAGCTTGAATATCGCGCTGAATTGCTTCGTTCATTGCCATTACCTTTAAAGAAGTCCTTTTTATGGAATACGGTCAAGATTCAAGCCCGCCCCTATATACTTAATTTCCTCAGCTTACATAAGCATTCTGAAGCGTAACGTGTAAATGTGACAAGTTCACACAGCCTAGACTAAAGTATAATACGCTACCTTCGGACTAAATTTAACCTAAACATTCCCCTTAATACTGTTTATTTATACAGTTAAATGCTGTACAGTTTTTATGTCTTTAACTAATGGGGGACCTACCATGGCCATTACCACACAATATGTTGTTACGCACAAAGGGGTAGAGAAATTGGTAACTACCGATAAAAAAGAGGCTGATCAGTACGACAAAATGCTCGATGCAGCAGACAACTTAGCTGATTACATTCAGGCTAAAGGTATCAAATTAGACGATAGCACTGTGGAAGAGCTCACTATTATGCTGTCGAAGAACAAAGATAAAATTAGCAAAATCTTTAAAGGCGCAACGGCAGAAAGCGTGTTAGAAGATGAGAGCGCCGAAGTGGTAAAGCTTCAAGCTAATAGCTAACATTCCTTAAGCTAACTTGCCTAACACGTCGTTATAATGAGCAAATAACAAGAGCAAGCGCCGCTTTGCCCAAATGCTATTTGATACAATTGTGATTTGATAGCATTACTTCAAAGCGGTAACTTGCTTTTAGTACAAGTGAGCGCATCGTTTGCTTTTGCAATATATAACAACAAAGACCTAGGTTGGGCTTAGCGTGAATATAATAAATAATAAGAGCGCTCTTACTCAGTGTAAAAGCGCCATTGAAGTTAGTCATGTAAACTTTGCGTATTCGAAAGAAAGCACTCCGATACTCAATATTGAAAAATGGCAAGTATCACGCGGTGAGCATGTGTTTCTTTCCGGCCCGTCTGGTAGCGGAAAAAGTACGTTACTGAATTTACTTTGTGGCACCCTTACTCCAACGGCAGGCAGCATTGCCTTGCTAGGACAGCCGTTCTCGTCTTTATCTAATCGACAAAGAGACAAGTTTAGAGCACGTAATATTGGTGTGGTATTTCAGCAGTTCAATCTCATCCCCTACCTCTCGGTTGCACAAAACATTAGCGCAGCCGCGTATTTCTCAGGTAAAGGCAATAGTAGCCAAAAGGTTCTGGCTAATACCTGTGAGTTACTTGATAGGTTACAGCTACCTTCCCATGTTTTACATGCCAAAGCTGATGCACTAAGTATTGGACAGCAGCAGCGTGTGGCAATAGCCCGTGCGCTTATCAATAGTCCTCAACTATTAATTGTGGACGAGCCAACATCAGCGCTTGATGCAGATGCCCGTGACAGTTTTATGGCATTACTGAAAGAGGTCGCTAGTGACAGCACCATGATATTTGTAAGTCATGATAACGCGATGGAACGCTATTTTGACCGCCATTTTCGTATTTCTGAACTAAGCCTCCCATCAACGACACAACCACCGCACGCAGTAAAGCATACAAGCAAACCTAAGCAGGAGAGCCTGTAATGCTAAGCACTATTGCCATCGAAAGCTTGAAACGCAGAAAAACAACCGCGTTACTCACCCTTTTAAGCATAACCATTAGCATTAGCTTACTGCTGTGTGTAGATATTGTTCGCAGCCAAGTAAAAACAAGCTTTACACGCACCGTTTCTGGCGTTGACCTAATTGTTGGCGCCCCAAGCGGCCAGTTGAATTTATTGCTGTCTTCAGTGTTCAATATCGGTACGCCTACTAAAGGTATTGATTACAAAAGTGTGGCGTCGCTAAAATCGAATAAACAGGTTTCTTGGCTAATTCCCCTCTCATTAGGTGACACTCACCGAGGGTTCAGAGTTATAGGAACGACAAACCGCTTTTTTGAACACTTTAAATACGGTGACAAGCAAGCTTTAGCCCTGACAGAAGGGCGTGTATTTGAGCAGCCTTTATCTACCGTTGTAGGCGCTGATGTTGCGGATTCACTAGGCTACACGGTTGGCGATAAGATAATTGTTTCTCACGGCCTTGGAAGTGTCTCTTTTAATAACCATGACGATCACCCTTTTATTATTTCAGGTATCCTCGAGAAAACGGGAACGCCAGTAGATAAAGCGGTGTATGTCACATTACAAGGGTTAGAGAAAGCCCATTCAGGCCCTAAGTCTGCGCATACATCACGGTTACGTAAAAAAACGGCTTTTCTTAACGGTCACAGCACAAATGAACATGAACATGAACATGAACAGCCTACTCAAGACAATTATGATAGTGACGCATTTACACCTGAATCTGTGTCTGTCGTCATGCTAGGACTGAAAAACCGCGCAGCCGCATTACAACTGCAATATCAAATTAATCAGAGTAAAAAAGAGCCACTAATGGCAATTTTACCTGGTATGGCACTGGCTGAATTGTGGCAGATAATGGGAAATGTAGAGGCCTTGCTATTAGGTTTGTCAGGTTTAATAGTGATTTGCGCCCTTATTGGCCTGGCAACCATGCTGTTAGCAACAATGCGAGAGCGCTATCAGGAGATTGCCGTATTGCGTACAATTGGCGCTGGCCCGTTTACTCTACTGTTACTGATCCAGCTAGAAGCAATGCTACTCACTATTGTTAGCGCAGCATTAAGCATCGCACTGGTTGCCGTATTAATGAGCATGTTCAAACCTTGGCTAAGCAGTACGTACGGGTTATTTTTATCAAGCCCACTATTTAGTCAAAGCAGTGTCATCATAGTATTGCTCATATTAGGCTGTACCTACTTGGTGTCGTTGTTCCCAGCCATCGCAGCTTACAAGCGGGGCCTGCACGCTGGGCTTAACAGTAATTAGTCACGACATTAGAAAGGGAGAAGTTACTCTCCCTCTTTCTCGTTTGTACTAAAACGAAGAATTAGCTCGTGAACTTGATTTACAGTAGCACGCAAGTCGTGACTCGCCGCCAATGAGGCCTCTGACGAACGCTGTGTTTCCGAGGCGCCATCGGCAACTTCAACTAGCTGCTGATTGATATGTTCTGCTACCGTGCTTTGCTCTTCAACCGCCGACGACATTTCAACCGTAGCATCAGCTATCCCTTTCACCGCGCTGTTTATCTCAAATAGCGCCCCACGGGTCTCTTCAACAATAGCGCTGCCGTGTTCAGCCGATGTTAACCCTTCATTCGAGACACGTACGGCTCGCTCAGAGCGTTCTGCTAATTCATTAATAATATTGTGAATTTTGTCTGTAGATTCCCGGGTTTTTGAGGCTAGCGTTCTGACTTCATCGGCAACTACAGCAAAGCCTCTGCCTTGCTCACCGGCTCTTGCGGCTTCAATAGCAGCATTCAGCGCTAGTAAATTGGTTTGTTCTGCAATTGTAGAGATGATATTGGCTGCTTCGCCAATATCACTGGTGGACTGAGCAAGCTCAGTTACCGTTGTTGAAATTGACTCTACGGCTTCACGCAGCGCAACAATTGCCTGCATTGCCTGCTCGGCTTTTTCATTCCCCGTTGCCACGTTTTCCGCCGCAGACCGAGCACTTATAGCATTACTTTCCACCCGCTCTGCCACTTCTTGAATGGCTTGACTCATTTGTGTAACTGCCGATGCAATTTGCTGTGTTGCTTGGTTTTGCTGAACCACCGCTGCGCTTGTGCTTTCTGCTTGTTGGTGGGTGGTATTAGCGATATTTTCTAGACTTGCTGATGCATCTTTAATTCTCGTTAATGCCGTTCTGTTGCGTGCCAGTTCGCAGGCAAGCGCAAGCTTGGCTTGCGCAATATGCGTGGCGTCGTCATAGTAGGTTTGGGCCACGGTATCGTTTGCGTAACTTTTAGGGCTCAAAGAAAGCAGCGCATTCCAGTCTTTTTTACCTTTCGCTTGTTGAACAGTGACTAAAACTAACGTACCGACAAACGCAATGCCCGCAGCAGCTAAGCCATGAGTTAACCCAAGCGCGACAACTAAAAGCGCACTTATTAACAACGAGGGCGCCATATGCATAAGCATTTGCGTAAAACGCGATGTGGCAGATACCGCAGACTTTCCTTGTTGCAACCTCGCGTAAATGCCCGATGCTCGCCTTGTCTCCGCATTTGAAGCAGGAACCCTAACAGACTCATAGCCCACTATCGTCGCTCCTTCGTAAACAGGCGTTACGAAAGCAGAAACCCAGTAATGGTCGCCATTTTTTCTTCTATTTTTAACCAAGCCTAACCAGCTTTGGCCAGACTCTAATGTACGCCACATTTCCTTAAACACTGGCGATGGCATATCTGGATGTCTTATTATATTGTGATTTTTGCCGATTAGTTCATCTCTACTGAACCCACTTACTTCAACAAACTCGTCGTTACAATGCTGTATAACTCCGCGCTTGTCGGTAGAGGAAATAAGTCGATGGTGAGTAGGAAACTTGTATTCTTTTTGAGTAACCGGCTGGTTGTTTCTCATGCAGTGCTTTCTCCGTTATGCAAAGCGTTCGTCCGTCAAAGCGTACGATCATCGCTTTCCCCTAAGACTAGAACATAAACATCTGCTGTCTAGTGAAATGGAAAAAATTAGGGAATTTTATACTTTATCAGAGAGTTAGAAAAGCGATTTATACTTTAGGCTATAGGGAGTATCACCGATACTTTTGTTCCCTTCCCTTCTTCACTGGCAATAATAATTTTTCCGTTGTGCTGTTCAACAATTGTCATTGAGATAGACATGCCTAAGCCAGTGCCCTCCCCCGGCGGTTTAGTGGTAAAAAAAGGCGTAAAAATTTTGCTCAGCGTTTCTTTAGACATCCCCTCGCCTTCGTCATCTATAACAAGAATGACGTTCTGCTCATCTCTTTCTACCTTCAACGTTATGCCTTTGCCTTGTGGTGTAGCATATATGGCATTAGTTAAGAAATTCATGAGAACTTGCTGAATCTGCCCTGAGTTACCGTTAAAGAAAACGTCTTCTTTTGGCACTTCGAAAACCACATTATTGCGATAACGATGTAAGTTGTTAGTAAGTTTAATAACCGTGTTCATCGCTTCAATAGCGCTTATCTGGGTATGTTTACCAGAACCGGGGTAAGAGAAGCTGCGTAAGGCTTTAACAATTTCTATGATGCGTTCTATCCCTTCATGGGATTCATCGAACATTTGGGCTATTTCTATTGCGCTGTCTTTAAGCGAAAAACGCTTTTCAAGCGCTGTAAATTGTTCTTCTATCTCACCACCTGCCCGGGTACACAAGTTGCCAATTTCTTCAAGCGCACGTTGGTAATCGTTAAAAATGTCTTTCGCAACCACCGTATTACTTCGTACATAGCCAATAGGGTTGTTAATCTCGTGAGCAATACCTGCGGCAAGTTGCCCTAACATTGCCATTTTATCTGCACTGACTAATCGCTCTTCCAAGAAGTCACGATCTTTTTTGACGTTGCTTAGTTCAAGCTGACGATTATCTAACTCGCTTTTCTTATTTTGGTATCGAGAGGTAATATTGAGATAGTATTTAGTGGTATCTAAAACGTAGAGTGTTTCTTCTTCAAGGTTATCATCGTTAGTAAGTAGCACCAGCCACGTATATTCACCCTGTGACATTTCATGCATAAAGTGAAGTAACCGTGCCTCTTTGTGCGTATCAGGACGTATGACTGCGCTTACGCACCAGTGGGAATAGCTTTCTCGTAAATCTAACGGCGTCTCATCTAAAATTAACTTTGCAAGGTCATGAGAGGTTATCCAACCTTGGCCATTGGCAAGAACTCGATCATCATCGCCTATCGATAATTCGCCGTCCTTAACGGTGAAAGCTTTACCACAATAAGCGCCGCTAAACTCAACCGCCGATTCAAGCGCTGAAAAAATATAACTTACGCCAGATTTTGCTTGGGTTAGCTGAGAAGCGGTGCGGTTTAAGTAAAGCAGTTCGCGCTCACGCTGCTTAGAGTCGTTCAATGCTTTTCTGAGCGCTTGATTTGCAAGGTAAGCGTCTTGAGAATATGTTTCTAGAAAGGATTCGGCATTTTTACGCGCAATCTTTTGGCGCTTTAACTGGCGCTCTAAAGAGTTCACGCGGGCTTCAAGCGCTAAAATACGTTCGTGTTCTGTTGAACTTGGTATCTCACTCACTAAGCAGCCTCAAGATTCACGCGTCACACATTGTGTGACGCCGCTTAAATTTACAGGGCCCGATAATACTTAACGGGCGTTAATTTATCAGTCGGTCAAGCAATGTCATAACCCGTTCGCTTGCTTGTTCCATTTCTATGAGCTTAGCATCAGCTTCAGCATTGTTCCCATTTTGCTTAGCTTGCACTGCCGCTATACCGCTACTGTGCACCTTCGCGTGGGGAATATCGATTTCTCTGAATGCGGCTGTTTGACCGATCGCTGTACTTGCATTGCCACTGTACCACTTGCCTAGCCGACAGTTTACGTGGTCACTAAATTCCGCTGCTGTTTTACTGCTATAACCGCACATCACTGCGTAAACGTCTGATTTCCATACAACATGGTCTAGTTTTACCGTTTGGATAAAGGTAGCCATAGCTCCTTCACTGATTGTAGATTTCATACTATCGCAATGTTGAACCATGCTTTCATAGCTACCGTTAAGCTGGTTAATACCAGTTTCTAACTGCTCGTTATTGCCCCGCAGCTCATTCACACCAGAAACAGCCTTGGACGTAGATTGAATAATTCCGTTTACAAGCTCAGAAACTTCCGTGGCGGATTTGTTCGTTTCCGTTGCTAGTGCGCGAACCTCATCGGCAACAACACTAAACCCTCGCCCAGCGTCACCTGCGCGGGCAGCCTCTATGGCGGCATTGAGAGCCAGCAAGTTGGTTTGATCAGAAATACTCGTAATTGTGGTAACAAACTTGTTGATGTTATCAGCAGTAGTGGAAAGGCCGGAAATACGCTCGCTCATGCTCCCCATCTGTACATTTAGGCCACTCATATCAGAAACAATTTTATTTAATGTCGACGCTGACTCACTGAATAGTTCATTGATATTAACGATGGACTGGCTCTCAGCGTTGATGCGTTCGTAGGAATGCAGAACCGTTTCTCGAACCCCTTCTAGCTGGCCCAGTGCATCGATTAAGCACTTCACTACCACCGATTCAGTTACCGACACTTGCTGATTAGTCGCCGTTTCAATAGCAGAATGTAAATCGCTGTTTTCAGTCTCAAGCAGCTCAACTCTCTTTAGAGCCTCTTCAAGTTTCACTTCTAGTTGACGAACTTCAGCGTCTTTTTCTTCGTATTTACTGCGAGATACAAACATGTGTAGTTACCGGTAGATTTTTTATAGAATTATTTTTACCAGACTAACAGATGTTAATACATATTAACCATTAGTCTGAAGTAGCGTTGTATTATAAGTATCGGAGAAAAAACAAAAAACTAGAGTATTAATTAGGTAAAACTTAAATACACTAGTTTTTAGGCAGTATAAGCTTCTATCTGCGCTTTTCACTAGGCACCTTAATCAATTCAACGACGTTTTGGCACTAGCCTGAAAAACCAGACTCTTAGCGCATTTTTGGCATAAATCGCACTCACATTAGGAATTACACAGAATGCTTTTAGAAACACTGCTTCCCATGTTCGCGCTTTTAGGTCTTGCAACGCTTCTTCAAACATTAAGCGGGTTTGGCTTTGGACTTATGGTGGTGTCTAGCTTTACCTTGTTTAATATTTTACCGCTTACTGCTACCACCTTCGTAGTATGCTTCCTTAGTCTGTTCAATTCCGTTAGCTTGGTTGCCCGAAATATAGACCATATAAACAAGCGTGCTTTCACCCTATTACTTGTGAGCGGCATTCCGTTTATGGCACTAGGATATGCATTACTTGAGTACCTTTCTGCTGGCATGACTACATGGCTAAACCTATTGCTAGGCGTAGCTATTTTAAGTTGCTGCGGCCTTCTTTTAGTAAAAAGAAAGCAGGCAACGCCGTCTGAGCGAGCTTATGGTTTTTCTATAGCAGGTGCGCTAGGCGGCCTACTCGGCGGGCTTTTTTCTACGTTTGGACCACCTGTTGTTTTTCAGTGTTACCGGCAAGCATGGTCTATAAACGAAATTAGATTTACGCTATTGGCAGTATTTAGCGTCACTTCTCTTATTCGACTTGCTATAGTGCCACTAGGCACCCTCCCATCTAGCGAAGTGGTTATTTCTGCTTTATGCGCAGTTCCCGTAATCCTTGTTTTTACTCGAATAGGTCGGCTGTTGGCGGTGAGAGTGCCCGCGGCAACTGTAAGGCTTTTAGCCCTAACCATGTTGGCAATGAGCGGCGTAACGCTTATCGTGCAAAACGTTAAAATTTAAACCTTACTAGGCTATTTATAGAAGCCACCACTTCCACACATGATTGTTAGTTTATTTCTTCATGGGCGTGGCTGTGTGAATGGGTGTGTAAATGGTCTTTATCATCTCTACACGGCTCACCGGGCAGCTCAAACTCAATCGTGGTATGAGATAAACCAAACGGGGTCAGCCGCTCATTAACTTCCTGCTTTAAAGCTCGCAACTTTTCATTGTCTATTAAGCAATTAATTACCACATGAGCAGTGAGAACGTGTTGCTCGCCATCTAAAGACCAAAAGTGCACGTGATGTATTTCTTCAACGTGTTTAATTGATAATAGCTGCTTACTTATGGCATTACGTGTCGCCAAATCAGGCACTCCCTGAAGAAATAGCGACATAGTTTGCACCACATACCTGATGACGTTAATCAGTATGAAGAGGGTAAATCCGATAGATAAAATAGGGTCGAGGATGGGCCAATTTACAAAATGAAGTACAATAGCAACGATAAGAACAGCTACCCATCCCATGGCATCTTCGATGAGATGCCAGTTAAGCACCTTTTCATTCATTGAATGCCCGCCGTGAAGCTTGTAGGCAGCAAGGCCATTTACCAAAATACCGAGTACGGCTAAGCCCATCATACCCTCAGTAACAGGCATTTCTGGGTTAACTAGTCGAGGAATAGCTTCAGAAAGTATCCACACAGCACCAACGATTAAAATGACACCATTTATCATGGCCCCCATTAGGCTCAAGCGTTTGAAACCGTAAGTGTACTTTTCAGTGGATGCCTTCTTACCTAGTTTACTTAAATACCACGCTAAGCCTATAGATAAGGTATCACCTAAGTCATGCACCGCATCGGCCATAATAGCTACGCTATTAGTTAACCACCCGCCAATAAATTCAATAATGGTGAAAGTAAAGTTAAGCCAAAAAGCCCAGCCTATACGCGTAGAGTCAGCGTTCTCTAAATCATGGCTGTGCGAGTGAGGATTATCGCGAGCGCTATGGTGGTGATGCATAATGAAGTTCCACAAGTTGGGCCTGAATCAGAGCATACCTGAAGACTAAAATTCTGCGAATAGAAACTTTTACACAGCTTGTTAACAAGTGCGTTAACCCTTTTGTAAATGCTGCGTGAACACACTTACCAAAAATCTATACTTCGGTATAAGAAAACAAATAAATCATTGTATTAAAACAAAAATAAAATTTAACAGCGCATTTTTCAGCTTAAGTAGAATGTTAAATTTATGAGAACAGTATTGATCTTTACACGCCAGTAGCTTAATGTAATGTAAGCGCTTTCAAACAGCCATTTTTATTTGGCGTAAATTGTAAGCGCTTACAAAAGCTTTTTACGTGGCCGTTGCCACACATAAAAACCCAATTTCATTAGATCAGGGCTGAAAACAATGACGAAAAAAGCATCTCAACTATCGCGGATAGCTGCCGCGCTCTCAGTCACTACCCTATTTGGCTGTGGAGGCGGTTCAACAACCTCTACAGATATTGACGTTGTTGACGCATCGGTACCCGTTTCCGACTGGGAGCTGGTGTGGAGCGACGAATTCGATGGGGCTAGTATCGATGACGATAACTGGACCCATGAAGTAGATTGTAACGGCGGCGGCAATAATGAAGCGCAGTGCTATACCGACAGCGAAGAAAACGCATTCGTTTCTGACGGTAGCTTAAAAATTGTTGCACTCCCTGCCGAAGAAGGTGCGCCAAAACCTTACACATCAGCCCGTCTTAATACACGTTACAAAGCCGACTTTAAATACGGACGCATTGAAATGCGTGCAAAAATGCCTGAAGGGCAAGGAAGTTGGCCGGCGTTTTGGATGATGCCTACTGATGAAGTGTATGGCGGTTGGCCGCGCTCTGGTGAAATTGACATTGTTGAAGCCGTGAACCTAAAAGCTGCTGATGCTGAAGGCAACCCAGAGAGCCATATCTACGGTACCCTTCATTATGGTCAGGAATGGCCAAACAATGATAGTTCTGGCCAAGCTTATTCGCTTCCCGACGGCGCTAACCCTGCCGATGACTTCCATACCTACGCGGTAGAATGGCAAGAAGGGGAAATTCGCTGGTATATGGATGGGTATCTTTATGCTACCCAGCGTCGCTCTGAAGTACGTTATAACGCCAATGGTGAAGCCTCTGGCCTGTCCCATCGTGGCTGGTACGCTGAATATTACGAACAAGGCACAGGCGAGCTAACAACACACTGGGATAATGCGCCATTTGACCAAGAGTTTTATCTGATTCTAAACTTTGCGGTAGGTGGCGATTGGCCAGCCAATGTAAATGAAACCGGTATTGATGCTGAAGCATTCGCAGAAGGTCAAACCTTCGAAGTAGATTATGTACGCGTATATGAATGTGCGTCAGACCCAGATACTGGAAAAGGCTGTGAAACTGTACGCCCTGGATACGATTCATTAGACGATGCACTAGTGGAAGGCGCTGCGCCAGTACCTACTCCGCCTTCGACCGGCATTCCTCAAAACCTAACGATTTTTGACGGTGCGCCGAACCCTAACTGGCCAGCATGGGATTGCTGTGGTGGCACTACACCTGAACTTGTAGAAGATTCAGAGCAGGGACAAGTTTACGAGTTTACTATTAACGAAGCGCCAACGGTAATGGGCTTTATAAGCCGCAGTCAGTTTATTACTGACCCAGAAGGAGAAGCTTCGCCATTCGACGCCTCACCAATCGAAGAGACGGGCAGCGTTAAATTTGACCTCAAAGTGACGTCACTTCCTAACAATGCAACGACAAACTGGCTATTTAAAGTAGAAAGCTCAGAAGGTTCGACCTTTGCTGAGCTGCCTTTGATGGACGGCTACGTAGGCCCAGCAGACACGGCCGGCGCAACACCAGAACAAGGTGTGTGGGAGTCTTATGAATTTCCATTGAGCGCGCTAGCACAAGCCGGCCTTGATACCAGTGCCATCGACGTCATTATGGTTTTCCCTGCATGGGATACAGGTAACGGTGCTGTGTATCGCATGGCGAACGTAGAAATTTCTCAGGAAGGTGGCGTTAGCTACCCTGAGTTAGTTATCTTCGAGGACGGTCAAAACCCTAACTGGCCTATGTGGGATTGCTGTGGTGGTTCTACGCCAACTGAAGAAATGGATGATGAAGCGCATGGCCTAACTGCAGAATTCCGCATTGGTGCAGAGCCAACGGTAATGGGCTTTATTACTCGCTCTGAATCTGGCGGTGGCGATACCCCATTTGATGCCACAGCGCTAACAGACGGTGGTTTACTACAGTTTGAAATGCGGGTGTTGAGTGCGCCAACCAATCCAGATTCAACATGGCTATTTAAAGTTGAGTCAAACGGTGCATCAACCGCGGTAGAACTTCCTTTAGCCGATAGCGTTGAAGGCCAAGCCCCTGTTGAAGGTGAATGGCAAACATACACTTTCCCTATTTCAGATTTACAGGCCCGTGGTTTAGACGTAAGCGCGATTGACGTCATCATGGTATTCCCTGCTTGGAGCACTGGTGAAGGTGCAGTCTATCGCTTAGACAACGTTAAAATTTTCCACCCTGACAACGGCGCAGAAGCACCTGCTGGCGGCCTTACTCTATTTGCAGATACAGCTGCTGATCAATGGCGCATTTGGGATTGCTGTGGCGGTTCAACACCCACTGAAGAAGTAGACGATGCAGAGCACGGCACGGTAGCTGAATTCCGCATCGGCGCAACGCCAACAGTAATGGGTATTATTGCTGATGACGGTCATTCGTACGACGCATCTGCGCTACTAACAAACGGTGTAGTGCGCTTTGAGATGAAAGTAAGCTCAATGCCTAACGACGCATCGGCGCCTTGGTTATTTAAAATTGAGTCTATCAATGTGTCATCGGCGGTTGAGCTACCGATTTCAGCAAGCCTTGAAGGTGTAGATCCTGTTGAAGGCGAATGGCAAACCTATACATTCCCGCTTCAAACCCTGTACGACGCGGGCTTAGACATCAGCGCCATCAACGTCATTATGATGTTCCCGGCATGGGGTTCAGGTGAAGGCGCAGTATACCGCGTTGATAATGCAGAAATAGCCGCACAGTAACAAAGCGGATGCCGCTCTAGCACCCTAAAGCGGCACTCTCCATTTGATAAGAATTAGTAGGGCAATTATGAAAAACACATCTTTTAAGAAGACCCAGCTTGCCACATCAATGGCGTTGTTGATGGGCTCCACACTCGCACTACCTACTTACGCGCAAGACGCTGAGACAGCGACACCTGCAGAGGGCGAAGTAGAAGTTATTCAGGTTAGCGGTATTCGCGGCAGTATGATCCGTTCTATGGACTTAAAACGCAGTTCAAGCGGTGTGGTTGACGCTATATCAGCAGAAGAACTGGGTAAATTTCCTGATACTAACCTCGCTGAAGCATTGCAGCGCATTACGGGTGTAACTATCAGCCGAAGCAACGGTGAAGGTAGCCAAATTACCGTGCGGGGTTTTGGCCCAGAGTTCAACTTGGTAACCCTTAACGGACGCCAAATGCCAGGCACAGGTTTTACTCGCTCTTTCGACCTTGCCAACCTTTCATCTGAAGGCGTAAACACGCTAGAGCTTCAGAAAACGGCCCGCGCAGAAAACCCGAGCGGCGGCTTAGGTGCAACGGTAAATATCATCACTATGAAGCCACTGGCTCAGTCAGGCCAAAATGCGACTATTTCGGTTAAGGGCATTTACGATACGTCTAACGAAGCGGGTGACGATGTAACGCCAGAGATTGCAGGCGTTTACACTAATACCTTTGCAGATGACATGTTCGGATTCGGCGTGTCATTCTCACACCAAGAGCGTGACTTCCAGCAGCAGTCAGCAAATATTCAAGGGTGGGTACTGCAAGAAAACGACGATCTGCCTCAAAACATAGACCCAAGCAATGTTGTTGATAACCGCACTAACATTACTAATGCGGCGTTCTTTCCAAAAGACATGAACTACAGCATCAATGACGTGCAGCGTGAGCGTCAAAACGGCCAAGTAACCTTCCAGTTCCGTCCAGTTGATGAATTTACCGCAACAATAGACTACACCGCCTCTCGTGCAACTACCGGCACTAACAGTGTAGGTTGGGGTATTTGGAACAACTTTGGTGCTAACATCAATGCTTACGAGCTTGATGAAAACGGTACGGCCGTTTATGCTGATATCAGCGGCGATGACGGTTCGTTTACCGCAAGCCGTAACACAACTCGCGTTGATGCTCGCTCATTGGGTGTAAACCTAGATTGGATGGTAAATGACGACTGGCATCTACGTCTCGACTATCACGACTCGTACAACAAAACTGACAACGGTTATGATGAAGGGCTAGGTAGCGCCGGACAAATTATTTTGGGTTCAAATCAACTGGATTCAAAAGTTTATGACTATCGCGAAGGTGAAATTCCACAAGTCTATGTTAACTGGAATAACGGCACTAACGAAATCATGCCGGGCGAGATTGACTCTAACTTCAGCCAGTTTATCTATTCACCGGGCCGCTCTGACATCGAGCAGCTGCAGCTTGACGGCACCTGGTACAACTCTACGTGGGATATTCCGCTAGTTAAAATTGATTTTGGTGTTGCACGTACTGAGCAGTCGCTGACAGGCTTTACCGCTTGGAGTGGACTGCGCGGAGGACCTGGCTTCAGCCCATCGTTTACAGAAATATTCCCAGACAGTATGTTCGTTCGCAATGATACGTCAGGCTTCTTAGATGCCTTTGATGGTGGTGGCGCGGGCATGAACCCTGGCTATTACTACACCTTTGACTTCGATGAAGCCATTGCTCGTCAACTACAATTCATCACTGCTGACGTGGTGGGTGAGAGCAACGCGTATTCTATCGACCCGTATTTCAGCGGCGATCCTTCAGTAAGCAACGTAGAAGAAACAACAGATTCAATCTATGTGCAAACAGAGTGGGACTTTGAAGTTAGCGATTACTATGTACAGGTTAATGCAGGTCTTCGCTACGAAGAAACCGAGGTACCTAGCACCGCGGAAGTTCGCGTTCCTATCCAAGTAAACTGGGTTGCAGCGGGTGAATGGATTACCGTATTCCAAGAGGGTGTTGAAGAGCAAGACTTCACCGGTAAGTACGACGTGCTTCTGCCTATGTTCGACGTAAAAGTCGATGTGACAGACGATATTGTTGCCCGTTTCTCTTGGGGTAAATCAATTACCCGTGCACCTATCGGCTTTTTACAAGGCGGACGTTCATTTAGCGGGAGTCCTAAAATTGGCTCGAGGGTAGTATCTGAAGGCAGTACCGACCTTAAACCTTATGAGTCGACTAACTTAGACTTATCTTTCGAATGGTACTATGACGAAGCAAGCTATGCGTCAGTAGGCCTGTTCAGAAAGTCAGTGAAGAATTATATCGACACCCAAGGTAGGCTTGAAACCTTTGACGGCCTTAACGATATTTACCAAGGCCCAAGATGGCAAGAAGCTGTTTCTGCGCTTCAGGCAGAAGGCATTCAGGCGACCGACAGTAACATTTACGACTACTTCAGAGAAGCGGGCTACGCTGATGCAGACGGCGTTGTTGAGCCTAACTCAGACGACCCGCTTATCGAGTGGAATGTGGTTAAGCCGCGTAACCTTGATGATTCTAAAACCGTTGAAGGTATCGAACTTGCTGTTCAACACACATTTGGTGAAACGGGCTTTGGTTTTGGTGCCAACGCGACGCTGGTTGATGGTGACGTAGAGTACGACCCATACAACCTAGAGCAACAAAACCCGCTAGTAGGTATCAGTGACTCAGCTAACTTCCAAGTGTTTTACGAGAAAGAAGGCCTGTCTGTAAAAGTCACTTACGCATGGCGTTCAGACTACGTAGTAGGCATTGGCCAAGCACAAGGCTCGGCGGATAACCCAGCGACTCAGTTCGATACGTTTGGTCAGGTTGACGCCAGCATCAACTACGATGTGAATGAGCACCTAACCGTGTTCTTAGAAGGTGTAAACATCAACGACGAAACCGAGCGTGGTTACGGCCGCTTTGAAGAGCAATTCTTATTTGCTCGTCAGTATGGCCCTCGCTACACGCTAGGTGCTAGATACAGCTTCTAAGTTTAATAAGCACTTACGATAAGGGCCTTTTTAAGGCCCTTTTTTAATTCGATCCCGCTAAAATCATCAAACATTTTTGCCATTTTTTGGTAACCTCACTTCATAAGCTCAGGTATGAGTAGTAGAAGAAGAAAACAAGTGAAGTATAAGAAGTGTATTAGCGCGCTAGTGCTATTTTTGATGGGAATTAATTCTACTTTTGCGATTAGCGGTGATAAATATTTCCAAGCATATTCCCAAATTATAAGTAGCAAACCCGAAAGTAAAGAAGCGTTGATGTCATTAGTTTCTGACTCTGAAAGCTTATCTGCGCCGTCACCTGTTGCATCCGTTTATATCGCTTTGCTGCACTCAATCATTGACCATCCAACTGGGTTTGAAAAATACCACCTTGCTCCGTCACATCATCTTAAAGAAGTAAAAAATACCCATCCCTCTTTGTACTACCGGCATAAAATTCTGTCAGCCTATAACTTGGCTATACAAGAAAAGTGGCGTTTAGCTCACGGCGAAATTGACAAAATCATCGCGTTTGCTCGTAACAAAGACAAAGAACTTTATTTTGATGCCGTTGCCACAAAATCCATCTTTCTTGCTCGTATGGGCTTAATAAGAGCATCGCTAAATGACAACGCGAAAATTATAGAAGAACTCCCCTCACTATCTGAAAAACAATTTTTTGGAGATGGTGCAATCGAAACCATGGAGCTAGAGATAGGGCTCAGTATGTCTTATCTAGGCGAGGATAAAGGCGCGTTGGAGTTGTGTTCACGAGCAGAAGCATTCTTTCGCAATAGGCCCAAGGCAAGTCCCCACAGGTATTACCAAATTGCACTTGATTGCCAACGAAGAAGTTTTGAAAATTCAGGTCGCATAGACGAAGCATTGAATACGCTTGAACGGTTCATCGATTACGCAACATCTATTGAAGATTGGAATACTTATACCTATGGTCTTGTTTCAAAAATTGAGTATTTTTATTCCTTAGAAAAAGTTAACGCGGCGCATGCATTAATTAAAAAAACCGAGGACTTTATATCCACACTACCTGACTCGTACGATATTAATACCTATCAAATCTTTCGATTTAAAGCGCTAGTAGAACAACGTGAATTAGAAACAGCTAACGCACTGATGGATAATATTATCAACAGCCTAAGCGCTGATTACAGCTCATCAGATTTGCACTGGGCGCAGTTTAAATCTATTCAATCTTCTTTTTTTGAGCAGTCAGGAAACAAAGAAGCGGCAATATCAGCATTGCGCGACAGCAAAGACTTTTATCAGTCTCTTTATTACCAGACGGACGATCGAGAGGAAGTGTTTAGCGACTACTATGAAAGTGCCCTTGCTGAGCGAAAATTGCAACTTTTAGAGAAGCAGCATGAATTAGCAGGTGTGGAACTCGCAAACAGCAACAGAACAAATTTAATTCTGAGTGTTGGGGCGCTGGTTTTAGTGGTGCTTTTAGCCCTCGTAACTTATCTATACATTGTTCAAAGAAGGCTGAAAAGAGAACAAGAAACACTTGCAACCGTAGATACACTGACAGGCGTTCGCAACAGAAGAAGTTTACTCGGCGCTGTACAGTTAGAGATTAGCCAAGCAAAAGCCTATCAAAATAATTTATCTTTAGCGTTGATTGACTTAGATAACTTTAAAGCCATCAACGACAACTACGGCCATGAATGCGGAGACGATTTACTTAAAGCGTTTTGCGAGCATGTATCTAACTCCATTAGAAAAACAGATACTTTTGGACGCTATGGCGGAGAAGAGTTCATTTTATGCCTTCCAAAAACCTCAGCTTCCGAAGCTAAAAAAGTTGTAGATTCAATCCTTGATAGCTATCGACAATTGCGTATTTCTACTGAGATCAGTGAACAAACCTTTTCCGCTGGCATCGCTGAATATCAAAAAGGTGTTGAAACATCGGCACTAATCAATCAATGTGACGATGCACTATACGTAGCTAAACGATTCGGTAGGAATAGAGTTTGTATTTTCTGTCCTGATGACTAACAAAAGCCTAAGCATTGCAAGCTAGACAAAGCGAACAGACGTCAGTGCCAGGGTTAGTTAACCCTAACACTTTAATAAGCAACTTGTTTTAACTATGACCACTGCTGCTTTTGACGCTACTTTTATCTCTGGACCATCGTTACTCGGTAATGGGTGTGCCATCTTTGTTAAACTTCGCAATTGCCGCGCCTGACGTTTTCCACTGTTCACGCTCTTCATCTGTAGCTTTAGGCGAAAACCAGCCAACGAAGGCGTAAAATATTCCTATCAGGGGAGCCGTCCAACAGGCGAAAGCAAGAGGGATATACAGCAAATTTTCCAAGTTGGCGCCTGAAATACCGAGACCTAGCGCCGATATCACAAAGGCACCACCGGCATTCCAAGGAATAAGCGGAGACATTAGCGTTCCCCCCTCTTCAATACCCCGCGACAAGTTAAGCGTAGAGTAGCCCATACCGCGATAAACGGGAGAATACATCCTTCCCGGCAAGGCAACCGATAGGTATGGGTCGCCAGCTACTAGGTTAGTAGCAAACGCCGTTCCTACCGCCGCAACTTGCGTACCGGCAAAGGTTTTGGCTTTGCTTTTAATTGCATTAATGATGCTTCGTAAGCAGCCCGTTGTCTCTAACGCCCCACCGAAACCAAGGGCAATAAGCACCAATGAGATAGTCCACATCATAGACTGAACACCACCGCGATTGAGCAGACTATCTATTTCAATGATATTGGTATTAATGGAGTAGCCGTTATTTGCATAGTCGAATACGGCCTGCAGGCTTTGCCCCTGCATAAACATGGCAAATACACCTCCCACTACGACACCAGCAAATAATGCAGGAAGTGGCGGAATCTTCTTAAGTGCTAACCCCATAACAATCAGTGCTGGCAATAGTGCCCAGCCAGAAATGGTGAAATTATCTTCTAGTGCCGTGGTAATACCCGCAATTTTAGCAAACGACACGCTTTGGGCATCTATGACGAAGAAGCCGACGCCAAGGTAAATTAAAAACGCGATTAGCATGGCTGGGATGGTGGTCGCCATCATATTTTTGATATGCGAAAATACATCTGTACCCGTAACGGCTGGGGCAAGGTTCGTTGTGTCTGACAAAGGTGAAACTTTATCGCCAAAGAAAGCCCCGGAGACCACTGCCCCTGCAGTCCAATACATGGGTATATCGAACCCTTCGCCAATCCCCATTAGCGCAAGCCCAACCGTCCCAACGCTGCCCCAGCTTGTGCCTAACGAAACAGAGACCACTGCGCAGATAACCATGCCAGCCGCTAAAAAAATCTGAGGAGAAAGAGTCTTTAGCCCATAGTAAATAATGGTAGGTACAGTACCACTGGCTATCCAAATACCTATGATCATTCCAACAACAATAAGCACACTCACCGATGGCAAGGCAACATGAATAACTTTGAATATCCCCGCTCTCACTTCTTCCCATGTCAGACCAAGATAAGTCCCAACAAAACTGGTCAAAGCAATGCCTATGGCAAGTGGTATATGGGGTTCAAAGACGCCGAAGTAGAATATTTGAGTACCCAAGATAAAAAGGGTTAATACAACGGGCGCAAGTGCGAGAAAGAGGTGTGGTGTAACCGTTTTTTCTTCTGTCATATTACTACCCTGTAAATAAACTGGAGAAGTGAATGAGCACGAGATTGATAAAAGCGTGCATAAACCAGCTTCATCCGAAACAAATCGTTTGTAACAATAAAATTTGCTACGCAGCGCAATAATAATTAGATCGGTAGGAAATAGGTGGGCAGAGGTCTGTCGACCCCAAAAAACAAAAGCGTCGCCAGTATTTATGTGCTGGCGACGCTTTTTCGAAGGTTTAGGTTAAGGGGTGTAACCTCAGCTTAACCTTGACAGCTTATACTCGCTGATTCTGCTGCATTTGGCGTAAACTGAATATCTGCCACACTCAAGCTTGCTTTACCCGCACTACCTAATTCAAACGGTACTACAAGGCCGGTAAAGTCAATACCTTCGTCAACAAAGCACTGTAGGTCAATACTCACATTCGTCCAGGTATCAGCAGGCATTGCTTTAAGCTGTTCACTGATATCAAGTTGTGTTGAGCAACTTCCTGGCGCGTCGCCCTCGCCTTCACAGTTCATCCCCACAGTTACAGGCTGCGTGATATCTGAATGACGGCTTACATTAAAACTAAGGGCACCTTGCGTGAGTAGTTGCGCACTCAAATCTTCGCGGAAAAAGCTCTTACTTGCAAAGCGCATCGCCGCGAACTCAGAGCCATCAAATGTAACTTTGCGGGCATCTTCTTGAACGACCTTATCGACTGTGCGGTATGTCAATGCTCCAACAGTATGCGTGCTTGCACTCACTGTTAACGACTCATCACCCGAATACAACCACAACACCCATGGAGACTGAACCGCCCCATTTAGGATTTCCATTGGCGTATTGCTGTCAGTGCTCACTTTAATTTCGGTATTTAGCGTATCGCTCAATACATTTTCAGCGTCAAAGGTTAACCCAAAGCCATAAGGCAGAAGTGGTTCATAGGTTTCATCGCCTTTATTCACAATTTGCTGTGGTTCAGACGGCCATGAGAATGAAAGCTTGCCTTTAAAGTCCTGCTTACCAAAAAGCACATCTGCGACTGCCGCGCCTTCTGAGCCCGGTAGCCATGCGGCGACAAACGCATCAGAGGCATTAAGTTCTGCATTTACCCACATAGGGCGGCCGCTGATAAATACAGATACAACTGGAATACCTTGTGACTTCAGCTTTTCAAGTAGTGCTAAGTCTTTCTTGCTGCCGTGTTGGTAAATTAGCGTTTCTCTATCGCCATGCCCTTCGGCATAAGGCTCTTCACCGAATACCACAATGGCAACATCAGGCTTTTCTTCGAATGAACCGTCTACAGAAAGGATAGCGTCTCCTCCGGCGCTTTCAGCATGCTGCTTAATACCATCGTAAATGGAGGTGCCACCCGGGAAGTCATCGTTAGTATTGTTGGTACCTTGCCACGTAATACTCCATCCACCGGACTGCTTGCCAATGTTATCGGCGCCGTCACCGGCAACCAATATGCGCTTGCCCGCAGATAGTGGCAGGGTCTTGTTTTTATTTTTAAGTAGCACTAGCGATTCACGTACCGCCTGGGCCGCTATTTCACGATTCTCAGCTTTACCAATTAAAGAACGATCGCCAGATAAAGGACGATTTGCTGGGCTTGGCTTATCAAAAAGGCCTGCGCGCACTTTTACACGCAGAATACGACGCACTGCATCATCAATGCGCGACATCGCTATGGTGCCATCTTTCACCTGTGCAAGGGTATTGTCGTATAGTACCTTCCAGTCATTTGGCACCATGAAAATATCTAAACCTGCATTAATAGCTTGGGCGCAATCTTCGTTGCTACACCCTTTCACCTGCCCATGGCCGTTCCAGTCACCTACCACAAAACCGTCAAAGCCCATCTGGTCTTTCAGCACGTCGGTTAGTAGATATTTATGGCCGTGAAGCTTATCGCCATTCCAGCTGTTAAACGATGCCATAACCGACTGCGCACCAGCCGTTAGACCACCCACATAACCTTGCGCGTGAATATCAAACAGGTCTTGTTCGCTAGCCACGTTGTTACCTTGATCGTCGCCGCCAACAGTACCGCCATCACCCACAAAGTGTTTTACTGTGCTGATTACACGCTGGTCGCTTAAGAAATCTTTGTCAGCAGAACCTTGAAGACCTTTAACAACTGAAGCAGCATACTCTCTTACAATCGCAGGATCTTCAGAGTAGCTCTCATAGGTTCTGCCCCAACGGTCGTCGCGTACAACGGCAACCGTGGGCGCAAATACCCAATCAATGCCCGTTGCCATCACTTCTTTCGCGGTGATATGCGCTATTTTCTCTACTAAGTCTGGGTTATTAGCCGCGCCTAAACCAATGTTATGGGGAAATAAGGTCGCACCAATAACATTGTTATGACCGTGCACGGCATCGGTACCCCACATGGTAGGAATACTTGAACCATCTAGGCTGTCGTCCACCGAGGCTTGATAGAGTTTCTCGGCAAGCGCTACCCAATCTTCAGGGGTTGCATGCTTGTCGTTGTTAGGAAACGCACCACCGCCGTTAAGATAAGAACCAAACCCATATTTACGCATATCCTCAACAGTAATATTGCGAATTTCTGGCTGGATCATCTGCGCAATTTTCTGTTCCAGGGTCATGGTAGAAAGAATATCTGAAACCTTTTTTTCAACAGCAGAGTCTGACTTTACTTCGATATCTAACTTGGGCCAGATCTCACTGGCTTTATTCGTTTTCTTTAAGGCACTGTTAACTGAAGAAGCGTCTTCATCGGTTGCGCAAGCACTGACTAAAACACCTACTAATGCGCCTGTAACAACCTTCGCGATTAGACTTTTTCGCATGATTAATCCTCGTTACTTTTCAGTGGTTTGAAATTTAGATACGCGACTTCCTACAAGGCCATAGTAAGCAATGTAGAGATAGCACGAAGCGGGTAATAGGAATGACAACGTGACCCCAATCGAGTCGGCCAGCATTCCTTGTAATAGCGGAATAATGGCACCGCCGACAATGGCCAAACATAAAATGCCTGAACCTTGTGGCGTGTCTTTGCCCAGTTGATGGAGCGCTAAGCTAAATATGGTAGGGAACATAATTGAGTTAAACAGACCTACACCCAAAATACTCCACAGCGCTAAATCCCCCGTGCTTGAAATCGACAACAATATCAATGCAATAGCGATACACGCATTGAAGGCTAGCACGTAGCCTCCGGAAACTTTTTGCATAACGACAGCGCCAATAAAGCGACCTACCATAGCGCCGCCCCAGTAATAGGCGAGAAGTTGCGCTGCTTTCGCTTCTGTTAGCCCACCAACAGCAGGGCTAGCCAAGTAATTAACCAACATACTGCCAATAGCAACTTCAGCACCTACATACATGAATATACCAACAGCACCTAACACCAAGTGTTTGTGATGCCAGGCTCCTCCTTTAAACACACCGGTATTAGAGCTGGTGTGGTTTAGCTTTGGCAGTTTCAAGTACATAAAAATAAGCGCAAGTAGCAGCAAGGTGCCCGCTAAGATAAGGTAGGGCACTTGCACATCAGAAGCACTCGGTGAGCCTGCGCCGTGTTCCCCTGTCGCGCCGTACATTAGGTACGAACCAAAGAAGGGGGCGACGGTTGTACCAAAAGCATTAAAGGCTTGTGTCATAGTTAACCTGGAAGACGCAGTCTTGGGGCTTCCTAGCGCGGTTACATAAGGGTTTGCCGACACCTGTAAAATAGTAATACCCGACGCCAGAACAAATAGCGCTAAGAGGAAAACGGCATACACTTGGCTAGAAGCAGCAGGAAAGAAAAGCAAACAGCCCACACACGCGATGCCAAGCCCTAGTACAATGCCTTTTTGATACCCTATTCGCGACACCACCATGCCCGCTGGAAGAGAGACAATAAAATAGGCGCTAAAAAAGCAAAACTGAATAAGCATTGCTTGGGTAAAACTTAAATTAAAAGCCCCTTTGAGATAAGGGATCAGAATGTCATTTAAGCAAGTGATGAAACCCCACATAAAGAATAATGTAGTGAGAGAGATAAGAGCAAAGCGATAATTACCGTTAGAAACAGTGTTGTCGCCATCTTGCGTATTCGGTTGCGCTGGTATGTCCACGGGTAACCTCTGTTGCTATTTTTTTAGTTAATGTTACATTTACATTTGAAAGCGCTTACATCTAACCTTAAAATTTTTTGTAAGCGCTTACATGGAGTAAATAATTACATGAAGCGCTTTCTAATTCAATGTAAATATCATGTTATTTGACCAAATGAATATGCGGCCAATATGAAAAGTTTGTTAATGCCAGGACACCCCTAAGATGCAAGAAATTAACTTACCCTCCAACTCAATGATGTTGTCGAAAGACTTTTTGTTTGGTGTGGCTACCTCTAGCTTTCAAATAGAGGGCGACCGGAACGGTCGCTTAGACTGTATCTGGGACACGTTCTGCGCCCAAGAAAATACCATCGAGGACGGCACTAACGGCGATGAAGCATGTAAACACATTGAATTATGGAAACAAGATGTTGCGCTTATCGATAATTTAGGTGTGGACGCTTACCGACTCTCTATCTCTTGGCCTCGTGTGATGAACCAAGACGGTACCGTGAATGAAATAGGCATTCGTTTTTATATCAACTTGGTTGATGAGCTTAAGCGCCGCGGTATGAAAGTGTTCGTTACGCTTTACCACTGGGACTTGCCTCAGTATTTAGAAGACCAAGGGGGCTGGTTAAATCGAGATACAGCCTACGCATTCGCACAGTATGCTGAAGTGGTAGCAAACGCGCTGGGCGAAAAAGTGCATGCTTATGCCACGTTAAATGAACCATTTTGCTCAGCCTACCTAGGTTATGAAGTCGGTATCCACGCACCTGGAATAACAGGTGTTGGCAACGGCCGAAAAGCTGCCCATCACTTGCTTCTAGCTCACGGTTTAGCTTTAAAGGTACTGAATAAGTATTGCCCTAATAGCCAAAACGGCATCGTTCTTAATTTCAGTACCTGTCATGGCGCCACTGATTCTCAAGCAGACAAGCGTGCAGCACAGCTCGCTGACGATTATCACAACCAATGGTACTTAACGCCCATTGTCGAAGGTAAGTATCCTGAGGTAATCGATAGACTTGATGATGCAGATAAGCCTGATATTCACGAAGGTGATATGGCGATCATCTCGCAACCCATCGACTATTTGGGAATTAACTACTACACCCGTACGGTGTACGAAGGTACTGATAACGATTGGTTTGAAGTGGTTCCACCAACAACCACTGAATTAACCGCAATGGGCTGGGAAATCACACCTGATGCATTTACCGAATTACTCGTAGACCTTCACCAACGTTACACCTTGCCACCTATTTACATTACTGAAAATGGTGCCGCTATGGATGATAAGCTTGTTAATGGCGAGGTAAATGATGACGATCGCACTGCATACTTTCATACCCATCTTAATGCGGTGAATAGTGCTATCGAAAAAGGTGTTGATATTCGAGGCTACTTTGCTTGGAGCTTAATGGACAACTTCGAATGGGCGCTAGGCTACAAAAAGCGCTTTGGCATTGTTTACGTCGATTACAAAACCCAAAAACGCACGTTAAAACAAAGTGCTTTGGCTTATTCAAAACTGGTGAAGAGCCGGATAAATGGGTACATTAGCGGTATCAAATAAGGACAAGTACCAAAAACCGTATGGCAACAATTTACCAAGTATCAGAAGCAGCAGGCGTATCTCTCGCTACCGTTTCTCGTGTTATGAATGGAAACGCGAAGGTAAGCGAACGCACCCGTAAAAAGGTAGAAGACGCAATGGCATCGCTAGGCTATCAGCCTAACGCTATTGCGCAGTCTCTGGCATCGAACCGGACCAACAGCGTTGGATTGCTTGTGTCGGAACTGCATGGCTCTTACTTCGGTGATTTGATGAGTACCGTTGAAAACGTACTCAAACAAAATGGCAAACACGTCATTATTACTGCTGGGCACGTTGACGAAAAGCGAGAGCACGAGGCCATTGAGTTTTTAAAAAGCCGCCGCTGTGACGCGCTAATTTTACACGCGGAAGCCGTGTCCGATGACTACTTGAAAAAGCTTGTCGACAGTAAAATTCCTGTTGTTGTGATAAATCGCAAAGTAGATGAACTAGATGAAAACTGCTTTGTCGTCGACAATGAGCAAGGTGGCTATCTAGCGACAAAAGCGGCTATCGACGCCGGCCACAAACACATTGCTTATATTAGCGGCCCGCTGTTTAAAAAAGACGCGAGCGACCGTCTCTCTGGCCACAAGAAAGCGCTAGAAGAGGCTGGAATTCCTTTTGCCAAAACTAGCATGTTTGAAGGTGACTTCCATGAGTCTTCGGGCCAAGAAGGCATGCTCTATCTACAGGAAAACTACCCTGAGTTAACTGCACTTGTTTGTGCAAACGATGAAATGGCATCAGGCGCAATGACAGCCGCACGGGAAGCGGGGTTTGATATTCCAGATCAGCTTTCCATTATCGGTTTCGATAACGTGCTTTTTTCACGCTACCTTTACCCTAAACTCACGACTATCAATAACCCTATTAACGCAATGGGCGAAATGGCGGCTTTCTGGGTGCTAGAACATGTTTACGACATTAAAAGCCCCATTCCGATTGAGCATCTATTCGTTCCAGAGATGATTGATAGGGACACATTAGGCAACTTATAAAATGAATAAAGCCCTGTCTCCGTCGCTGTATTACACACTTATTGTCTCTCTAGGAGGGTTTATATTCGGCTTCGATGCCAGTGTAATAGCAGGAGCTAATGGGTTTATTGATGCAGAATTTGGCTTAAGCGATTGGCAACAAGGCTTTGTGGTAAGTTCGCCTACGCTCGGTGCTCTTATCGCCATGTTATTTGCAGGCGGCGTTAGCGATGCTATTGGCAGACGAAAAGCACTTATTCTTTTTGCTTTTCTTTATTTGCTTTCATCGGTGGGTTCGGCCCTCGCGCCTAATTTCGAGCTGCTCGTGCTCTCTCGCTTTATTGGGGGCATCGCATTTTGCTCGCTTATTATCGCGCCACTCTATATTTCAGAAATCAGTGCGCCAAAAAACCGCGGCAAAATGGTCTCGGTCAATCAGCTTAATATCGTGTTTGGTTTTGCTCTGTCATACTTCACTAACTACTATTTATTGCAGCTTAGTAACAGCGGTGCGCCTTGGGTGAATGAATGGGGCATTGATACCCATTTGTGGCGCTATATGTTGGGCCTAGAAATTGTGCCTGCCATCGTATGGTTTAGCCTGTTGTTCACTATACCTCGTAGCCCTCGTTGGTTAGTGTTAAAGGGCAAGCACCAAGAAGCTGAGCAGGTCATAAACCGCTTGTTCGACCACGCACAGGCAAAGGTGCTGGTCGAAGACATTTCCTCGTCCCTTAAAGAAAAATCGTGGCCACTGCGCGAACGCCTCGGCTTTCTAAAAACCAAAGCCATGCGTTTTCCTTTGATGGTGGGCATCATCATTGCCATTGCCCAACAAATTACCGGCATCAACGTTATCTTTTTTTACGCCCCCACTATATTTGAGCAAAGCGGTGTAGGCACGAATGCCGCCTTTATGCAGGCTGTATTGATTGGGGTGGTAAACGTGGCGTTTACCCTTGTGGCCATGCTTACTATCGACAAGTGGGGCAGAAAACCCTTGTTGATAATAGGACTAACCGGCGTGGTTATCAGCATGGCTATTTGCACTTATGGCTTTAAACAAGCGACTTACCAAATACAGCAATCGGCCATTGTTGAAATTCAACATAGCGCGCCCGCTTCAGCAAGTAAGTTAGCCCCGTTAACTAGCGACACCTATTATTCAGACGTGGCGTTTAAACGCGCTCTTAAGCGTGTGCTTTCAAGCGACGAATTCGACACTTATCAACAGCCGTTACTTACCAGCAGCATTAATATGAATGCTCCCTTAGTGCTGTTTGGCATTATTGCATTCGTTGCGTCTTTTGCTATGTCTTTGGGCCCCGTCATGTGGGCAATGCTCGCCGAAATTTTTCCCAACCAAACCCGTGCCCTGGCCATTTCGTTGGTGGGCATGGTGAACTCACTTACCAGCTTTTTGGTTCAAGTGATATTTCCATGGGAGCTCGCCAACTTAGGTGCCGCCGCAACGTTTGCAATATACGGCGGCTTTGCTCTACTTAGCTTAATATTAGTGGCTAAATTCTTCCCTGAAACGAAGGGCAGAAGCCTGGAAGACATCACAAAAGACTTCGAGCAATACGCTACAAAATAGCATGACATTTGAAGCATAGCGCGACCAAACAACGTTGGAAACACAAATACATAGACGCCAAAAATCCATTGACTTTCTTTTTCGTGCGCAGGATACTCAGGTCATTAAATACTCACTAGCAGCACACTGTTTTTAACCACTATGCCTAAAAACACGACTACACATACTGCTTTCTCAGCGTCTGCGCTGATTATTATTCTCGCTATTCTAAGGAATGGGCGGGTTAGCTAGTGCGTAAATAGAATTCACTAAACCCGCCGCAAGGCGGGTTTTTTATTGGCTCGTCTTGCGGTACAAAAAACGGAACGACAGCCATGAACAATCCAATATCTCACGTGTTACAACAGTTGCATGACGCAGTAAACCGCGGCGATCAAAACGCCTTATCCCAGTGTTATGCTAGCGATGCAAAAGTGGTCGCTACCCCCATGTCCAGCTCAACGCAAAACCAGACTACAGACGAACATGCCACGCAGCGCGACTGCGTTAACGCCTTACTTAAATTTCAAAAGAAATTTATGCCCGAACATTTTGTCACAACAGGGGATGAGCGGGTTATACAAGCCGGTGATGTGGCGCTAGTGATCGCCAAGCTTTATCTTGTTCCCAAAGCCACACCCAATGCCTTACCCTGCGAGGGCAAACGGGCCGTTTATGTTTTACAAAAAGACGAAGCCGGTGAATGGCGCTGTATCATCGATAACTTCTTCGGTACTGACTTGTTAGATTTTGCATAAATCTTTTGGCGCGGAGGATTCGGTAAGGCGACTGCTTGGAGCGTTAAGTACGTATTACCAAGCACCCCATTTTCGTGTAAAAGTAGAACATCAAGAAAGTCTGCATGCACACGACGCCATCGCTGAAATATCAGGCCCAGTTTATCGATAAATTAAGGGGTAATTATGGTGTTGAAACCGGTAGACAGAAGACACTATAAAAGGAAAATAACGTTGTTATCTCTTAACAAGCTCTCTTACATCAGTAAAGCAGTATGCATCGGCGCTGCAGTATCAGCTATCGCGGCGTGCTCGTCTACAGCATCAACCCCGCTTGCTGGTGAAAAAGCGCATACCCTTTCAGACGCCGTGGTTTATCAGACTAGCAGCAAAGAGTACCCTGTTCTTTCAAGCTTTGTGTATAACCAAGCTGTTGCAGCGCTTCCTACGCGTTTTGAGAATGGCGACGTTGTAGTCATGGATGTTGATGAAACCGTACTAGACAACAGCACCTACCAAAAAGAACGGGAAAGTGCCGGCTTGGGGTATTCTTCAAAAAGCTGGGCTGATTGGGTAAAACGTGAAGAAGCAACATTGGTTCCTGGTGTCGCTGATTTTATCGACGAGGTTATTCAGCGAAATGGCAAGGTTGCGCTTATTACGAATCGTAACAAGCAGCTTGATAACCACACGTGGAATAACCTCTTGGCGCATGGTTTGCCGCTTACCGTCAGCAATACGTGTGTTGTCGGCCGAACTGCTGAAGACAAAGAAGCGGTGGGCCAAGAAGGTATGGTTAATGACAAAGACTTGCGAAGAATGCAGCTCACCCAAGGCAAGATCACTTGTTCAAATACGTCGACAGACACGGCATCAACCTGGGCAGCGCCTCACACTATTATCATGCAAATTGGCGACAACATTGAAGACGTGGGCGGCGTAACCCAAGAGTCTGCCAATGTTGAGACGCTCATGCCTCGAGTTGGTACAGAAATTTTCATTCTTCCCAACCCAATGTACGGCTCTTGGTAACAACACCAGAAATAGCGAGTCAGCGGATTCTCATTCGCTGACTTTCAAGATACGCTCTACGTGCTTTACGCAATGTACGGCTAAGAAAATAATGTTGTGGCGTTTATGTTAAACACCTTGATACGTCTACCACCGCTGGCTGAATAGTCACCTTATACAAAATGAGTTTTTATAAACTCTTTCTAACGCGCAAAAATGACCTATAGTTGTTATTGAAGAAAGATACATGCTAAAGGATTGCGTACCGATGACGAAGTTTAGGCTACTTATCAAACTATTGATTGTAGCTATTTTTATATCAAGTCCATCAACCCTTGCATTGCCATCACTCAATTCAGCGCCTAATGACGATGTCTTTGCAGGCATAAAGGCACTGCATCGCGCGCCAGAGAAAGAAATGGCGCGTTTAAAGTTACTCCTCGCTTCACAGCAGTCAAACCCCAAACGCCATGAATGGAATTATTTATATGCCTTAGGAAGCGTATGCGCTATCAAAGAAAGTTGGAGAAAATCGCCACCACGGATTCATTAACTCGCTTGTTCAACAGGGGTAAGACGATAGAGCTACTTGAAGCTCGTATGAATGAATTACCGCATAAAAGCAATAAATGCGCAGTGGCAATGTTAGATATCGACCTTTTTAAAACTATTAATGATAAGTATGGCCATTGTGTGGGCGACGATGCGCTAAAACTCTTCGCTGCTACAGCAAAGCAAAACTTCTCGGCGAGTGTTGATATGGGACGGCTAGGTGGCGAAGAGTTTCTTTTTATCTTTCAAGGTGTCGATGTAAGCGAGACCGTTAAGCGTCTTGAAACCTTCAGTCAATCACTGAAGGACGCTTCTATTAAAGCACTAGGTGGTGAAATCAAACTCACTTTTTCAGCGGGTGTTTTATTACTTACAGAAGCGCAAAGCATTTCTTCTGTTTTAGAGAAAACCGACGCCGCGCTTTAAGAAGCTAAAGAAACCGGTAGAGACAAAATAGTCGTATTTACCTGTTTGTAATTTCATACAACCTGATGTGAAAAAAATACACTGTCATTTGCGTTCTCGTGACCTTCACTCAGCGCACATTTCCCACCCTACGAAACAAAACCTTAAAAAACAAAAAGTTAAATAACTTTAATCTCAATTAATTTATTTGGCACAGATCACGCATACATTAGACTAACGGATAATGACAGAACGCAGCTTGTAGCTAGGATAGCTTTAGCGACGGAGAGGCCAAACTGCGTAAGTGAAAAATACTGAAGGTGACGACATAGGAAGTGCATGGAATGGTCGCCAAGGATAAACGGAAACGTCAGTATTATAGCTTTAGGATGACTGTTGAAGGTTCGTTATTTGCTGGTCGATGATGAGGTTAGGTAAAAGAAAACCTAGATAAACTCGCAGGATGCATCGCATTTGTTTCATAGGGATTGCAAACAAGTTCAGGAGTACCTACATCGTAAGCACTGACAGTGATGTCTCGTGCAGCGAGGGATTGTTGACCCTATTTGGATTTGTTGAAATACATGTGTGTTGTTTCGGCAGAACCATAGTGAGGACACTGGTAATGTCGTCGATGTTATTAGTGAGTTGTCACCCGACGACATTCCTCTCCCCTCAAAGGCCCATCCCGGCCTTTACATACCTCTGATTTTGGCCCGCCTTTGGCGGGCATTTTTTTATCTGTACTTATGATAGAATACTCGGGTTCTATAGCCTTATTTTAAGAGCCGATAGCGTGCCATTGCCACCGTCTTCCACCCTTGTTTTTAAAGTGCTTTTTTGCGCCTTACTTGCCACGTCTGTGGGGCAAAGCGTTATGCTTACCACCCTGCCATCTATGGGCCGTGAAGCAAATCTTACTGAATTTCACATCGCAACGATTATGTCGAGTTCAGCATTTATTTTCGCCTTTGGTACCAATGTATGGAGCAAAGTGGCCAAAAGAGCAGGGTTTAAGCGTATTCTTATGGTAGGCCTTACCGGCTATAGCTTAGGTACGTTTGCATTCGCAAGCGCTTGGATGGCAGGGTTTTCAGGGTTAATAAGCGGCACTAACTTATTTCTTGCCTTGTTGATAAGTCGCAGCATGCAATCAACTATTATGTCTGCCACGCCCCCTTCGGCGGTGGGCTATGCCGTAGCAATAAGCACACCCGAAACACGTGTGAGCGCCATCAGTAAGGTTACCTCCGCAAGTAACGTAGGCCAAATAATCGGCCCCGCTTACGCTGGACTGCTGGTGAGTTTTGGCCTACTCGCCCCCTTATACAGTATCGTGCTGTTAACGCTGTTAGCACTGACGCTTGTTTATTTTAAACTACCCGACCTACCGCCCTTAGGTGCACAAAAGACATCTGCTGATCTGAAACGCGATGAAGAAGCAAAAACTATCGTTCCGTATATATTTGTGGCGGCGTGTATTTGTGTGTTTTGCGCCATGGCAATGATGCAACAGTCCCTAGGGTTCTTCTTCATTGATTACTATCATTTTACCCCTGTAGATGCAGCTCAACAGGTTGGCTTTGCTATGATGGTGAGTGCTGCTACTTCACTTACCGTGCAATTTGGATGGGTACAAAAAGGGCGAATAAGTAAAGAAACCATGATTACCCTTGCCTTACCTTTACTAGCTCTTGCTTATTTACTTCTGTTTCTACAACATTCACTGACTATTTTGTACCTGGCTATGGCTCTGATGGGATTAGGTATGGGTATGGCCTATCCGTCACTTGCCGCTGCGGCAACCACCTTTTGTGCGCCCGGACAGCAAGCTAGGATCACGGGTCTGATTACGGCAACGACCGCCATGGGCTATATCGTAGGGCCTCCGTTCGCCGCATTTATCTACCAGATAAATATCGCTTACCCTTTTGCAGCGGCATCGCTTTTATTAGCGGTAACGGCCTGCATGACTTTCATCACGCTTAGGCACGTCAAACAATCTACTAATAACTAGTGCAATAGCAAGGGCTTGGCTATACCCATTTGGCGTCTGCTTTGTTTACAAATAAGAAAGGTATTTATTTTTTTACCTTTTATTTTTAATTAAGCGGAACCTTTTGTGATTTAGGCTATCTTACTAAGTACATGAAGTCGTTGAGTGTGCGTCTTTGTGGTGTGTAAATGTGTTTTCCAAGTTATGTTGTGGTTTTTTAAGGGGCTTCATGCCCCTTTTTCTTTGTCTCGAGTTTACTCCCAAGCCTATTAGTATTTCCTTCTATCAATCGATAAACCCGAATTTAATATTCTTTTTCGTTCCACCTTTAGATATGGTAATGAGAATCATTAACAAATAAAATAACGTTTTTAGTTTAAAGGAGAAGGGAATGGCTAAACCGCAACCACGTCAAGCTACAGTGACCAAATCTGTTCGTATAACCCCCACTATGCAGCGGATTTATTTAGGTGGTGACGACTTACGCACCTTTCCCTCTGTATCAGCGGGCGCGTATGTAAAGCTTATGTTTGATCTTAACGGGAACCCGTTACCGCACCCTACAGAAATGAGTAAAGTTGCCATGCGTACTTACACCGTTGCCAGCTTTGACGCGACAAAACCAGAAATGGTAATTGATATGGTTATGCATGCCGACAATGGTATTACTGGCCCCGCCTCAGCATGGGCTGTTTCAACCCAGCCTGGAGATACCATTACGTTGGCAGGCCCTGGCACTAGCAAAGGCCTAAACGACCACTATGACTGGGTTTTACTCGCCGGCGATATGACCGCACTGCCAAGTATTCGAAACCACCTTGCCGAACTTCCATCAAACGCAAAAGGGTACGCCGTCATTCAAATTGAAGATGAAAACGATAAGGTTGCGCTAAGTAAACCTGAAGGCGTCTTTGTAATATGGGATACCCAATCACTCCCAATGTGTCTTGCAGAGCTCGATTGGCTAGACGGCACGCCAAGCATATGGGTAGCATGCGAGTTTTCAGATATGAGGGCAATAAGAACCTGGCTCAAAGATGATAAAGAAGTGGCTCATGAGTATATCTATATTAGTAGCTATTGGAAAAAAGGGCGCAGTGAAGATCAGCATAAGATAGATAAAAAGCAGGATAGTGACACTTTTGCCAAGACATTAAACTAGTCTCGCCCCATGTAGGGTTTGCAATGCGTTGTAAATCCTGCATAAAACCACCTAAGCTTCCGCCCTTAAATTTGTTAAAAATCTATATATTTCAGCAGCCTACACATTGGAATATGACTTGCTGCAGTTAAAGTAACTGGCCGGTTTTCTATGACCAGTTTTTTAGCCAATTGTTTAGATAAGGAGAGCACGTTATGAACAATGATCGTATTGAAGGTAATTGGAAAGAAATGAAAGGTAAGGTGCAACAGAAATGGGGCAAGCTTACCGATGATGACCTAGATGTTATTGACGGTCGCCGTGAAGAACTAGTAGGTAAAATTCAGCAAGAATACGGTAAAAGCCGTGATGAAGCTGAGAAAGAAGTGGATGCATATTTCAATTAATTGCCTCACCTACGCTTAAACTTTTAGCAAGAGGAGCTTCGATTATTTGCTGCCCGATATATAGGGTAAGCAAAGGGAGCTAGAAATAAGCTAGAATTAGAAAGGGCCGCAACATGAATATTGCGGCCCTTTTTACTGCCTATCGTTCGCGCATATTAAGAAGGGGACAAGCCCGCTTCTTTTTAACGCTAACCTTTTGCTTACTCTTCTGTTTTCGGCTGTAGGTTATCGCGGACTTCCCTAGCGTCAAAACTCGTTGCCGATGACGGGCGGGTGCCTTTGCCTAATTCAATACTCAAAATACTTTCGATTTCACTTTTTTGTGAACCACCCACAAATACTCCAGTTTCAAATTGCGTAGTAGGGTGATACGAGGTACGACACGTTAGTACGCCACAATCTGTAATTCTTGCGTAACGCTGACTAAAACCTGCCGTGGGCGTAGTTTGCACGGTCTCTTTATCTACGAGGGTTTCCCGACCAGTCACTACAAACCAGTCGTAGCCCTCTAATAGAGTAACTTCGGCAGCGCGCAGCATAGCGTAATCCATCGCTTTACCCTTGTCTGACCCTTTCGCTTTAAAGTGCACGCGATATTGCGTATCGCTGAGTTTACTTTCTGTATACCCAAAACCACCTTTCTGGGCCTGCCTGTAATCAGGCTGATTCGCACACCCAGCCATGACTAACACCGCAAGTACGAACATAATTTTAGTTTTCATCATTTACTCCTTTGGCCTTTTTAGATTGCCAAGTTGCTTCAATTGCGTCTTTTTCTTGCTCTCGGTTTAAAGGCGCAGAGGCCATCATTTTATCTAACTCATCTTCCATTAACTTTGCGCTTGAGGCTGTTTGATATTGCCCGTCATACTCACCACGCGAGTCCAATTTGCTAGCGGTAAGCTGCACAAAGTCTTGACCTTCAAAAAAGTAGAAAAGGTCGCTTCGCAAAGACACAGCATCGCTGTCGCGGATAGGCGCGTCTTCCGGCGTGTTATCAAACTGCTTGTCGATAAGGTCTGTACTTAGTCGAAGGTAGGTGTTTTGCCCGAATAGTTGGCCTGCTGACAGCCCATATTGTTGATAGGTTAGAAAATCATTACCGTCTAGTTTGGCATTGGCGTGGTAATAGTGAGCACCGAGTTTGGCAAAGTCAAAAGCATAGCTGGTATTTGCTGATAACGTAGTCAACCCAAGATCAAACTCACTCAGTGTTTGGTAGTTCGTATTCGCTTGACTCACAGACAGTACGCTTTGCCACTTAGACGTTGGCTTTACAGTAAGCGTTAACTGCGCTTCAGTTTGCAGCGCTTCATCAGCCACATCTGAGTTAGTATCAAGCTCACTGACACTCACGTTGCTATCGTGACGGTAGCCCACGTAGCCTGACGCTGTCAGTGATACTGCTTTGTGCTTGTTGGTATTATCTACCGCTTTTTTATCTGTGTCGCTCGCGGCGTGATTTCCGGTATCGCTCGCGGCACGATTTCCGATATCGCTCGCGGCACGATTTCCGGTATCGCCCGCGGCGCTTTCAGCAACTCGCAGCTCCTCATCCTTTTCTTCAGCATAAATCACGGTGGCGTAGGCTGTGCTGCAGCATAAAGCAACCGCTGTTGCGATAAAGGAGACTCGCTTTTGCATTGTGCTATTTGTGTGTGAGCCAAGCGTTGGTTTATTGATGTGTGTGCATTGGGCAGATTGGTTTTTCATCGTCATTACCTACAACAAATAAATATTAATGTTCTATGGGAGCTGGTTTTGGTGATGCAGTAGACCTAAGGTGAAACATGAGTGGAATAGGCTTGGCATCACTTGAGTGACAACGCAAAAGAGCGAATCGTTGCGTAGCCCCTACGAAGCTGCGGCTTGCGTCAATACCTTTGCAAGCCGCATTGAGGTTACTCAAGTCTTTCCTTTAGGTGAACCGTTGTGGTTATCCCGTACTAAAGACCAAGCGCCCCTGAGATGCTTGACGCAACGTTCTCATTAACCGTTGTAGTCACCGCGTCTTCAACCGTAGTAGATACCGTTTGCTCGACGGTGCTTGATACTGCCCCTTCAACTGAGCCAGCTACCGTACTTTGAACGGTATCCGCAACGGTTCCTTGTGCGGTGCCCCCTATTGCACCATTAACGTTAGAAGATAGCGCGTTAGATGCAGCGCCACTTGCATTTAGCGTTGAAAGTGAGCCAGAGACACTGTTTGTAAGCATTCCTGACGCAGCGGCTGCCGTCGATGTTGCAGAATTAGTTGCCGTTGATAATGTCCCGTTTAGCGCGGTTTCAGCCGTTGCTGTTACGCTAGGTGCGGTTTCAGTAGACAGCGACTGTGCGCCATTGGCTAACAGGCTGGCGTTCGACGATGAAGCTTGTGCAGCCTCTTGTGTGGTGTTATCGCCCTCTTTCTGTTCAGACGGTGCTTCATTTTCCATAGTAGCGGTTGTGGCTTGCCCATTAGCATTAGCTGAGTCCTGCGCTGATACGTTACTTTGTGTAGAGGCCTGATTAGTCGTTTCATCACTTGAGTTTGTAGCTAGTGATAAAGAGGTAGAACTTGACGCATTAACTGAGGCATTCGAAGAAATTTCGGCTTCTTGAGCCATCACTGACGTTGATGCAATACCTAAAGCAAGTGCAATTGCTGTATTTAACTTTTTCATCCGTTTATCTCCGTTTTTTCATAAAGGACGATGAGATAACGAATGAAGAAAAGGTTTTATTCCGCAGTTTAGGATTTTTTTTAGAAATAATAAAAAAAGCCCTGTAAAAACAGGGCTTTCAAAATTTATTTTTCTGCAGCAGTCATGCTCTTTTCCCACCAAGGAAGTGAGAAATCAATATTGTCTGGGTCGTAAGTTTTGGCGTATTTCATTTTAACTGAGCTCCAAAACGCTGCTTTGAATACCGGATCATAGATAACAAACTCACCCTTTTCACGGTACTGCTCAAACAATTGTTGGTATGCGCCCACCGGCGTTAACGGGTTATCTTGCTGAAAAACCACGTCGCCACCATACGCCTCGTACAAGGCTTTAGAAACTTTCCAGCTTTTCGCCATACCGTGGGCCATAGCTAGACGATAGCGCTCAAGCTCTTCACCTTGAAACTCACTATTGCCGTCCAGATCCACTGTCCACAGCTTAATTACCGAGTACGCTGACTGCACCTCGCCTTCATTTGGCTCTATGGCATTTTTGTCTGCAAAGTCAGCCAACACTGATTCTGTAATTTTATTACCAAGGGCACGCTGAGTTAAAATGGTGCGTACTTCTTTTTCAGACTTATCAGTAAGAATAGATTGAAAACGATCTACATCAGCTTGCGATGGTTGCAACTCGGTATTGGATATCGATTTATTGAACAAACGAGCGATGATCTCGTTTGCAGCTTGCGGTGTGTTAATCCCAAGCGAAATGACTATGGCAGCAAATAGCACCATAGGAATAACGTTCGAACGCGTCACTTTGTATGCTTCCCTAAGTTCCAATATTTAGCATGAACACAAGACACATTCATTTATTGTTTTAAGAATTTTCCGTTGTCTTGCGAAATGACCTTTTTTGAGCCTCATACTTTAGATTAGTTTTGACTAAAATTCCACTTTCTTACGCATTGATTTTTTTGCGCCCTGTTGTTTTTTTACATCAACCCGACGTGCTTTTGCCGCACGGCTTACCTTAGTTTTTATACGCGGTTTTTGTTCAATCGTCGCTGCTTTTATCCATTCCACTAAGCGCGCTAAAGCATCCTCTCTGTTTTGCTCTTGGGTACGATAATTCTGTGCTTTCAACACAAAAACACCTTCATTAGTCACCCTTTTATCTTTCGCTTGAAGCAGCTTTTCTTTCAATCTTTCGGGCAAAGAAGAGGCATGGATATCAAACCGCAAATGAATGGCGCTACTTACTTTGTTGACATTCTGCCCACCACTCCCTTGCGCACGAATAGCCTGCAGATCAGCTTCGCTCTCATCTATCGCAATAGTGCGGCTAATTCTTAATTCCATCTTGGTTCCTAAAATTTTGCTGTCTTTGCACGCTTTGCATTAACCCGCTGTTGTTGGGGTTATCGCGCTCTATCACTATGGCTGACTTGACGCCCTTTGCGTTAGCCGCTAGGTTAAATTTCACTCTATTATGGGACATACATCATGATTGTTGCACTACTTGTTTTCATTTGTATCCTTGCGGGCCTTATTTGGTTTACTGCCAAAATGGATGGCAATATTGAATCTGCATTTACACCCGCAGGAAAACTAACGCCAGTGTCCGGCGGAATTATACACTGGCAGAAACAAGGAAGCGGCCCGTCTCTTTTGCTTATACACGGCTTACTCGGCAATAGTAACAACTTTAACGAATTGGCAAAAACCCTTGCTGACCGTTATACGGTTTACAGCATTGACCGGCCTGGTAGCGGGTTTTCAAGCCGTTATAAGGGGACGTCGGCAAGCTTCGCTCAACAAAGTAAAATGATTTTAGAGTGGATGGACAAGGAAGGAATTGAATGTGTAAGCGTAGCAGGGCATTCAATGGGAGGGGGTGTTGCCCTGCGAATGGCCATCGATGCGCCAAGTAAGATTACTTCGGTTTCACTACTTTGCCCACTTACTACACCATTAAAAGGGGGCGCAGGCCCTTTGTCAGTGCTTTACATTCCTAATGAATTTGTACGCAGTAGCGTAGCAAAAACTATTGCCAGCCCACTTAGGGCTAGATTAGGCCGTAAACAGGTAGCGCAAATATTCCACCCCGAGTCCGTTCCCGCTTCATTCTCTGTAGAAGGCGGCGGTTTGCTAGCGCTTCATTCGCGTAGCTTTTACGAAGGAAGTAGAGATACGGTGTCAGCACAGGGGAGCTTGTATAAACAACAGACAAGATATGGCGAAATTCAATGCCCCGTAGGCGTTTTATATGGCGAAAAAGATACGATTTTAAAACCCAGTGAGCACATTAATGCGGTGACGGACGCTATCGACGCAGCAGAGTATCAGATACTCCCTAATGCTGGGCACATGATCCCCGTAACCCAAGTACAGGCTTGTGCCGACTTTATCTGTGCTATCGACGCTAAGGCCCGATAAACGGCCTGCTTATGGGGTTAGTGAATGGTAGAACCTGCTCTGGTTTCGCGCTCTTTATATGGAAATTCGACGACTGTAAGTGCGCTTTCTCGGTCTTGTGAAGATTGTTTAAGCGTGCGAAGTTGGTCGGCGACAGACTCAATTCCATCGTACTGCTTACACATATCACACGGTGACATCTCAAAGCTGACATTATAGCTTCTAAACCACACTTTCATTTGCTCACTGTCCCCATCTGACAATGAAATGAGTAAATGATACATACGGATGAACGCGAGCTGCTTTCGGTACTCGGTGGTTCCGCTTTCAAAACCTAGCAGGGTAGTTTGAGCTAGAGATGATGGAGAAATCCCTAGTATTTCAGATGCTTGTTTAACATTTAAGCCCAACTCTTGATACGCCCAAGTAAATGCTTTGGTCACAACACTGGTAGGAAATAGTGATCTCTTCATGGTATTGCCTCGCTTCATCGCATAAGGTTGTACAGTTGATATGAGATAAAGCGAAATGCATACCAACTTGAAGCAATCAAATTCAGTAACAATGAATTCGCCATAAGCATGCTACCTAAAAAACGCTTGTAAACCTCTGCTAAAGATTGGCGTAACCGTGTTACTGGTGGGCATAAACTTTTTACTGCGCATGCCCAACATGCGCAGTAAAAGTATGGTTCAGTATTAAAAAAAATGAAAATTAAGCGGCGAGGATAGTGATAAGTTCAGCAAATGTTGGTCGCCCTTGAATATCTAGGGGTAAGCGCAACTCTCTGGCAATGTCACTTACACTGATAACACCACGCACTTCATGAGTGTCTCTGTCCATCACCAAGCAATGGTGCTGTCCATAGTCTTTCAATGTTTCAATAACATCGCCTACCGATGAATGGGTCAGTTCAGTAAAGTCAAAAGACATTAGCGACGTTTTAGGGCGCATAAAGTCGTGCACCGTTAACTCTTCGCGTGTCGCTTTAAGCTCACTAATACGCTTTATGATCTGCTGTTCACTGACATCATGGCTCGTGACTATACCGATAAATCGGTTGTGGCTATTAACCACCAGCATCATGCGAACGTGAGACTGCCGCATAATAGACTCAACTTTTGTCGCCGGAGTACGCGCATCAATCACGTGGGGTAAATATTGCTTGAAGTCGGTAAATACCGCCATGGCTGATGAATTTACGGTAATGGTGTTTTCAACAACTGGCCATGCCAATGTATCAATTGCTTCGGTTTTATATAGATTTAAGGCGTGCATACCTTCTCTCCTAATCAAAAAGTGATAAAACGGTTTCTTGTTGATTAAGCGTAAGAAGGTGGGCCTCTTATGATATTCGCGCGCTGTTTAATATGGTGCTTTGAACTAGCGATACGCCGTGCAAGTAAGCGGTATTTCTCAATACCATTGATAGTATTAAGAGCAGGTACCCCATCATCTATGTCGTCATCTGCGCTCTCATGAACGGACTTTTCCCATTCACTAACAAGCACAGATAACGCCGCTTCACTGGGCGATTGCCCCGCTATATTTCGTACATTCCGCCCTTCTCCTAGAGCGGAGATGGAAACCAGTGATGAAAATAAAGCTGGCAGAATTAACGCCAACAAAACGCGTGATGCGTGCAATACGTAAACCTCAGCGTACTAAAAAATTGATAATGAAACGCCACATTTGTGACTTCCTTTTTAAACTATAAGCGCATTTGCCCCGTTTAACAGGGGTGTTTAGCGCAACATATCGACCACTAAACGACAGCGCTTTCAATGCTTAATGAGTGTTAAAGGTTTATTCGCCGATGCATCGTTCTAAAAAAAAGAATAAATGCTTTCATTTTATGCGATTTTTAGTTGGCAAGAATGGCAATAGACTTAATGCAACTTATTACCAATGGACCGAACATGAATTTTAGGTGGCCTCGACGTATCGTCATTCTTCATTGGGTAAGTGCGTTTATTGTTATCGGCATGTTTGCTTCAGGGTTGTGGATGGTCGACCTTACCTATTACAGCGATTGGTATAAAACCGCCCCACACTGGCACAAGAGCGTTGGCTTACTGTTATTTGCTATCACTGCGCTTCGATTAATGACGCGCGCAGCAACTTCACGTCCACCCTCGTTCGGTAATACTGTTGAGAAAACACTGAGTCACGTTGGACACGCACTTTTATACACGCTGATGATTGCACTGTTTATTAGCGGGTATTTGATTTCGACTGCCGATGGCAGAGCTATTGATGTATTCAATTGGTTTTCTGTGCCTGCATTCGGGGAATTATTTGAGAGCCAGGAAGTGATAGCGGGGGATGCTCACTTTTACATTGCATGGTCGCTTATTGTTCTATCAGCGATACATGCCATAGCAGCATTAAAACATCACTTTTTAAGCAAAGACGACACACTGAAGCAGATGTTACGGCTTCGTTGATACTTAAGGAAATAGGAGAAATTATGAAGAAGTTAACACTTGCCTTGGCTGCAGCTTTGTCTCTTGGCACTGCTCAGGCCGCAGATTATGTAATTGATAGCAAAGGTGCTCACGCATCTATCAACTTCAAAATTCAGCATTTAGGCTACTCTTGGCTGACCGGGCGCTTTAACGATTTTAAAGGCACCTTTAGTTACGACGACAATGCCCCAACCGCAGCAAAAATCATGGTGACCATTGATACAGACAGTATCGATTCTAACCACGCAGAGCGTGATAAACACCTAAAAAGCGATGACTTTTTAAATACTGATGACTACCCAGAAGCTAAGTTTGTTAGTACAAAAGTGGTCAATAAAGGCGATGGAATGATGGATGTAATGGGTGATTTCACACTGCATGGCGTCACAAAACCTATCACTATTGAAGCGAAAAAAATTGGTGAAGGTAAAGATCCATGGGGCGGTTACCGCGCAGGCTTTATGGGCACAACGACCCTTGCACTTAAAGACTATGGTATTGATTATGATCTAGGTCCAGCGTCACAAACCGTTGAGTTAGAACTTCATGTTGAAGGCGTTAAGCAATAGCGTTTTTTTTACAAACTCACATTAAAATAAAGCCCCGTCCTCGGGGCTTTTCTGCTCATGCGCAATTAGTGGAGTTTGAGTTTTGGGCTAATCGCTTGGCTTAACTTTTTCACCAGAAGCTTAAGCGCCCCTTTAACTTTTCCATGTACTGCAAATTGATGCATGTTGTATAACGAAACATAGACCAGTTTTGCAAGACGCCCTTCAATAAACATACTGCTGTTAGATAACGACCCCATTAAGCTACCCACCGTACTGTACTTGCTCAAATGAACTAGCGAGCCGTAGTCTTTATAGGTGAAAACCTTGGTCTCTTTTTGGGTAAATAACGCAGTTATATTATGCCCCACAATATCTGCCATTTGGTGCGCAGACTGGGCGCGTGGCGGAACCCATTTACCGTTTTCTTGCTGGAAACCACAACAGTCGCCTAACACCCAGATATTCTTATTAGTAGAACTTCGCAATTGCTTGTCGACCAGAATTTGATTGGCGCGATTCGTTTCAAAAAGGTCTAATTGTGTTATGAAGTCTGGCGCTTTAACCCCAGCGGCCCACACCATGAGATCAGCGTCAATACGGCCGCCATCTTTGGTAATAAGCCCTTTTGCATCTGCCTCGGCAACCATGGTTTGCTCTTTTATGTCTACACCGAGCTTGTGCAGCGCTTTTCGTGCCGAGTTCGCTATTCGCTCGGGCAAAGCCGGCAAGATACGTTCACCTGCTTCAACAATTGTAATTTTTAAACGGGACGCCGACATCTCTGGCATGCCGTAAGCTTTAGATAAGTTTGCCACATGGTGAAGTTGAGCCGCCAGCTCAGTGCCGGTTGCCCCTGCGCCGACAATAGCAACCTCAAATCTTGCGTCTTTATCTTCTTGTTGGTTAATACGAATAAGCTGGTTAAGCAAGGCACGATGAAAACGTTCTGCCTGCTTCAACGAGTCGAGAAAATAACAATGCTCTGCCACCCCCGGTGTACCAAAGTCATTACTTACGCTACCAATAGCCAATACTAACTGGTCATAGTGAACTTCCCGCTCGGGCAAAACCTGGGTTCCCTCTTCATCAACTAATGGTGCTAAGGAAATGGTTTGTGCGTCTGCGTTTAAGGAACACATCTCACCTAACTGAAAGCGATAGTGATGAGCCGCAGCGTGAATAGCGTAATCTACACCGTCTGAATGTTTATCTATGACACCCGCTGCCACTTCATGAAGTAGGGGCTTCCATATATGGGTTCGACTGCGGTCGACAAGGGTAATTTCAGCTTGTTTCTTTCTCCCGAGGGTGCGGCTTAAGCGACTGGCTAATTCAAGACCACCAGCACCGCCACCAACTATTACTATTTTTTGCATGGGTATACCTATTAACAATCATTCCACGTATATCACCTGCTAGAAGGGCTATACGTGGCATGACTGCACCCACGCTGACCTCTACAGACTACGCCTGAAGCAAATGCCCTACAAGCGAATCGCGGCGATAGTCTGCATTTTCGAGATTAATAGTTACCCATGACATGCGCTTATTTTAAATTACAGTGCGAAAGTAGCGCTTAGCATGAAGTTTCGAGGGCGACCAGGGAAGTAACGAGGGCCTGTAAAACTAGTAAAGTCAGCACGCTCAGCGTACTTGGTATCGAATACGTTGTTGATACGCGCGTGAAGCGTAATGTCATTATTAACGTTAAAACGCACTCGCGCATGCACTAAGTCATGGCCATCATATTCGTTTAAATTTTCAGCGTCAGTATAGTAGCTTGCCACATGCTGCCATTCTATTTGCGCCTGAATATTCCTTGTGACGTCATAGTTTGAGCGGGTGTTTAACTGCACCTTGGGCGCGGTATCCATATCGTTGCCTTTAATATCTAGCTCACCAGTGATTTGGCTGTGCTCATAGGTATGCCTTGCGTAAGTACCGGCGAAGTCTACGCGTAAAACATCGCTAATTTTTTGATTAAACGAAAGCTCTACGCCTCTATGCCACGTCTCTCCATTGCTCACGTTAAAAAAATTGCTGTCTCTATAAATCACGTTATCTTTTTCAAGGCTATAGAAAGAAAGGGTATAGCTGCCCCGGTCAGTGGTACCTGTAATACCAACTTCGATATTATCTGCGGTGACTGAATCTAAATCTGTTACTTCTTGAGCCCGCTGTAAACGGTACAATTCAGTGGCTTGTGGCGCACGGTAACCCCGCGCAAGGCCGCCAAATAATTGCGTAGACCCGCTCAGCTGATAGCGCAAAGAAAGCTTAGGGCTAAAACTGTCAAAGTCGTTACTGCTATCGGCTGGGCGAGAATAACGACAACCGCCAAAACCACATTGGGTACCATCTTCTCGCACACGCCCTACGTTCATATTGTTGGTGTAGTCGTATTGCATCGATTCAAAGCGCCCGCCAAAAGAAACATCCCATTTTTCGTGTTGCCAGTTTAAAGCGAAAAACGGCGCAATTAACGCTGCATCTACATCGTAATCGTAGTGCTTACCAGACGGTATGGTTTCAACTAAAAAAGCAGAACCTTCGGTAGCGCCTTGTTGAGACTGCACTAACTCGCCTTCGGTGTATTCGGCATCTATGCCTAAATCTAAGGAAACGTAATCGTTAACGATATAATTAAACTGCGACAGCACCCCTACGCCCTTCTGTGCGTTTTCTTCAAGGGGTTTGCCAGGTAGAAAGTGCATGCGAAAACGCATATCTTGATTGCGTAGGTAAGGGGTAATTGATAATCCATGTCCACCATCAAAGGACGTATTGAACTTACTCCATATCCTTAAGCTTTTTGCATTGCGAAACGCTTCGGGGTTTGGGTTACTTCTGGCAAGCTCGGTACTTTTATAGCTTTCAAAACCTTCTATATAACCTGCCGTTTCTTGGTCTAAGTGTGTATAGGTTAGGCCGCTGGTTATCACCGTGCTGTCCCACTCAATACGGTGGCGCAACGAGACTTTTTCTTGGTCGACACCTTCGTCATTTCGATAGCCAGTGTCACGGGTTAAGCTTGCAGCAATACCCACGCCACTGCTGCCAAAGTCTTTGCCTTGTTGAAGTTTAGCGCGGTGAAAACCATATGAGCCGTAATCCAAAGCGAACTGACCAGTGCCTTGCGTAGTGTCTGGTGTAATCACGTTGATAACCCCGTGGATAGCATTAGAGCCATACAACGCAGACGCAGGGCCTTTAATTACATCGATACGCTCTGCAACCTCGCCATGCGCTTCAAACAGCTCATTAATGTTGCAAAAGCCGGCAGCGCGCAATGGTATGCCGTCTTCAGCGGCCAGTATGCCGCCGCATGCCTCTGCACCTGTGAGAACCGGTGAGCGCAACGCAGGCAAATACTCCTGTCCATTTCCTCTTTGAACACCGGCGCCCGCAATGTAATTAAGCGACTCTTGAATATGCTGAAAAGAAAGCATTGAGAGCGTCTCTTCTGAAATAGATGATACCGCATAGCCCGTTGCTGTTATCTGGCCTTGAATTCGTGAAGATGTGGTCTCTATTCTCTCTATTTCATTGGCTTCCTGTGCAGCTGCCATTGTCGTTAAAAGCGATGCGGTAAACAAAGACATAGGAAACAAAGAGGGTAAGCGCATTATCTATCCTTATGCAGAAGAAAAAGTGTCGTAACTCAAAGTACTAGTGTACCGCTAATTGAGACTTAGATGGGTTAAAAACCGCTAAACTCATGTAAGTTGCTACATATCATTTCGTTTACCTGCTATAAGCATTGGCTTACACTTTGCTTTGTATTGGCATTAATATACCGACATGACCTATGCAAAAACCGCTACACACCGCTACTTGTGGTGGAAAGCTAGGAATGCATTGAGCCTGAAGTCAGTTTGAGTCAGTCTTGTTCGCTGGAGGACCCGTTGGACACACTTATACCTAGCCTTTCACAACTTATTGAATTTGCCGTAGCGCCTGTATTTTTACTTACAGGTATAGCAGGCTTTCTTAATGTGATGTCATCTCGTCTTGGGCGTATATCTGACCGAGTCAGAGTAGCGGAGCGACAAATTCATACGCTGTCAGACCCACACATTGTAGATCGCTCCAAAAAAGAGATAAAAGTGCTGTGGCGCAGGGTAAAGGTGATCAATTGGGCGATTGGGCTATGCGTGGCATCAGGGCTTATGGTGTGCACCGTTATCATGGCGCTTTTTTCAGGGTCACTTTGGGTTGTTGACTTAAAAACCCCAATTATTGTTTTGTTTATACTGGCAATGATGTTTCTAATTAGTGCGCTTGTTGTTTTTCTTGTAGAGGTGAAGCTTGCGACTAACACCATCAATATGGTGCGCACCATTAGATAGCAGGTGTTGGCCTACTGGGTTAATAATTTAATAGGCGGGCAATTTGTACTGTGGGCGCACAAAAAGTAACGGTAAGCATTGTGTAAACGCCTGCTTAAAAACGCCGGTCAACGTGAAAATACGGTAGAATTCATCTATTTAGGCTGCTAATTTGTTACTAATAGAAGGGAACGATACTGCGGCCAATAGAAAGGATTAAACTAGCGCCATGAATACTAAATTACTTCGCTCCCTACAGGTTTTTATTTCGGTTACAGACAGTGGAAGCATGAGTGTCGCAGCCCGAGAACTTCACATGACAGTGTCTGCGATTAGCCAACAGCTGAGAAAGCTAGAGCACGACATCGGTCTTAGCCTTTTCAATCGAAATACGCGAAGCTTGAGCTTAACAGAAGCAGGACGCATCTATTACGAAACCAGTAAACAAATGCTGGAAACCGCAGAGCTAGCACAGCAAAAAATAGAAAGTTTGCAAGATGACCCTACCGGTAAGATAAATATCATTGCCCCTGAAGGGTTTGGCGGCGGTTTACTCAGTGAGCCGCTTAAAAAGCTATGTGAAGAGTTTCCCAAAATTACTATCTCACTTACGGTAACCGACGAACCGAAAGATATTATTGCTTCGAGTGCAGACTTAGTTCTCTGCTTTGCGCCTGTTTCAGATACTAACTTCAGCAGTTTAGAACTTGCTACCTGGAAGCGCATTTTATGCGTATCAGCACGACACCCTCTAGCGAATGAAGCCCTGAGTTCTCCGGCACAGTTAAATAGTCATGCTTATATCACACATCGCCATATTGAAGATTATGTTATGCAACATGATAGCGAAGGTGAATATGAATTGGATACCCAGCGTATAGACGTAAACTCGATGCAGACACTGATTAAGCTAACGCAAGACGGGGTAGGTTACGCGATATTACCAGAACCGGAAGTAAGACACTTACTCAAATCAGGTGAAATGAAGCAGCTTTTCACAGAATGGGAATTGCCTGACTATACCGTTTATGCGGTTACCCCTAAGCGAGAGTTGGTACCCGCCAAAATCAGTGCAGCAATCACTTGCTTGCAAGATTTATTCGCCCAAATATAGACCTGCTAAAAAGGGTCAACGAGTTCTCATTGCCTGCGGTGGACAACACAACACGGAAACAAAAATGGCAGCGTTAAACGCTGCCATTTTTCTATTGTACTTCAGGTGCTCTACCCTAACGGCTAATTAGAAGCGCGTATTAAGCTGAACACTTAGAATGTGTGCAGTAGCTGACTGAGTACCGGTAAAGTTGGTAGTAAAGTCAGTTTCAGGCAGTACATCGCGAATGATGGTTCTGTCTTTATTAATATCTGCTTCGCGGCCATCAATAAATACATACGCAAGGTCAACTGACGTATCTTCACTTACGGTATAAGTCATACCGCCAGAAACCCAGTGACGGTCAGTATCAGGGATACTAAGTGAGCGGTTCTCAACCGATACCACACCGTCGTCATAAGCATAGCCCGCACGCAAGGTAATTTCATCATTTAAGATGTAAGTTACACCAATAGACGCGCGCCAAGAATCATCGAAGTTTTCCTCTTTAATAAGGAAGTCTACACCGTCTTCAAGGTTAGCTTCTAGCTTTTCGAAAGTGCTCCAGTCGGTGAAAGTAACACTTGCTTGAACAGACCACTGGTCATCAATCTTTTGATCAACAGCAAGTTCTGTAATAGCAGCAAGATTTAAATCAAGGCTACCAGGCTGATTAAGATTTATTGGGAATACCGGCGTTTCAGATGAAACCGCACCGTCTAGTTCCAGTTTGGTTTCTGCACGGTGTGAAAGCGCGATATTTGTCATTTCAGTTGGCTGCCAGAAAATACCCGCGTTCCAACCATAACCCCAGTCGTCGCCTTCCATGCTAAACAACGAGTTTCCAGTAGTAAGGGTAGGTAAGGTGATACCTAGAGCTTCAGCCGTTGGCGCAAGGCCTGCCACAGTACCCGCTAGCGTGTTTGATACACCAGAGCCAATCTCAGCTTCTGCATAAGTGATGTTCAAGCCAAAACCAATCATAAGCTGTTTGTTTACTTTGTAAGAAACAGCCGGGTTTAACGTAACGGTTTTAACTTCAGCAGTATCCGCAAAGTGAAGTGCACCAAAGTCGTCTGAATAGTCTGAACGAAGGCCGTATGTAGTGAATACACCAACACCAGCAGAAACTTCATCGTTAATAGGTGACACATAGAAGAAACCAGGTACAAAGGCTGTATCGGCAATATCGTCTTCTTGTGCGGCCGCGCCACCAACTGGAGTGTCGCCAAGGTTGTAAGTAACCGCACCATTGATGTCTACATTAGGGTCGATAAAGCTTACTGATGCACTGAACTCAGCTTCTTTAAATACACCAATTGCTGCTGGGTTAGTTGCTAAGATAGAGGCGTTCTCTGGTTTAGCTGCTTGACCCGCCATTGCGCGGCCAAGGCCATTTGCACTGTGTTCATTAACTTGGAAACCAGCTGCCAGCGCAGAAGAAGAGGCTAAAGTAGCAAGCGCTAAGCAAACTGAGGCACGTAAAGAAAACTGTTGCTTCATAAGATACTCATTGTAATAGGGGAAAATTGCAGCGGGCATTTTACGGATATGAGTACTTTTGTTCAATGCAAGTAAACGCTATTTACGCACTTTTATCGCATTTTTTACAATTTTAGCTACAACTTCGACGATTTTATAAGCACAATTGATAACCTCAGGTTAACTTGAGATAACAAAAATGTTAATTTCATTTTAATAATCTATAACTAGTATCTATTGGTACTACTATGCTGTTTCACTCAAATTTATAAAGTAGGTCTATATACGGTTGAGTTTATAACCATCAGCCCCACACTTTTATAAGCAGATAGCTGTGCCATAACAGGTGGCCTCGCTATCTAAAGTGCCAAGAAGGCAAACAATGTTTAACGTGTTACTGGAGGATACAATGTCAACTTACAAAGCGATTACGCTGGTTCAACGCCCCCACGATAGGAAAATTGGCCCTCACCTCTTTGAAACCAAAGAGTTAGAAGTCCCTACACCAAAAGACGGCCAGATTCTTATTAAGCAGACCCATATGTCGTTAGACCCAGCAATGCTTGGCTGGATGAGTGAAGACAGAGAAAGCTATATTCCTCCGGTAGAACTTGGCGATGTAATGCGCTCAAGTGGGGTTGGTGAAGTCGTTGAATCTAAGAACCCTGACTTCTCGGTTGGCGATAAAGTAATGGGCATGACCGGCTGGAGCGAATATGTGCTTAGTGACGGCTCTGGATTTAATAAGCTTCAGGACGGGGTAACAGAGGAAATGGCGCTCTGTGTCTTCGCTCTGCCGGGTTTAACCGCCACCACTGGACTTTATAACTTTGGTGAACCAAAGGAAGGCGAAACACTCATCGTAACCGGCGCTGCGGGCTCTGTAGGTTCAATGGTAGGCCAGCTTGCGAAGGCTGACGGGTTACGTGTTATTGGCGTTGTAGGTAGCGAGGAGAAAGCAGACTGGATTGTCAACGAGCTTGGATTTGACGGTGCAATCAATTACAAGACCGATGATTTAGAAGAAAAGCTCACTGAGCTTACGCCAGACAAAATCGATGTGTTTTTCGAAAATACCGGCGGCCCCATTCAACATCACATCGTCAATAGAATGAATACGCATGGACGGATTGTAGTGTGCGGAATGATTGCCGACTACCAGGCGGACAACCCGTCACCAGGCCCGAACTGGATACCATTAATTAAAAAACGTATTAATATTCGCGGCTTCGCTATGCCTGATCACTGGGGTGAAATTCCAAAGATCCTAGAAAAACTGACGCCTTATGTGCAGCAAGGCAAAATTAAATACCGTGCACATACTATCGAAGGCCTCGATAATGCAGAGAAAGGGTTAAATATGCTTTTCGAAGGTAAGAACACCGGAAAAATGATTGTTAAGCTATAAAGGCTAAGCATAAGATATAGCGCGCATTGCATCGCGATGCGCGCTACATGCCATTATTTAACGTTTCATCACTACACTTCAAACTTGAGTGATTACGAACTGGGCCTTGCCGTTTGCTTTGGCCTCGTACAGTGCTTTGTCGGCCTCATCAATTAACCAGTCAATTGAAACATCAGTGACCGATTCGGCGAATACAACCCCAATGGAGCAACTCATTAGCGGGTGCTTAGCGCCTTGCGCATGTTCTATTGCCGTTTCTTTCCACTTATCTAACAGTGCTTTCGCTTGCGTTGTTGCTTGTGATTTTTCTATATCGCTTAGTACCACAATAAACTCTTCACCGCCGTAGCGCCCTAAAATATCGGTTTCGCGCTTGAAAACCTGTTTCATGATGCGCGCTTGTATTTTTATGGCTTCATCACCTTGCTGGTGACCAAAACTGTCGTTGTACTTTTTAAAGTCATCTAGATCGAGCATCATTACCGCCATCGACACCTTGTGACGTTGACTGAGTGCCACAAGCTTTTCGCTTTGCTCGCGCAGCGCTCGGCGGTTCAATAAATCAGAAAGTGGGTCAAACTTACTCAGTTTAAGCAGTCTCTCGTTCGTCTCTTTAAGCAGGTGTACACTGCGGTCTAACCGATATCTGGCATACACGCAGATAAACAAAGAGCCCGCAACAAAGGCTGCAGAGATGGGCACTCGATCACCATAAACAGGCGTAATCCACATTAACCCCAAAAAACCTAAAATGTTAATTACGTTTACCGAGACTGCTAGTTTGAAAGGAATGCCAAGGGCAAAAACACAGAAGAAGGCATATAAAATTGTACCCTCGTAAGGGAAAATGAAGCTGTGCTCTTGCCAGCACACAAAGATAAGCCAATAGTTGCTATAGGTGAGGGCCGCGAGTAAGCCCGCAAATACGTATGCTCTGTGCTGAATAAACTTACGCCAATAAGAGGCCACCACCACCGCAAATACAATAGGGAGTTGAAGTAATAAGCGGTCGAATATGTACAGCTCGTACATAGTACTAGGCAGCAGCATGAGATCGGCTGTCATGAAAACAACGATAAGCACAGCACCAATAATTAGCGCGATACGCAGGCGCTTTAACTCACTTGGTCTATTTATCTGCACATGCCACCCTAAGCAACAAAGTTAAAATTGAACGTAAGCCCATTGGCTTATTTGGTTTACGCTTGCATAACCTTAACTATTATCAGTAACTTCTTGCCCAATCGCCAGTTTCAATAGACTTTCTTGTAACGCTTCAATAGTCACAGGTTTCGTTACAATATCGTCCATACCCGCTTCTTTAAATGCGATATGACGCTCTTTGAAGGCTTCTGCGGTAAGCCCAATCACCGGGATCTGGCCAAGTGTACCGTCAAGCTTTCGAATGCGCTTAGTGGCCTCTATACCGTCCATAACCGGCATATGCACATCCATAAAGACCACATCTATGCCGCCCTCTTCAACGCGCGCGGTGGCTTTCAACCCATTATCAACATGCTCAACGTCACACTGAAGCTGCTCTAAAAGGGCTTGAGCTACAACAGCGTTAATTGCGTTGTCTTCTGCTAACAAAACTTTTAGCCCCGCTGGTACGCTAGCACCTTGTACATCACGCCCTTCATCTAAATGCGTAGAAGATTCAACCTTCAATCGAGACTGTACATTTGCGGTAACCGTAAAGCACGACCCTTCGCCAACTTTACTAACGACCTTAATATCACCACCTAACAGCTGTGCTAGCTGTCTTGCAATGGCAAGCCCAAGCCCGGTCCCGCCATATTCGCGGGTTATTGAAGAGTCTGATTGCGTAAATTTATCGAAAATATGCTCTAAGCGGTCTGGTTCAATACCAATACCCGTGTCTTTGACGGCAACCACCAAACGGTTTTCGCACACCTCTTCTGTGGACGGTTTTTTTAGTTTGGCAGAGATACTTACCGTACCTTTGTGAGTAAACTTAATCGCGTTACTCACTAAGTTAATAATGATTTGGCGAAGCTTCGTGATGTCACTGGTTACCGCCACCGAGTCCATATTTTTGCTGGTATAAACAAGCCTTGTATTATTAGCGCTTGCATTGGTACCTAATAGTGTAATCAAATCGCGGAGCATATTATCAAGAGCAAACTCAGTAACATCTATCTCTGACATACCCGATTCAATTTTAGACAAGTCCAGCACATCGTTAATTACCGTAGCAAGTATTGAGGCTGATGACTTGAGGTCACTTGCATATTGATGCTGCTTTTCTGTTAAAGGGGTATCAAGAAGCAGTGTTGCAAGCCCTTGTATTCCATTAAGTGGCGTACGTATTTCATGACTCATTACCGCAAGAAAATCGGTCTTCGCGCGGTTAGCTTGCTGCGCTTGTGCAACATACTGCTCAATCTCACCAGACATCGCTTCTACGTCTCTAGCAAGGCGACCTAACTCGTCATTTTGCTGTAGGTCAATATTGACCTTCTTATGATCTAAAGCAATTCGACTTGCAGCAGATTTAATTTTCTCGATGGGAGATACCACAAAGACTTGCGTCACTTTGCCCATTAAAAGGCTGACAATAACCACCGCAAACAACGTAACTAAAGAGGTGAGCGACGCGATGGTAGACAAAGAAGATTGAAGCGAATCGGCCGGCTGTAAAATCGTAACTTTCCAATTCCAGGGCGCGAATTCAGCGCAGGCAAACAGCACGTCAGCATCGTTGACGTTAGACTCTCCGAACGCCACGCTGCGATTTGCAATGGTAGCCTTATTGGCGTTTTCAACATCAAGCACCAACGGGCGCGTCATGGTGCTAAAAATTACCGTTTCAGTGCTTTTATCGGTTATTGCGAAGTGTCTATCAGTGGTTTGATGAAGTGACTTTAATTCTTCAAATACCTCTTTTTGATAGGCATCCCTAAATACCGGCACGTTCTCTAAGCCAGATTCAATAAGCAAGTCACGGCGCTCATCAATGATTTCAAGTACGTTTAACGAGAGCGTTTGAGTAAGCAGCTGATACTCTCTTTCTCTTACCGAGTCGTACGCCGTTAAGTAGGCCCAATACCCTGTAAGTGCCATTCCAATTAACAAAATTGGAATGTAAATAATCAATAGTTTCGATTTAATACGCATACTTACTTCTAACTAGGCCTTATTGATACACATGTTCTTTGGAAAGCTTTAAATAGCTTGAGGGGATGGGCAATTGCAGCTGAATTGCCGTAGAGACATTTACGGCTACTGAGTAGGTGTCCATTTTCACCACCGGAATCTCCATCGCCGATTTTTTTTCTAATATCAGTTTCGCTTTTCTTGCCGCTGACTTTCCTATGCTGCTTGGCTCTGAAACCACGCCAATTAGCGCACCCTCTTTAACCGCTGCAATACTTTCTGCGAACAAAGGGAGTAACCCGGTTTCTTTTTTTACTTTTTTCACCAAATTGGAGGCTACGGCCAGTGGACCTGAAGAAAGCCAGTAACCATCCAGCTCAATCGCTTTTTCCTGTAAAATATCAGTAATTCTATCCGTCATTTCTAGAAGCCCTGCATCACCCTCTAAATATGGGGTACTGATGGGCACCAAGTTAATGTTTTTATATTGACCGTCTATCGTAAGCAGTTGATTAACCAAATTACTTGAAGATGGGTAGGTAGAATGTACTAACCCGATAGTCAGCGGTGCATCCGGTTTAGATGCTTTTAGCACACCTTCCAACATATCAAGCTTTACTTTTGCATCTAGCACATGGGACTCACCCGTCATATTGCGCTTACTGATTGCGCCAATCGCCGGCACTATGCCCTCTTCCACCGGCGCCGAAACAACCATGAATAGTTTTGGCACATCAAGAAAGTCATCTGACGCATTTAACGCACGAGTAGCAAGTGTAGCTGCCGAAACAATAAGATCGGGTGCCGGCTTATCCGCCAGTTCTTTTAGGATAGCTTTTGCTCGAATTTCTGAACCTTCGGCGTTGTATATCGTTATATTGAGTTCATGGTCTGGCATGATACGCGCTAATTCTTTTTCGAATTCCACACGCGATTCGGTAACAATGGGGACAGGTAGGGTTTCTATTATAACAAGGTCAATCGTCTCGCTCGCCCATGCAGCCCTTGCACTTAACACGAGAGAAAAGAACGTAAACAACAAGGAAACGCTGACCTTTGTCATGATTGCTAACCTTAAACAAACAACTGAAAAACGCGACTAAAGTCGTATCATAAAGTTATTCGACGGTTATGCATAGGAGAAGTTATAACCAACGAGCGAGAACTGGTAATAACGGTCCGTGAATTAGGTAGCGATGTCCGCAAACGCCTTAACACTGAACAAACGAGCATCTATGTCGTAAATTGGCATAGAAACAATAATCTCATCAATTTGTGTCGCCTCTACGAAGTCGTTGAGCTTTTCCTTCACCGTCTCCTTCGACCCCACCAAGGCGTACCTAAGTACGTTAGCTAGCATTGCTTCATCTGATGCAGTGCAATAGTTATCAAAGTCTGCCATCGGCTTGGCAAAGGGCTTGTTTAAGCCCCGGCGCATATTCATAAACTGCTGCTTTACCGAAGTAAATAAAAGCTCAGCTTCTTCATCAGTCTCTGCAATCACCACCATGACACCTGCCATGGCTTGTGGTGCTGACAATTGCGATGAAGGCTTAAACATATTGCGGTAGACATGCAGTGCATCGAATAGCGCATCGGGCGCAAAATGGGAGGCAAACGAATAAGGCAAGCCCATCTTCGCCGCTACTTGCGCACTGTAAAGGCTAGAACCTAGCAGCCATAGCGGTACGTGGGTATCAGCCCCTGGTACGGCCACAATTGGCTGACTGTCTTGTGGTGTGCCAAGATAGTGCTGTAGCTCTTGAATGTCTTGAGGATAATTATCCACATCGCTTTGTAAATTACGACGAAGTGCCCTTGCAGTGGCCATATCCGTGCCGGGAGCGCGGCCAAGACCTAACTCTACACGCCCAGGAAACAACTCCGCTAAGGTGCCAAATTGCTCTGCAATTACCAAAGGTGCATGGTTAGGCAGCATAATGCCACCTGCACCAATCTTGATGCTAGAGGTAGCATTGCCAATGTGGGCTAGCACGACAGAGGTAGCCGAACTCGCCACGCCGTGCATGCCGTGATGCTCGGCCAACCATACACGCTCGTAGCCACTGCGCTCAGCTTCAACTGCCATCAGCTTCGAGTTGTTTAGCGCGTCTTTAACGCCAAACCCTTCAGATATTGGCGCTAAGTCTAGCAATGAATAGGGTATAGCCATGTTGCCTCGCAATGTGGAAAATTGGTAATGACTTATAAGTATGAACGTGTCGTCCGTTTTACAACGGTTGTTTTAGTTATGTAAGACGGGCGGGTAGGGTTTGTCGATGAAGTGGCGAACAATAAAGAGGTGTGTAGGCACCATGCCGTTTTACTTTCTCTCAGAGACCGCAATCAATACACGAAAAAGCCTGCGATTTTGTCATTCGCAGGCTTTGTTTTTAAGCAAATAGAGTTGCTTTAATAGCGTTGAGTTATTCCACCGTAACCGACTTCGCCAAGTTACGTGGTTGGTCAACATCCGTACCTTTAATTAACGCTACGTAGTAACTCAATAATTGTAGCGGCAAGGTGTAGATGATAGGTGCTATTGGCGCCTCGCAGTGTGGCACATCGATAACACGCATGGTTTCATCACCTGCAAAGGCTGCATCTTTATCAGCAAATACATACATGATGCCGCCGCGGGCGCGCACTTCTTCAACGTTAGATTTAAGCTTTTCTAGTAATTCGTTGTTCGGCGCCACCACAATAACCGGCATTTCATCGTCGATAAGCGCAAGCGGGCCGTGTTTCAACTCACCTGAGGCATAAGCTTCTGCGTGAATGTAAGAAATTTCTTTAAGCTTAAGCGCGCCTTCCATCGCAATGGGGTATTGGTCACCACGACCTAAGAACAAGCTGTGATTTTTATCAGCAAATTCTTCGGCTAAATCTTCAATACCGCCAGTAATTGCCAGTGTTTCTTCTAGCTTCGCCGGCAGGCTGTGAAGCGCTGAAACAATGGCGTTGGTATCGGTATCTGACATCCCATTCTCTTTGCCTAACGCCAGTGTCAGCATTAAGAAAGCAGCAAGCTGTGTGGTAAAGGCTTTGGTAGACGCAACGCCTATTTCCGCACCCGCGCGGGTCATAAAAGCAAGGTCAGATTCGCGAACCAGCGACGAGCCTTGTACGTTGCAAATGGTGAGGCTCGACATATAACCAAGCTCTTTCGCCAAGCGCAGTGCGGCTAACGTATCGGCAGTCTCGCCCGATTGAGAAATGGTGATAAGCAAGCTATTTGGATGCACTACAGACTTGCGGTAGCGAAACTCAGAGGCAATTTCCACGTTACACGACACATTAGCGTATTGCTCTAACCAATAGCGAGCGGTCATCCCTGCGTGATAACTTGTACCACAGGCAATAATTTGTACGTGCTTTACCTTTTTGAAAATCTCATCAGCGCCTTTGCCGAATACATCCGCGGTAAGGCCGTTTTCATCAATACGATCTTTTAAGGCGTTGCGCACTACCGTTGGCTGCTCGTGAATTTCCTTAAGCATATAGTGGCGGTAACCCGCTTTGTCACCAGCGTCATGTTCTACGTTTGACTCAACCACTTCACGCTCAACAGCATTGCCGTCTTTATCGAAAATCTTTACGTCGCGACGGGTAATTTCGGCTACATCACCCTCTTCTAAAAAGATAAAGCGGCGGGTAACCGGCAATAGCGCCATTTGGTCTGACGCAATAAAGTTTTCGCCAAGCCCTAAACCAATAACGAGCGGGCTGCCTGAACGCGCTACCACCACGCGACTTGGATCTTCTTTATCCATAATCACTGTGCCATAAGCACCGTGAAAAGTTTTTACCGCGCTTTGTACTGCATCAAGCAGGGCTTTGCCCGACTTAAGCTCTTCATGCACGGTGTGCGCAATGGTCTCGGTATCGGTGTCGCTGGTAAAGGTGTAGCCTTGCTCTTTAAGCTGCCCTTTTAAGTTCACGTAGTTTTCAATAATACCGTTGTGAACCACGGCTACGCGCTCGGTTGAGAAATGAGGGTGAGCGTTCGCTTCTGTCACACCGCCGTGAGTTGCCCAACGGGTATGTGCAATACCTGTAGTTCCCAAGGCTTCGCCTTCTGCAACGGCATCGGCTAACTCTTGCACTTTGCCCGTGCGGCGAATACGGGTGAGCGTGCCGTCGTTTTTAAGTAAAGCTACACCGGCTGAATCGTAGCCGCGATACTCCAGCCTTTTTAGTCCTTCAAGAAGGATCTCAACGACATTACGTTCGGCAACAGCGCCAACAATTCCACACATAATTACTCTCCAGCGGGCACGGCAACGATGACTGTCACGCCCTGATTTTCAATATTAAGTTTGTCTTCATCGCTAATGCCTTCATCAGTGATCAAAACAGAAATGCTTTTCCAGCTCAGTTCAAGATTCGGCATTTTGTGCGTTAGTTTTTTTGAACTGGCTAATACCACAACCTTACCGGCCGCCGCTGCCATAGCTCGCGTCACGCCAATAAGCTCGTTAAAAGTAGTGGTGCCTCGGTTTACGTCTATACCCGCTGCGCCAATGAACGCAATATCAAAACTATAGGCGCTCACCAGCTGTTCGGCCATGGCGCCCTGAAATGACTGTGACTGCGTATCCCACGTGCCACCTACCATTAATACGGTGGGTTCTTTCTCGCTTTGGGTAAGATAATTGGCCGTCGACAGGGTGTTGGTCATGACCACTAAATCGTCGACTTGCGCTAGGTGGGGCAAAACTGATGCAGTAGTAGAGCCGCAATCTATCACTAACTTGCTCCCCGGCTTAATCAAGCTTGCTGCGCACTTTCCTATGGCATTTATTGCCGGGCTGATAGCGTGATTTGCATTGGCTTCGTTGATACTAGGTTGAGCAGTGTCAGAATGAGAGGCAGTAGCTGGTACAGGCACTGCGCCACCAAACTGACGAATGAGCAAGCCTTGCTGTGAAAGTGCTGCAAGGTCTTTTCTGATGGTGACTTCAGAGGTAGCAAAACGCACGGCCAAATCTTCAACTTGAGATTGACCTTGCTTTTTCACCCACGCCACAATTTGCTGGCGGCGCTGCTCAACTGGTTTGCTACTTTTCAACGATACCTCGATGCTTTTGCGGGCTGCTTATCAAGTATTTAAACAGGCACGTAACCCAACGATAAAAACTAACCGCAATATTACTCATAACTTTCAAAACGAAAGTTATGAGTTTTAAAGTGAAAGCATCGTAAGTTAAATTGAAACTTCGATCAAGAGAATTGTTTAATTAAACGGCAACGCTTTATTTTGCTCATTGGCGTTCATTGCTAATTCAATGATCTTAATAACAGGGATCACCGTGCTGGCGTCGGCAGGCGAAAAGTTACCGTCTTCAATAGCATGGGCAAGACGGTTAAAGAACGTCAGGTATTCACCTTTGAAAGTTTCAATGGTTTCTTCCTCTAGCGCGCCGCTGTGGTTTGCAACGACAAGAACACCATGCTGTTCTTCTTTTGTTTTCGCCCAGTTTTCATCATCAAAAGACAACCCTGCACGGAGCTGATCTTCTTGGGGGTCTAAATAGAATTTTCGAAAGCTGCCTTTTGTGCCTTGCAAGTCGTAACGCAGGGTTGCGCCAGCCTGAAAAGCTGAGCTGCCAAGCTTTACGACTTTATCGCTGTAGTGAAGCGTTATGTCAAACGTGTCGTCTGACTGCCCGTTTTCGCGCAATGCTAAAATATTGGCCGACACTTTTTCAGGCTCGCCGAAAAGCTGTAATGCTTGATCTATAAGGTGCGGGCCTAAATCCCAAAAGATCCCGCTGCCCGGCCCTGCATTTTCACGCCATCTGTCGCGAGGCATCGGGCGAAATCGGTCAAACCGACTCTCCAACCGTTTAATGTCACCAAGCTTACCATCGTGAATTAACTGCTTAATGGTAAGAAAGTCACCGTCAAAGCGCCTATTGTGATAAACGCAAAGCTGTTTTTCTTTTGTTTTTGCAAGAGCGACTAACGCTTCAGCGTCACTGCTACTTAATGTGAAAGGCTTTTCGACTAACACATGACAGTTATGGACAAGTGCAAGCTCAGCCTGCGGTGCATGCAGGTGATTCGGAGTGGTAATGACCACCAAATCTACATCGTGAATTTTAAGCGCTTCTTCTAGTGAACTATACACTTCTGCATGAGGCAAAAGCGCTTTTACCGTGTCGGGCTTTGAGGAAATAACCACATCGACTGAGAACTGCGGCAGATAGTTGAGGAACGGTAAATGGAAAGTGGTGGCTGAAAATCCAAAACCAACGAGTAATGTAGATATCATTACAGCTCCTTGTATAAAGATTATTTTGAAGTAAGTAAATACACACTATCAGTTATAAAAGATGATGAGAAACGAAGAAGGTTCATTATTAGAAGGGGGCAGCACCTTAACGCGGCACCCGTGATAGTGGTGTGTATGACGGTATTAGGGCCAGCAACGCACAAACCGTGTTTGCTAGCCCGAACCCTTAATTAGCTAATACTCTGTGTGGATACGACAACGTGTCTTATTTTTTGGTAGGTCGTGGCCAGTTTGGAATATTGCGCTGTTTACCACGGGCAACCGCAAGAGCGGCTTCATCTACCGTAGAGGTGATGACAGAACCCGCACCGACTGTGGCACCTTTACCTATATTTACCGGCGCAACAAGCGATGAGTTAGAGCCAATGAAGGCATTTTCACCTATCACTGTTTTGGATTTGTTCACGCCGTCGTAATTGCACGTAATCGTACCTGCACCGATATTGGCTTTAGCGCCAACTTCTGCATCACCTAAATAAGTTAGATGGTTGGCTTTTGCACCTTCACCTAATACCGCTTTTTTCATTTCTACAAAGTTGCCCACTTTGGCATTTTTCTGCATTACCGCGCCCGGGCGAAGTCTTGCGTATGGGCCTACTGTACACGCTTCGCCTACACGGGCTTCTTCAATAATTGAATTGGCTTCGATAACCGCATTGTCGGCAATTGTACAGTTACGTAAAATACAGTTAGCGCCAATCTCTACGTTATTGCCAAGGGTAACGTCTCCTTCAACAATCACATTTACGTCGATAATCACATCGTTACCTGTTTGAAGGGTACCGCGTAAGTCGAATCGCGAAGGGTCGAGTAACGTTACACCATTTGTCATTAGCTCGTCAGCTTGACGGTTTTGAAGGGCGCGTTCCAAATTAGCAAGTTGTAATCGGTTATTAACCCCTTCCACTTCAACTGCAGATTGAGGCTGAGCAGACTGAATGCGTTTACCTTCAGATGCAGCCATAGCAATAACGTCAGTAAGATAGTACTCACCTTGTGCATTATCATTACTTAATTCGCCCAACCAGCGCTTAAGGTCCGCACCGGACATCATCATCATGCCGGTATTAATTTCTTTAATGGCGCGCTGCGCCTCTGTGGCATCTTTATGCTCGACAATAGCGGTAATATTATCGTTTTCACGAATAATGCGGCCCATTCCTGTTGGGTCATCTAGGTTCACCGTAAGCAACGCTAAATCGCAGCTTTCTTTTACCGCTTTTAGTGCACTTAAGGTGTCTTCGCGAATAAGTGGCGCATCGCCTACCAGAATCAATACGTCTTCGTCATCATTAATATGTGGCGCAGCCTGTTGTACCGCGTGACCTGTGCCTAACTGTTCGGCCTGCAAGCACCAGTTTAGGTTCTCTTCAACTACCGTTGCTTTTAGCTGGTCGCCTCCGTGACCGTACACTAAATGAATGTTGTCAGCGCCAAGCGATCTCACGGTATTAATGATTCGCTGCACCATAGGTACACCGCCCACTTTATGTAATACCTTAGGTAACGAAGACTTCATACGGGTACCTTTACCCGCCGCTAAAACAACCACTGAAAAAGCCATATAATTCCTTTATTTCGCAAAGAGAATGAAAATCGACGCCTAGTGTAACCAAGCCCCAACACGTTGTCAGCGACTGATTTACAACTAACGTGGCCCTTATGGTGTTGTACTGCGATCTTCACCTTGTTATTTAGTATAAAGTTAAGGTGAACCACCTAGTAGTTCATATTTGCAACAGGTATACTTGCAACTTGAGTTAGATTCAGTCAGGCAAGGGAGCATGCGCAGTCTGTGAACACATTTCGTACACTACATAGAAGTATATTAGTGTTATTTGCGGTAGTGGTTATCGCAATCGTAACGCTTGTTCACTTCAGTATTTCAAAAATTGTTGCCGAGCAAAGTCGCGCGCAACAACAGTCACTTTCGCCTGCAATATCACTGATTGTAGAGCAACTGCTAAAACCATTACACATTTCAGAAGCGTTAGGTCATTCCACTGAACTCGTAGACTTGCTAGACGGCGAAACCATAGACCAGCAAGCGGTCTTCAAAACCCTCGAACGTCTGGAAAATGAGTTTGGTTTGTCGTTTTTCATTGCCAGTGAAGCGGATAGAAAGCAATACAACTCCGACGGCAGCATCATCAACTTAATAGAAGGTGAAGTTAGCTGGTACTTCAAATATCGTGACTACCCCGCCGATGCTGTTGCAGATATAGGTAAGTGGGAAGACACGCATTTCTATATTGATATTAAAATTCACGATGAAGACGGGCGATTCTTAGGCTTTTTTGGTGTAGGCAAAAGCCTGCGCAGCTTCATCGAAATTTTTGATACTTACAAGCAAGAGTACGGATACGACTTTTTATTTGTCGATGGTGAGGGAGATATCATGTTGTCCTCTGATCCCAGCCTTATTGCTTCGTATTCAGACTTTACCAATTTATCTGAATTACCTTGGTATGCCAGCCTTCCGTTAGCTATTCAAAACGAACAGGCACTGAACAATAAGCTGGTTACTATCGACCAGAAAGATTTCCTCATCGCCGAGGTGAAACTCAATCAATTTGGGTGGACAGTGTTTCTTTTAAGTCCCTTGGAAGACCGTCAGGCTGAAATTTCTCAAGCCTTTATTTTCAGTGTAGTCACATTATTAGTTGTTGTTTTCTCGCTGTTCTTGCTCATCTACAATTTACTTTATTATTTTAGAAAAGACATGCAGCCAGACTTAGTAGTGCGCCACAGCAACCGACTGCCAGAGAAAGACAATCTGCAGCTTATTTATAAAAGCTTGTTAGCTGAGCATAAGTCATTAAGCGTGATGTTGATAAGCGTGGATGAGTTTAGCGATATCGTTGATGCACATGGGCGCAATGCTGGTGATGATATTTTAGATAAAATTGTGGCTTACTTGGCTGAACAGATGCGAGAGCAGGACGTGTTAGGCAGGTGGAGCAGCGCGGAGTTCATTATTCTGTTGCCACACACGGGGCCTCACGTTGCTTTTGATATAGCACACAACCTTCGCCATGGCATTGCCACCCTACCACCTTTACAAGAATTGCCAGATGTGGTGATTACCGCCTCAATTGGTATTTCATATACGGCTTCGCCAAGAGCGATGCATGAGGTGACTGCCCATGCTGAAGACGCGCTTTACCAAGCAAAGCGCGACGGCAGCAACCTAGTTAGAATGCAGTTAATCGACTAGCCCTCAAGCAGGTTTAACTTTAAGGCGTTTTCGTTTGAGAACGCCTGTGGTTAACGCCACGCCAAATAGAATCATTAAGCCGCCAACTATCGTTTGTATTGACAAGTGCTCTTGCAGAAATAGTACGCCCCAAATAATACCAAACAGCGGGACCAAATAAGCCACCGTAATGGCTTTGGCTGGGCCTATATCGGCGATGAGCTTGAAGTACAGAATATACGCGATTCCCGTTCCGCCAACGGCCAGTGCTACCGCGTTGACCCACGCATTGGCGCTTGGCATAGTATCGGGCAAAGTGGCTAGCGCGAACGGCGCCAACATAACGCTGGCCATAGCCTGACTACCTGTTGCTACAACCAAAGGTTTAACCCCTTGCAGCCACTTTTTCATCATACACGCAGCAATACCATACCCCGTTGTGGCAAGCAGCGCAGTGAGAATAGGCAGAAAGCTTACGGCTCCCTCTCCTAACTTCTGCTGACTAATCACTGTTACGCCTAAGAAGCCCACAAAAAGCCCAGCTACAGCAGACTTACTGAGCCTGTCATCAAGCCATAGCCATGCCACAATAGCGCCGAACATGGGCGCGGTGGCGTTTAAAATCGCGTTTACACCGGCTTCTAGGTGCAGACTGCTGTAATTGAACAACACAAAGGGGATGGCCGTGTTCGCCATACCTACTAAGGCAATGGCCAGCCAGTGATGTTTAATCTCTTTCACCGAACCACGTAACATCAAAAGGGGAAGTAGCACTGCCGTTGCCAGTAACGTTCGAATGGCCACTAATACATAAATGCCAAATTCTGGCGCGGCCACGCGCATAAAGATAAACGACCCGCCCCAAATACCTGCTAACACCAATAGCGAGATAATATCTTTTATTGCCATTCTCTTATCACCACAGCACCCCTTGGGCTCCTTCTAAATTCAGTAAATATTGTTTACGCGATAAACCGCCCGCATAGCCCGTGAGGGTTTTGTTACTGCCAATTATACGATGACAAGGCACCACGATAGCAATAGGATTACGACCATTAGCCATCCCTACAGCACGGACAGCCTTTGGGTTCCCAATAGTTTTTGCAATGTCTAAATAGCTAGCAGTATCCCCGTATTGCACCTGTAACAGAGCCGTCCACACTTGCTGCTGAAATGCCGTGCCCTTGTGGTCTAAAGGCAGGTCAAAGTCTTTTAGCTTTTTATTAAAATAAGCAGCTAACTGCCGGCAAGCTTCCGTGGTTATGTCGTTCGTTTGTTGCTCCGCTTCTTTGACACCTGCGGCCAGTAAATTAGCGTCGTCGTTAATAAAGGCAATAGAAGTCACCCCTTTGTTATTGGCGCACACTTCAACGAGCCCTTGGGGGCTTTTTATCGACGCTGTGTATATCATGCTAGACCTCTTTTTGTTGATTGCTAAGTTGCCACAACTGAAGGGTTAAATAGCTACGCCATGGTGCGGCCTGTGCAGGTTCTACAGGATATAGCTGCGCCATTTTTCGCACAATTAAATCGCCTTCAAGGTAAACGTCAGGGTTTCGCTCACCTCTCATTTTCAAATAATCTAACGTCCAGGGCCCCACCCCCTTTATTGCCAGTATTTCCTTGTGGTTTGGTACCTTATCATTCAAAAATAAACAGGCAAACTGCCGCACAGCCTCTTTTCTTGCTTGCGGCATACGCAGAAACGCCAAGTTATTCCCCGCAACCGCTTCGGGTGTTGGGAAGCAATAGTATGCTGTTGAGTTGGTATTGTACTTGTCGGATACAGCGCCTTTTTTCCCTAACTGATGTACCAGCAGCGTAACCTGTCCGATGGCCGCTTTAACGCTAACTTGTTGGCCTACAATAGCGCGACATCCACTTTCAAATACACTCCAAGCGCTCGGTAGCCGTAACCCCGCGGTTAACGCATTATCAGGTAAGCCTGCTTGCTTTAAACTCTCTTCAATAAGCAGTGGGTCAGCGTGAAGGTCGAGTAATAGCTTGATATTTTCAATCGTTTTATGCAGGTTGCGTAAATCTGGCATATCAATATGCAACTCAAAGCCATGGCGAGCTTCATTATGCACCGCGTTGAAATAGCCAACACTTTCACCACAAGTAAAATAGCGCCCGTAGCTGTTATCACTAACGACTTCCATACCTGAAATAGCGCGTGCGGCTAAAAACTCTCTGACGTAAGACCAGTTGTAAGGCGGCCGATAAGAAAGAAACAATGTAATCACCTTTTGGGTAGCGGGCTCTTTTTTCCTTAGCTTAGAGGGCGTGGTAGCACAGAACTGCTCTACCGCACGCTGCAATTGTCGAAGTGACTGATAACCTGCTGTTGTAGCGATATCTGTCATAGACAAATGGGTTTGTTGAATAAGCTGTTTAGCAAATAGCGTTCGCTGCATATTTTGAAACTTTTTAGGCCCCATACCTACCGCATTCACCACCAGCTTATTGAGATACCGCTCGCTTATACCAAGGCGCGTCGCAATATCACCCACGCGCTCTGTAGGAAGGGAAGAAAGGAGCGACAACGCCCGCCCTACGGTTGCCCCTACGCCTTTCCACGCGGCAGAGCTTGGCGCGCTGTCAGGCCTACACCGAAAACAAGGGCGATAACCATCTGCCATCGCTTGCGCTGCAAGCTGGTAATAAGTGACATTGTCTTCTTTAGGGAGCCTTGCCGGGCAAATAGGCCTGCAAAATATTCCGGTCGTTTTTACGCCCACAAAGAAACGCCCGTCGAATCGGGGATCTCGGCTAAGCCTTGCCTTTGAAAAGACCGATTCGGTTAATGCCTCGTTTTGGGAAGCCTTGCTGTCAGACATATACTCGCCACGCCCTGCCGCGTTGGATTATCTAAACATAGTGTATCGTGCATTAAGCAAACACGTGCGACAAAATCAGAACTCAATAAAAACAAAAAACGAAAAAGTGACCACAATTAGCGACATTTGATCATTAGAGCCGCTAAACGCATAATAATGCGATAATAATAAAGAACGCCTTGTGGTTGAGTTGGTTTTCCGCAGGCATAACGAGTGACTGTATGCTGAACTCTTTGCGCACCTTGAAGTTGTGCCTGTCTCAATGCTGGCTAGTAGTAATGCTATTCGTAGTTTCACAAAGCGCCGCCGCTGACTGGCTAGACGATTACGCAAGCCACGTAAAAAAAGAAGCGTCTAAGTATAACGTGCCTGGCTATGCCTTTGTTTTTTACGAACAAGGCAAAGCGCCAAGAGTTTATGTGTATGGCAGAACACAAAAAAAAGGCGGTGAAAGCGTTACGCAAGATACTGTGTTCCGTTTAGCCTCTGTCTCGAAAACCTTTACCGCGTTGCTTTCAGCCAAACTCGTAGAGAAAAAGCAGTTAAGCTGGGAAACCCCAATATCTACGTTATTACCCGACATTCCATTTAACGGAAAAGGGATGGGAGCGCTACAGTTACAGCATATAGTGGGCCAATCCAGTGGCTTTATGCCAAACGCTTACGACAATCTTATCGAGGCAGACTACTCATTAGAACGGGTACTTAAATCACTTGGCGAACTTGAGCCTCTGTGTGTACCCGGCGAGTGTTATACCTATCAAAATGCTCTTTTCGGTGCCCTAGAATATTACTTCAGCAACAACAATACGTCGTACTCACGACAAATGCAGGCTAATTTATTCACGCCGTTAGGAATGAATACAGCAAGCGTAGGCAAAGGTGGCCTGTTAGCGTCAGACAGCTGGGCACACCCTCATATTGCTATTGCCAGAAACAAGTGGCGTGAAGGTAAAGTTGAAAGTAACTATTACCGTTTTTCTCCCGCTGCTGGCGTAAACGCTAGCATTTCAGACATGACCATTTACTTGCAGGCATTGCTTGGCGAATTTCCTACCGTTATGTCGAAAGAAATGGTGGACTTTGTTACCACTGAGCGGGTTAGAACTAAGCGCGAAACCTATCGTCGAGGCTGGCGCGGCATGATTGACGACGCTCACTATGGACTAGGCTGGCGTATTTACGATATAAACGGTATGAAACTGAATTACCACGGTGGCTGGGTGAAAGGCTATCGCGCTGATGTTGCGTTTTCACCAGAGCGCAAGGTGGGCTACGTTATGCTGATGAACGCTGAGTCAAATATGATTAATTCCACCACGGCTGAACTATGGAAGCGCTACTTGAAAAAAGCCGACGCAGCTAATTAATAACTGCATCGGCTTTTATTGGTTAAACCGGCTATTGCGATTACTGTTTTAAGTAGGTGTAACCGGCTAAACAGTTTTCATAGAAATCGGTCCAGCGAACACCTTCACGAGGGTTCAACTTTCCGTCCCATACTTGTCTATCAATCATGCGTTTTACATCTGATGCCATCGCACGAGGGTTATATTGCATAACATTAAGCACATCTTCTACCGAAGAGCCTTTCACTACCTCTTCAATATAGAAGTCTTCAGGGTCGTCATCGTAGCTATAAATGTGCACTTCGTTTAGGCGACCAAACAAGTTGTGCATATCGCCCATCACGTCTTGGTATGCCCCTGTTAAGAATAGCCCAATATAGTAAGGCTCGTCTTTCTTAAGCGGGTGCATGGGCAATACGTCGGTGATCTCGCGCCCAATAGTGAACTGGTCAATTTTACCGTCACTGTCGCACGTAATATCAACCAACGAACAGTTCACCGTGGGCTCTTCGTTCATACGAATAAGCGGCACTACCGGCAGAAGCTGGTCGATTGCCCACGTATCGGCAGCCGACTGGAAAACAGAGAAGTTACAAAGGTATTGTGATGACAAACTGTAATCCAATTCTTGTAACTCTTCCGGTACGTATTCTTCGTTGCGATACCACTTCTGTAAGCGGCCCATAATATCCCAATAAAGGGTTTCTATTTTGCCCAACTCTTCTAAGGGTAATACGCGCAGTTTAAAGGCATCTAATGCCTGCTCTTTGTATTGAGACGCATCGTTATACACTTCGTGCATATTGGTTTGTTCGTCAAAGGTGTCGGCAAGCTCACGCATATTTTTCAAAAAGAAATGTTCACCCTCTGTTGCTGAGGTATCCATCTGTGCCGCGTTGGTTTTAATCTCTCCAACAATTTCGGTAATAACACAGCTATGGTGGGCGGTAATAGCGCGTCCACTCTCACTTACAAGGTGAGGGTGCGGTACACCTTCTAAATCGCACATTTCTTTCATGCCATATACAACATCAGCAACGTATTCTTGCATGCTGTAATTACGCGACGACTCATTCGTTGAGTTACTGCCATCGTAATCGATACCTAAGCCACCGCCCACGTCAACATAGTCTAGGGCAAAGCCCATCTTATGAAGGTCGGCGTAGATTCGCGCGCCCTCTGTAACGGCTTCTTTTACCGCTCGTATATCGGTTAGCTGACTGCCAATATGGAAATGCAATAGTTTCAAGCAGTGGGCCATGCCCTGCTCTTCTAAATAGCGCGCCGCGTTAATAATTTCAGTGATCGTTAAACCAAATTTCGCACGTTCGCCGCCAGAACTTTCCCACTTACCACGACCTTTTACGGTCATTTTTGAGCGAACGCCAATGATAGGCTCGATGCCTAATTCTTTAGCGGTTTTTACAAGCAATAGAAGCTCGGTAAATTTCTCAACAACAACGACAACCCGTCGACCGAGCTTTCTACCAAGAAGCGCTAAACGCATAACTTCGTCGTCTTTGTAACCGTTTAAAATGGTCAGCGATTCTTCGTTTGTATTCATTGCCAGAACAGTAAGCAGTTCTGCCTTAGACCCTGCTTCTAAGCCATAATTATAGGGTTTGCCTGCATCAACAATTTCTTCAACCACTTCACGCATTTGGTTAACTTTAACCGGGTAAACACCTTGGTACTGACCTTGATACTCGGCTTCTTCTATGGCGTGTCGAAATGCTTTGTTTAAGCCTGCAACTTGCGAGCGAAGAATATCGTGAAAACGCACAACAACAGGAAACTGCACGCCTTCTTTGCGAATATCTTCTATTACCGAATTAAAGTCGATTCGAATGCTAGGATCTTCAGGCACAGGGGTAATATGCACGTTGCCATTTTCACCAATTTGAAAATAGCCGCCACCCCATTGAGATACGCCATAGACGCGCTCCGCTTCTTCGATGCTCCAATCTGACAATTTATTCACCTATGTGTAAGTGGGCTAGGCCGATACCTAGCATAGTAAGTGCGAAAACAAGCCGCGTATTATAGTCAACGAAGGACTGAACGCGATAGTTGTTGCGATGTAAAATATCGATTGTCGCGACTAATTTTGTTTATCGAACGTTCAAACGATTAGTTGTAGCCTAGCGCGGTTTGAATGTATTGGACTACCGCTTCATCTGCGCAGTTTTTACCGTGTGTCATAAATACTGTGACATCATGAGTACGTTGAAGTTTAAAGCTAAGTTTATTCGACGATGAGGTAAAGAACTTTTCTGCGATATGATCGGCATCTGTCGTCTCGTCTTCAAGCCACATTTCGCTTAGTTGGTTTCGTCTATCCAACTTCAATGGCGCTTTTATTTGATTGAAGGTATCAGACTTGGGGATCTGCCACGAGCGCATGTCCACAAATAGGTGAAATGGCCTGCCATTTCGCGTTTTTAGTATTTCAGACAGCGTGGCTAAGTACTGAATATTGGTCGTCATGTTCCACTTTCCGCGCAGCGTAACGACTATACAATTTCTAAACTGTTCAATGCGAAAAGGTGCTGTAGACATTTATCGAACTTCTCTATGCGATGAAATGAACAAAATATTTAAGGGCTATAGCAAACACATATTAGTAGCGATAAAAAATAACTACAACTAAAGTTTAATATTCAGGCGATGCGCTTTCTCAATAAAGAAAAAGGCCAGCATTAGGTACTGGCCTTAAAAGACGGAGGTTTACATTATGGAGCCAAGCAAATATGCCCCCTTAATCGTCTCCAAATTCCCGGATAATACTGTTAATGGTGTCTTTTGCATCACCTAATACCATACGGGTGTTGTCTTTGAAAAACAGCGGGTTATCTACACCAGCAAATCCGGCATTCGCAGAGCGTTTTAATACAAAAACGGTCTTAGCACGGTATGCCTCAATCACCGGCATTCCATAAATGGGGCTGCCTTTCATTTCCTTCGCGGCAGGGTTAACAACGTCGTTAGCGCCAATAACAATGACCACATCGTAGTTTTCCATGCGCGGGTTAACATCGTCCATTTCGTACAGCTGATCGTAAGGAACGTCGGCTTCGGCAAGCAACACGTTCATGTGCCCAGGCATACGCCCTGCTACCGCGTGAATAGCATAATCAACCGTACAGCCGTTTTCTTCTAGCAACGATTGAAGTTCGCGCACAGCATGCTGCGCTTGCGCAACGGCCATACCGTAACCCGGTACAACCAGCACCGCTTGCGCTGCTTCCAATACGTAGAAGGCATCTTGTGCAGCCAGTACCTTAATTTCACCTTCAATCTTTTCACCCGCCTCCACTGGCTTAGCAAAACCAGATAGCAGGACGTTCATCAAGGAGCGGTTCATCGCTTTACACATAATGTTGGTAAGAATAAGCCCTGAAGCCCCTACCAATAAGCCGGTAACGATAAGTATGGTATTGCCTGTAGCAAGACCTGCAGCACACGCCGCTACACCCGAATAGCTATTTAGTAACGCAATAACCACCGGCATGTCTGCCCCGCCAATGGAGATAGTAGCCCACAAGCCGAAGCTTAAAGACAGCGCAATCGCACAGTAAATCCATATTGGGTTACTTGGGTCGGTGGTAAAGAAGTAGCCAATAACCACCATGCCAATTAAGTGCAAAATGCTAAGTTCACGAAGTCCGGTGAAAATCACCGCTTTTGAGCTCATTTTGCCCGACAGTTTACCCCACGCCACAACCGAGCCAGAGAAGGTAACGCCCCCCACTAAAATAGTGAAAAACAAGGTAATAAAGGTAAACGCGCTTTCGGTTTTAAGGGTGATCAGACTCATGCCTGCTAATGTCGCCCAACCCAGAAGTAATGACGCTGCACCACCAAAGCCGTTAAATAGCGAGACCATTTCGGGCATCGCCGTCATTTCAACGGTCTTGGCTTTCCACGCACCAAATGCACCACCAATAACAAAGCCTAAAAGGATAAAGTGATAACTTATGATTTGCTGGTCGAGCAGGGTGACAACCACGGCTACCAGCATACCAATAGCCGATATAAAGTTACCTTTTTTCGCCGTATCAGGATGGCTAAGTAATTTAAGGCCCAGTATGAATAGTGCCGCTGCCACGACATACGCAAGATTTATTACGGTTACGATATCATTCACTTGCGTACTCCTTATTTTTGTTTTTTCTTAAACATGCCAAGCATGCGGTCGGTCACAAGATAGCCACCCACCACGTTTATACTCGCCAGCGCCACAGCTGCCGTGCCCAATATGGTAGTGAGCAAGTTATTATCGCTACCCGACGCGGCTAATGCGCCAACCAGCGTGATACCAGAAATAGCATTAGAGCCTGACATCAAGGGTGTGTGCAGCGTTGCAGGCACTTTTCGAATTAACTCAAAACCCAAAAACGCTGCCAAAAGCACAATGAAAAGTAGGTAAATGATTTCCATGATTAGGCTCCTTTGTATGCATTGTTGAGCATATCGTTGGTAATATTGCCGTCGTGAGCTATCACACAACCTGCAAGAATGTCGTCTTCTAAATTCAAACCAAAGGTTTTGGTTTCATCGTCAAAGAATTCGTCAATCAGGTTATAAATATTGTTGGCATACATATCGGTAGCGGCTTTCGCTACGTACTGACTCCAGTAACCATTGCCAATGACCGTTACTCCATTAATCTCAACAGTGTCGCCTGCCACAGAACCTTCTACGTTTCCACCTGACGTCGCCGCCATATCAACCACCACACTGCCTGGTTTCATTAAGGCTAACGTTTCTTTAGCGATGAGAACGGGCGGCTTGCGGCCAAAGAGTTGGGCAGTTGTAATAACAATGTCTGAATCGGCAATAGCGTCACGCTGAGCTTCCTGCTGCTTCGCCTTTTGTTCGTCGGTCAGTTCTTTCGCGTAACCGTCTTTGGTTTGGCCGGTTTCGCCAATATCGATGTTCAAGAACTTGCCGCCCAACGACTCAACTTGCTCTGCCACGACCGCGCGGGTGTCGTAAGCAAGTACATTTGCACCCAGACGCTTGGCGGTTGCAATCGCCTGAAGGCCTGCCACACCAGCGCCAATAATAAATACTTTCGCCGGCTTTATTGTTCCTGACGGTGTCATCATCATGGGTAATATCGACGGCAATTTATTTGCCGCCTGCATAACCATCACGTAGCCAGCAAGGCTTGCTTGAGAACTTAGTGCATCCATTTTTTGAGCACGTGAAGAACGGGGGATCATCTCTACAGAAATAGCGGTTAATCCCTTCTCTGCAATAGACTCTATCAGCGGTTGCTGAAAGAAAGGGTCAAGATGGCCTACCACAATGGCCCCTTTTTTCATCAACGCTAACTGCGCATCAGAGGGTTTATTCACAGCGACAAGCATATCTACGGTTGATAACGCCACATTCACATCATCAATAACAGTTACACCAACCTCTTCGTATTCTTTATCTGAATAACCTGAGTGCAACCCCGCTCCTGCTTCAAGCAGTAGTGTTGCTCCCTTTTTCACCAGGCGTTGTGCGCTGCTTGGTGTAGCTGCGCATCGCTTCTCCACATTATTTAGCGGATCTGGCGCTTTTGACTCATTTAAAATTATGATTTTCACACGCTTCTCCTCACATTCCGGCTATCTGAGAATGACACCCTTTAAACACGACTAAGCCATTTTATTCACTTATGCCTAGCATTCCCTAGCGAAATTAAAAGCAGTTCAGCCAGTGTCTGCTTTTATTTCACCTTAAATAGCACCGCTTGTTTCGCTTATTTTTCAAGCTAGAGCAACGCAAAGCTACGCTATAAGGGCATACACCACTAGTATCTTTTACTTACGAGTCATAACTAATATTTATATAAAAATGGCATACAGAAGATAAATGAGGCAAACAATCATACATTCACCTTATGAATATTATTTTATTTGTGCATAATTTAAGCAACCGTAAAGGTAAGAAGTGTCTGTCTCCGGTTAATAAACAACGCCACGTGAGTACCTTTAATTTATTAATTTAAAAAAAATGTTAAATAAATTTGGGGGATTTTACATATTGCGTCGTCTTGATGAATTAACAGCGACATGCTGCGAAATAAAGCCTTGTGGGGTGCACCACAAAGCACACTAAAATTAACCATTAGGACACACACCATCATGTATAGGAAAACCAAGCTTGCATGCTCAGTGGCAGCAGTTTTAGCGTCTGCTATTTCTGCTAATAGTGCATTTGCCCAAAACGCGCAACCCAATAACGACGTAGAAGTGATTGAGGTAAGTGGTATCCGTTCATCGGTTGCAAAATCAATGGATGTTAAACGCAGCTCTGCCGGCGTAGTTGATGCCATAAGTGCCGAAGATATCGGTGACTTCCCTGATACCAACTTAGCTGAATCACTACAGCGTATTACCGGCGTCTCTATCGACCGTTCAGGCGGTGAAGGTCAGCTAATTACCGTGCGTGGCTTTGGCCCCCAATTTAATACGGTATTGGTGAATGGCCGTCAAATGGCGTCAGAAAACGACTCTCGCGCTTTTAGCTTCGACACGATTGCTTCTGAGTTAGTAAGTAGCCTTGATGTGCATAAAACGTCAACGGCCACAATGCAGTCTGGTGGTGTAGGCTCTACTATAAATATTAATACCGCACGCCCATTTGCGTTAAACGGTTTTAAAATGGCGGGTTCGGTAAAAGGCGTGTACGACGAAAATAGCGAAGAAACCACGCCTCAATTCTCTGGCCTTATCAGCAATACTTTTAACGATGATACCTTCGGTGTATTGCTTGCCGTCTCACACCAAGAACGTGAAACTCGCTTAAATCAGGCACAAATGGACGGCTGGTTAGAAAACGTCGGCGTACCAAACCCCGTTACACAGTCAGGCGAAGCTTGGACAGGCAATGTATTTTCACCGCGCAACTACGATCACAAAGTCACCTTTGAAGAGCGCACCCGTACTAACGCCAACTTAGTATTCCAATACGCCCCTAACGATAAGCTTGTGGTTACAGCAGATGCCCTGTATTCCGATTTTGACGTAGAGTCAGAAGCGACGTCATACGGCCATTGGTTCACCGCACCTAACATTCAAGGGGTGGGTGATGACGGTAGCTTGTTTGACGAAAACGGCAATCGCCGCAGTCCGACAGTTGATGCAAACGGCACCATTATCGACTTGTATCAAGAGGTGGGTTTGGCGACAGATATGCACGCCAAAACGTTCGATCGTTTAACTGATACTTATGCCATCGGTCTGAACTTTGATTATCAGTATTCAGATAACTTAAACCTATCGTTCGATTTAAGTCATTCAGAAGCCGAACGCGAAGCCAATAACGGTGGCGGCGATCAGCTATCACTAATTGGCTATGCCAACCGCGTACGCTTCCAAGTCGACGACAATATCCTGCCTGTTGCTAGCATGTTTGCCTCGCCAGATGCCGATATTTACAGCGGCCAACAGGAGTTGGATGGCGCTATTGTTACAGGTCCTGACGGCTTCCCTGCCTACAACGATGCGCTAACCCCCGATGGCGTAAGCAATCACCTTGATGAAGCTAACAGCCGTGCCCACGTAATGCTGCGCCGCGGATGGGCAGTAGAAGACGAAGTGAGCCAACTGCGATTTGACGGTGAGTACGTAACCGACGGCAGCGGCTTAACCGAAATTCGCTTTGGTGCACAATACAGCACCGAAACCAAATCACTTACGCGTTGGGACAATGAAGGTGTAGGCATACACTGTACTTACTGTGGTTATCCAGATTTACCGGAAATACCAGCAGGTAGCCAATACGTTTTTGACGCGGGTAGCGACTTCCTTTCTGACGTAAGCGGAAGCGGCCGTATGCCAACCTCTTGGCTTGCCCATGATGGCGAAGCCAACTTTGCGTTTTTAGAATCTTACTACCAAAGCGTTAACGGCGAAGCTATTAGTTTTGATGCGGTACGCCGTAATAATAGCTTTGAAGTAGAAGAAGATATTATCTCAACGTACCTTGAGTTCGATTTCGAAGGTGAAGTAGCCGACATGTTCTTAAGCGCAACTGCAGGCGTGCGCTATGAATCAACCGACGTCACGGTTAACGGAACGCAAGCCCCAATAACAGGCTTAACTATTCTAGATCAAACCGAAATGCTCGCGGGCTTTGGTGATGCCCAAAGCATTGCCACTGAGTCTGATTACGATGTTTTGTTGCCTAACTTTAGCGTACGCTTGGAAATTACCGACGACCTAATTGCGCGCTTTGCGGCAAGTTCAACCATTACCCGCCCCACGCTAAACAGCATGTCGCCGGTAACGGTAATTACGACTACCCGTCAAGGTGGCGACTTAACCTCAACCAGTGGTAATCCTGCGCTAGAGCCGTTTAAGTCAGATAACTTAGACTTGTCGCTTGAGTATTACTACGACGAAGCAAGCTATGCGTCAATTGGTTACTTCAGAAAGCTCGTATCAAACTTTATTGTTAATAGCCAAGAAGACAAAACCTTCGAGCTTGCTGACGGCAGCCTGCTAACAGACCCGTCTACAGGAGCGAACGCAAGCGCACCAGATGCGGGTGACGACGTGGCGGTGTTTACCAATACGCTACCCAATAACGGGGAAGACGCCACGGTAGATGGCTTCGAACTTGCGCTTCAACACACCTTTGATAACGGCTTTGGTGTACTGGCTAACGGTACCATTGTTGACAGTGACGCCGAGCTAGACCCGTTCGATATTAACCAAGTATTTGCGCTAACCGGTTTAAGTGATTCTTACAACTTGGTGGCATTTTATGAAACTGACGACTATCAAATTCGTCTTGCCTATAACTGGCGTGACGAGTTTGTTCAGTCGTTGACACAAGGGCAGGGTGACGGCCCAACCATTGTTGAGTCTTATCAACAGCTTGACATTAGCGGTAGCTACAGCGTGACAGACAATGTAGAAATTTTCTTTGAAGGTATTAACCTTACAGAAGAATTTGTGCATAAACGCGGTCGCTTCTCTAATCACTTGCTGTTGGTTGAAGACAGCGGCAGACGTTGGGCCTTCGGTGTGCGCGGAAACTTTTAGTTTCGCGTAATTGGGGCCGGCATTTGTTGGCCCCACATTCGTGGCTACCCTTTGGTAGCCACAGTTTTTATTCAGGAACACAGTATGACAACAGCAACTCCCATAACGCACATTGTAGTAGTCGGTGGCGGCAGCGCAGGGTGGCTTACGGCTGGTCGTATTGCAGCGCAGCATCAGTGCGCTACCCGCAAAGACATTAAAGTAACCTTAGTAGAAAGCCCCAATGTGCCTATTATTGGCGTGGGTGAAGGCACTTGGCCTACCATGCGCTCAACACTAATTGCATTGGGTATTAGCGAAACTACATTCATCAAAGAGTGTGACGCCACATTCAAGCAAGGCGCAAAGTTCGCTAAATGGACCACTGGTGAAGAGAGCGATTTTTACTACCACCCTCTTATGCTGCCCCAAGGGTTTTCGCAAACCAATTTAGGCCCTTACTGGCAGACGGTAGCACCAGAATTAAACGAATCTTTTTCCCATGCAGTGTGTGTACAAGAAGCTATATGTGAAGCAGGCTGCGCACCTAAAAGCATACGCCACGCAGAGTTTGCAGGCACCGCAAACTATGCTTATCACTTAGATGCAGGAAAGTTTACCGCCTTTTTAACCAAACACTGCACTGAAAAACTAGGTGTACACCATGTGCTGGCCGATGTTAACCGCGTCGAAAGCTTTGATAACGGCGATATTAAAGCCCTTCATACCGAGCAAGGGGTAATAGTAGAGGGCGACCTTTATGTTGACTGTACCGGCTTCAAATCTATGCTGCTTGGCGAACACTACAAGGTGCCGTTTATTCCCTGCGACGATGTACTTTTTATCGACCGCGCGTTGGCAGTACACGTACCTTACGACACGCCACAAAGTCCTATTGCCTCACACACTATTTCCACCGCACAAGACGCCGGTTGGATTTGGGATATTGGTTTGCAGTCGCGCCGTGGCGTAGGTCACGTTTATTCCAGCAGGCACCAAAATAAAGATGACGCCTATGCTCGCCTAGACACTTACGTTCGCCAAACCAGTTCTTTAAATGGTATAGACGATATAAACGTAAAAGATATCACCATTCAAAGTGGACACAGACAGCGCTTTTGGCAGAACAACTGCGTAGCCGTTGGCCTAGCGGCGGGTTTTTTAGAGCCTTTAGAAGCCTCTGCCTTAGTACTGGTTGAACTGTCTGCCTCAATGATTGCCGAACAATTGCCTGCAAATCGCGCTGTGATGGCTATTGTGGCGAAGCGATTCAACGATACTTTTTCGTACCGTTGGCAGCGAATTATCGACTTTTTAAAACTGCACTACATGTTAAGCAAGCGAGAAGACAGTGCATTTTGGCAAGACAATCGCGATAGTCACACCATTCCGGACTCATTAAAAGAATTACTGGCGTTGTGGCAATACCACCCGCCCAGTGACAAAGACTTCACCAGCAATAATGAGGTATTTCCCGCGGCAAGCTATCAGTATGTGCTGTACGGTATGGGCTTTACCTCTCAACTAGGTACGCATCAGCAATGGGTGAACGCCGACTTTGCCAAGCAACAGTTGATGCAGAACAGGAAAGCACGCAGCATGGCGGTGGAGAAACTGCCTAAGCATCGCGAGCTTATCAATAAAATTCACCAATTCGGCCTGCAGGCCGTTTAACATTAAAACAATAAAAAGGACTGGCGTATGACAAACATGGTTGCCATTAACAACAAGCTGCATGCAGGCCTTAAAGTGACCGACGACGCATTATCCCTAGGGGCCAATCAGCACCTTGTGCCGGTAGTGGTGTCAGAGCTTAGCAAACTTATCGTGCACTACCCCGTAGTCATTACCAAATTCGATGATTCTGGACAATTTGGCTTATCTGCCTTGCTAGGGTTTGAAGAAAAGGAAAACCTATTTTGGCAGCAAGGTGAATGGGATGCAGTTTATATTCCCGCGCAGTTTGAACGCTTGCCTTTTTATGCAGGAACAGAAGCACAAGGCGCTGACAGCAGTGACCGGGTGCTGTGCATTGATATGGATAATGCCTCAGTAAGCGAAGAAAAAGGAACGCCGCTCTTTGATAACACAGGAGAGCCTAGCAGCTACCTGTTAGAGAAGCAGCAGATCCTTGCTCAGCTTCTTGACGGTGAAACGCAAAATCAGCGTTTTATTGCCGCGCTGCAACAGCATAACCTTATTACACCATTCACTCTAGATATTACCTTTGAAAACGAAAGCAAAACGTCTATAACAGGGTTATATACCATTGACGAAGACAAGCTAGCCGCGCTTAGCGCTGACGCGATTGCCGATTTACATGCACGAAACATGTTGCAAAGCATTTACACGATGGTAGCGTCAAACGCACAAATCTATGCCCTTATCGACAAAAAGAACAAGGCGAATAAAAACGCAGACGCATGGTTTCAAACTACGAATTAATAAGGGTTGGCGAGAGCGCCACCCCCGTTGTTGTAATTGATGATTTTATCCCAGACCCGCATGGCTTGGTTGAGACCATAGCCAGTCATCATCAATTCATAAAACGAGAAGGCGATTTTTACCCTGGCGTGAGAAGTCACGCACCTGTGGGGTATGAAGCACACCTAAACACCTCGTTACCCGCACTTTTCAGCCAGCTTGTTTCGCATAATGATATGCAGGATGTTGGGGTAGAAAAGCCGCCACAGATAGCGTTAGTACAACTCTCTATTGCTAATCAAGACCCAAAAACTCTATCGCCCATTCAATGTATTCCGCACATTGATACGCAAAAGGATAACGAGTGGGCATTGGTGCACTATCTTTTCAGCGACCCCTTGGGCGGCACCGCATTTTACCGGCATATTGAAACCGGCTTAGAACGCGTTGATGCAGCCCAGCACGAAGGTTATTTCAAAACCTTAAAACGCCAGGCCACCACCGTCGGGCTGCCGCCTAAAGCCTACATCAATGGTGATTCCGCCATGTTTACTCAAATTGGCCGCATTGCGCCTAAATACAATCGCGCCGTATTGTACCCCGCCAACCTGCTACATAGTGGGTGTTTACCCAACGATATTTCGAGCTCTATTGATGTGAAAAAAAGCAGATTAACCGCAAATGCCAGTGTTATTTTTTAACCCGTAGCTTCACTTATTTAAGGCCAAAGGCTGCTACTGAAGCCTTATTAGTAGCAGCATTCGCATCAACCTTTGTCTGTTTGAACCTGTTAAACATGAAAGTTTGTTCACGAAAAAAGGTGATCGAAAGCATCTGTCTCAACGTTATGTCGCTAACAATCGTTTTAAGCGCGCCTACTTAGCCCCCTTTCTTTTAGGGCGCGTTTCAGCACTTTTTTCTTGGATTATGAAGATGTTTGGACTATTTAAAAGCAACCCATCAAAGAAGATGCGCAAGCAGTATGACGCCTTGCTTGAGAAAGCCATGCATGCCCAGCGAAACGGTGACATAAAAACCTATTCTTTGCTTACTGCCCAATCTGAGCAACTGTGGAAAGAAATAGAAGCGTTAGAAAAGGCTTCACTGAAAAGCTAAGACGCCAAGCACTGTTAGCGTCGCATGCAAGATACACTCAGTAAGTAATGTTAACGCCTAACGCATAGCGGGCTCCAGCATCTTGCACTAGTAAAAGGTGGTTACTGAATCTGCCACGTTTATGCACGGTTTCGTTGGTAATATTTATGCCTTCAAAAAATACCGCGACCTTCGGGCTGAACTGGTATGAAATGCTCATATCCCATTGCTCGTAGGGACTTACAAAGGTGGGCTCGGTGCTCTGCGTTTGATTAAGCGACTGTAAAAATCCCTCTCGCTGGTTCCAAGCCACACGCCACTGCAGCGCGTCCTTCTCGTAAAACAGCACCATATTTTTCGCGCCAGATAGCCCGGTAAGCGCAAAGGTTGAACGAATGTTCGCGGTATCCAACTCTGCGTTACTGTCTACAAAGCTCGCATTGGCCTGTATTCCCCACCCTGACTCGCCAAACAAATGCTGCATTGCAATCTCGACGCCTTCAACCGTTGCCGATTCGCCGTTGCGAGGGGATATTACGGAAAATTGCGCTAACGCATCAGCATCGTCAGCCGCGTTTGGATCTGCGCCTGTACTAGGGTCGGTCACGTTATTAAAGGTTTGTGTACTGCTCTCATTAACAATAAAATTATCTACCGTTTTCCTAAAATACCCCGCCGATAGATAGCTATTTTCCTGGTAGTAGTGCTCAATGGCCACATCAATGTTTTTTGCTTCAAAGGGCAATAGCTGTGCATTGCCTATACGAGCTCGCAAGTCTCCCCCTTGTCGCGTAGTGGTATAGGTAACACCTGGCGCCATTTGCTCTAACGTTGGGCGAGTAATACTGTGATTATATGCTCCGCGAAATACCCAGCTATCTAACCAACTGGCCTTAACGCTTACACTCGGCAAAAAATTGGTATAACTTGATGTTTCATCAATACTTACTGACGCACCAAACTCTTGCCCCAGCTCGGTTTGATCTAAAATAACCAACGCAGATAGCTGCTCGTCAACACCACTAACCGCGACGTCGGTATATTCAGCGCGAAGCCCTGCATGCACATCAATAAACCAAGGCGCATAATCCTTTTCAATGGCGGCTTGAATATAACCCGCATACACCGTTTCTTTAACCGCGAAAGAACTGCCTCGTGTTTCAGCGGCTAAACTGACATTCCCAGCGTTCTCCAGATAATGAAACAGCGTATCGCCATCGTGCCGCAGCCACTGATGAGGAATATTTTCATGCCCACTTACCGACCCGAGAAAGTCGTCGCCTGCATCAAATAGGGTTTGAAAGCTATCTGGAATATCCGGTGAATCGAAGTAGCCACAAAAACTGCAGTGCCTCGCATCAGCTTCGTTATCTCTTCTTTCATTGGCTTTTTCTCGCTGGGTGAGTGCGCCGCCAACGTCAATTTTACTGAACCAGTTATTATCACCAAGCACGCTTACATTGATTTTTGCTTGCCCTATATCATCGTCTACACTCCATCCTCGGCGCAGCATCACGTGGGAACGGCCGTTAGCTGGGTCTAAGTAATGGGATACACCCACCGGCTCACCCACAGCGTTAACTTGACGAGGGTTGGCTTGTTCAAAGCCCGATATAGCGGGCAGGATATTTTGCTGAGTATGGTCAAACGAAGAGCGATTGAGATAGCCGATAAGCGAGAGCGAATTGCCCTCCCCGTTATTGTCATCGACATTAGCCATTGAGTAAGACAAATCTGCATCGACAATTACGCTATCGCTTGGGATATAGTTTGCAGCAAAACCGAAACTTTTTAGGGTCGATGAACGGTTAAAAGTGCGAGCGTGAAAGTCGGTGGCATGCCCGCTATTTTGTGAAAAAGACACCGCTGTGCCGTTTTCATCAACCGTAACACCTTCTAAGTTACTTGAAGTAAACCAATGCCCCATTGAGGTTGCTGACGTCTCTACGTCGAATGTCGACCCCAGATAATCGGCGGTAAGCTCTAGCTTGTTGGTAGGCCGATATTGTAGAACGAGTGCAGCGCCCGTTCGAGTTCTATCGTCGAAGCGCACTCTTTGATCGTAATTTCTGGGAACGTATAACGTAGGCACGTCTTCATAGAGTTCACTTTCAGGTACGTTAGTATTTACCAACCAGCCATCGATTTGTGCTTCTTCTAAGCGCGCTTGGCGCTTATGCTGAGTCAAAGAGGCTAGAATGCCAAACGAGTTATTTAAATAGGTGTTGCTGAACATGGCTGAGGCATTGGGCGCATATTGTTGCGAATTAGTATCGTACTGCATTTTGACATTACCTGCCGCCCGCATCCCTTTAAACGACAGGGGTTTTGCCGTTTGAACATCAATCGTTGCGCCAATGCCGCCTGATTGCATAGTCGCTTGGCTTTGCTTGTGTACGGTTACACTGCTTACGATTTCAGAGGCCAGTGTGTCAAAGCTGAACTCACGCCCAAGCTTATCGGTTGCCATGGGCCTACCGTTTAGCAGAACCCGGTTGAATTCAGGCCCAAAGCCTCTTACTGTGACTAACTGTCCTTCGCCTTCTGCACGGTCAATAGACACCCCGGAAATTCGCTGCAGCGCCTCAGCCAAGTTTTGATCGGGAAACTTGCCCATATCTACAGACTGAATGGTGTCAATAATAACGTTTGCATTGCGTTTAATGCCAACCGACTGCGCGACCCGCGCGCGCAACCCCCTCACTTCTATGTATTCAATATCGTAACTGCCTTGTTCATCAGGGACGGTTACCAAGCTATCGTCTTGTGCAGTAATGGCGCCTAAAAGGCGGCCGAGCAAGTGACGGTTCTTATCTTTATCACCAGTAGACACTATCTTAATACGGGAGCTATCTATTATTTCAGCACTAAGACCTGTTCCCAACAAAAGCTTTTCAATAGCAGCCTTAGGCGTATAGTTACCACTTACTTCATTAGCGGAAATATGCCTTACTTTATTAAACGGGAATACAACGGTTAGGTTCGCTTGATTGGCAAAGGCGATAATCGCTTCGTCTGCGCTTTGAGCAGGAATAGTGAAATCTACTGCCGGTAGCGGTGACGTGTTCTGAGCAATCACCTCATCTTGTTGATGGGGCAGTACTGACTGCGCACTACTTGAATAGCTTATACCCAACGACACCATACAAAGCGCCACCGTTAAAGCCTTGGGCTTAAAAGGTAGCATGATTAATGAGTTGTTTGGGTTATTAGCCACAGGCATATTTGTTCTTACGCTATTGTTATTATGATTTTGGGGGAGTTTTTGACGCGCCTGCGTCATTCTACTCTTTGTTGAATGCTGTTGTTGTAAACCAGCCACGCATTATATACAACCCATTAACAAATTTAATTTTTGAGCGATAATGTTGAAAATACTGGGGGAAAATAGCGTGGCTGTCGTCTTAGTAAGTAACAACGATAAAAAATAACAATATGCCCATAGAAACAGCCATACATAATGCCTATATGTCGGCGCGCGGCTCGATGGCCAAAATGCTATCGCGCCTTGTGCCGCCTAAAGAAGTAGATGACATACTGCAGGATACGTATGTTCGCTTGTGTCAGGCGAAAACGACTGAGCATATTAAAGAGCCCAAGTCGTTTTTATTCAAAACCGCAAAAAACTTGGCTTACGATCACCTAAAGCGTGCTGAAACACGCATGGTAGACGACAGTGTAGAAATCGTGGCAGCGCTGGAAAGTGCCATAAGTGGTGTTGAAGACGAAACGTTCCACAACAATGCTACCCAACAAGAATTTAAGTTGTTTTGTGATGCTGTGCGCGCCCTTCCCAAACAATGTAGGCGCGCATTTGTATTAAAGAAAGTGTATGGCTACTCTCTTAAAGAGATTGCCCAAGAATTAGAGATAAGCGAAAAAACCGTGGAAAAGCATATTGCTGAAGGGATTAAAAGATGCACCTTGTTTATGCGACGACAAACCGCGTCGCACACACGGCCGAATGCTTATCAAAAGGGTGGGCAATACAGCACGGCGGAAGTAAAGAGAGACGCCCATGAATAGTTCGACGACTGAAACAAACACTGACAAGTCAAACACTAACAGCAACGTTGTTCAATTCAACAGCGAAGAGCGTGTGCTTGATACCGCCAGCGAATGGCTTGTTAAACTCGATGAAGGGCTTGATGAAAGTGAAGCACGAGCATTAAAAGTTTGGCTTGCTACGCCTTTACATCGAGACACCTTTTTAGAGATGGTCGCCTTGTGGGACAAAATGTCGGTGCTTAATGAACTGGCTGATATTGTCCCTCATACACCTGAGCCTGGTGCCAAACAAAAGGCAGATAGCGCCGTGACCTGGAAGCGGCCGTTGGCTATAGCTGCCTCGTTTTTAATGGTCGGGCTGTTAAGTTATCAGGGGCTAAATTTATTCTCGCCGTCTAACCAAACCGAACCTGTTGCACAAATGGCAAGCTACTCGTTACAAGCGTCGACCAAACCGGGCGAGCACAAGAGCATTAGCTTAGAGGACGGCAGTACACTATGGCTTAATACCAACTCTCAAGTGAACATCGCTTTTACTGAAACCTCAAGGATTATTCAGCTTGTCAAAGGTGAGCTTCATATCGACGTAGCAAAAGACAAATCCCGCCCGCTCAATGTACTTGCGGCAGGTAAAGCCATTCAAGCCGTTGGAACCGCATTTAACGTGCAGTATCATCGCGGCGACCTTGAACTGGTAGTTACCGAAGGCGTGGTAGAAGTCGCCAGCTATACACTTAACAAAGCGAATGGCGAAAGCATTGTTAACCCTATTATTAAGCCGCAGGCACGTCCATTGACGTTAGTTCAAGGTGAAAAATCGCTTTTATCTTTGCCTAACAGCACCGTTGAGACCGTGTCAGATGAAGATATCGCGAATGATTTAAGCTGGCGTGAAGGCAAGATTGTATTTCGCGGCGAGCCACTCATTGACGTGATTGAAGAAGTCAGCCGATATACGGATAAAACGGTTGTTTTAGGTGATGCTGCGCTTGCTAACATGCAAGTAGCAGGGCTATTCAACACCAATGATGTAGACGCGCTTATTGCCGCCCTTGCCGACAATTTACAGATATCTACAGACTACTCTAGCGACACTATTGTTCTTCGCCCCCGTTAACGGTGGGTTTGGCTCATAAGTTCTTACTTGGCATTATTGAGCTACAAACTAAACACAAAGCGCGTTCTAAAGCTTAACTCGCGCTTTTACCCACTCCCCCTTACAATGACGCCTTATATCAGTCTGCATGCATTGGTATGATAGATAAATGCATCAAACAATAAGGCGTCTTTGATATGCAAATAGGCAGTGCTTTAACGGCAATTAAGCAGCTCACTTCCAGGCTACTATTTCTGGCAACCTGCGCGGTGCTATCTAATACAGCTTTCGCCATTGAAGCTGGCCAATATTATTATTTCATTTCTGACAAGTGCGTGGCTAAAGGCCCTCAAACGCCCGAAGAGCGAGGCGCCGTAACCCCAGATGTTATGCTATTTGAAGTGGTACCTGCGGGGATCAGCGACTATTACGTAAACATGAATACGAGCGCACTGATTCACTATACAGAGGAAGGGCAAGCGCACCTTTCTTCAATGGAAGCAGAGCAGGCCTATACTGCTGGTAAAGCACCTTCGAAAGACAGCCCTAGAAAAGATGGCAATGCCATCCAGCACGACTTCATGCTGCAGCGCGAAGCAATAGATTTAAAAACCCTGATAAACACGTTAAATGGTTTTTCCCAGCTGCAGTCTGATAAAGGCTACTTTTTTAAGAAAATCGTAGGCCTTTCTAACCCCGACGCTAAATTTAAAGCCATTACCCGGGTTCGCTTAAGCGATATGGGTTACGACAATCGCATGATGCTAACAAGCTACTCCAGCGACTACTTTATGCTGGATGAACAAGGTAAGGCCTCTGACACAGCTTTTATTACGGTAGATCACGGCGCAGCGCTACGCAATTCACTGCACGACACCAACAGCCCGTACGCCATATTTACCAAAAATTCAGTATGCGGTGAAAAGTGGGAGCCGGGCAATTAACAAAGTAATTAGCAAAGACATACATTAAACGCTTGTTGAATGGATCGGGCTTACTTCGGCTCTAGCGGCTTTGGTTTTAAAAGGCTCTGGTTTTAATTACTACGATAAAGCGTTTTAATAAGGTGGTAGCCGAAACGGGTCTTCACCGGCCCGTGTACTTTGAGCACGTCTTTTTTGAACACCACATCGTCGAAGGCTTTTACCATTTGGCCTCTACGGAATTCACCAAGATCGCCGCCACGCTTGCCCGACGGGCATTTAGAATGACGCTTTGCTAACGTCGCAAAATCCTTACCCTTTTTAAGCTGCTCTAAAATAGAAAGCGCTTCTTTCTCTGTTTTAACCAAAATGTGAAGTGCGGATGCCGTTGCCATGGAAAGGACCTAATTTGTCTCGGGGGTTTAAGAATAATATCGTGCACGCTAAGTATACCCTAGTGAACAACCCGCCTGCCATTAGTCAATGTGATGTGTTGGGTTAAAAAAGCGATGTAAAGGCTACTCTGCTGTTTAAAAACTGCGTATCGTTAACCTTTATCATTCATTTACGAGCCTTCCCTTTTGTTACCAGAATTCGACTTGGCCCAAGCGATAGGAATGTTGAGTTTTGCGCTTGGCATTTTGTGCTTTTATCAGCGTGATGATCAGCACCTGCGAATAATGATGGTGGTGATGAATTTAAATCACGCCCTGCATTTTGCGCTACTTGGTGCCGTAACCGCATGCTTAAGTGCCTTGCTTTCAGTGGTAAGAACAGGCATTTCAATTAAAACCCGCTCCCGCAGTGTCGCCTACCTGTTTATATTGATATCGCTAGCAGCAGGGCTGTATTTGGCCGAAGTTTGGTACGATTTATTCCCTATTTTGGGCACGTGCATAGGCACTTATGCCTTATTTTGTTTGTCGGGAATACGCATGCGTTTAGCGTTTTTGTGCGGCGCTATATGTTGGCTAACCAACAATATTATTGTCGGTTCTATTGGCGGCACCCTGCTTGAAGCTACGCTACTGGCAGTTAATAGCTTCACCATTATTCGCTTGTACAGAGGGCAAAAAGCACTCGGTCAGGCCTGATTGCTAATTTATGCCAGACTATGCTCCCAATCCACACGTCTTGATTGTCCAAAGTGAATGCGTTGCTATACGCACACTGCATTGAAAGCTTTCAAGCCAACCTCGTTGAGTGAGTCGAAACACGTCAATTAGAACGAAAGTGCAAACAGACTCGTTACTGACGTGTGATAGTCCAGTGACATAGTGATAGATAACAGCGTTATATTCACAATGGAAAAACCAAATACTCGCTTTGCCCAGCCTTCCACATTGATGCCGGGTCTGTATCCGCGCAGTGCCATCAACAACCACCAAAGGCTTGTTGCAAAAGCCACGGTTAAAAAGCCAATACCCGTATAACCGCTAAGTGGAAGCAGCATTACTACTAAAGCAAATAACGCAATATGAAGGACGATATGGCGTTTTGCTTTCGCAATACCTTGCGATACAGGCAATACCGGAATTCCAGCCGCCTTATAGTCGTTATATCTAAAGATAGCGATGGCATAAGAATGGGGCATTTGCCAAATGCTGAACATACCCAGCAAAATAGCCGCAGCCATATCAAACTGACCGCTCGCGGCGCAATAACCGACTACGGGCGGAACGGCCCCCGACAAACTGCCAACGAAGGTGCCATACACCGAGTTTCGCTTCATATACAGGCTGTAAACACCCACATAAATAACGTAGCCAAAAACAGCAAAAAATACGGCAGTAAGGTTGGTGTAAAGCGCTAACAAGCCAAACCCTGCAATACCCAGCACAGCACCATGCAACATCGCAGTAAGCAATGGCAACTCGCCTGTTACCGTAACCCGGTTGGCCGTGCGCTGCATTTTGCCGTCGATATCTCGGTCAATGCAGTTATTAATGACACAACCTGAAGCCACCACCAGCGATAAACCGATGAGCGTTACGAGCAGCAGCCAGTAATCTATATCGCCACGGGACGCTAATAAGAAACCGCCCGTTACCGAAATAGCATTGCCCATAATAATGCCGGGTTTGGTGACTGACAGGTAACGTTTATAAGTAAAGGTCATGGGTAAAATCCAAATTTAGAACGCGCCCATTTAGACGCGTATCAAGGTGTACTGAGAAGCCCCAATGTTGCCCTCAAAATAGGTTGCACCAATAGAAGGGCGAAACATGAGGGCTTCACGTACTGACCGCGAAGAAGTAAACACATTGAAAAGCCTGACATGATCGTCAGGCTAGACCACGCATATACAGAGATTTGCTAATACATCATCATGGCGTTTGATTCGTAGATGATCCAAACGGATAACCCAACCACCATGAAAATAATAAGCGCACTGAATAAGAACGAAAACGTATTGGCTCTGCCTTCTTCGGTTACAAAGTTAAGGTGCAAAAAGTACTTAAGGTGCACCCAAATTTGAACCAAGCCCAACGTAACCACGCTCCAAATTGCGGTAACTTTAGATAGGTCGCCATTCATCACTAGAGTGAACGGAATAGCGGTGAGTACCACAGATAGAATGAAGCCAATAATATAAGACTTCACATCGCCATGTGCGTCATCACTATTGTGGGTCGATGAAGCGTGACCGTCCGTATTTGAAGCTAATTTTGCATCGTGTAACGCCATTACATTGCCCCCATTAAGTACACTACGGTAAATACACATATCCATACGATATCGAGGAAGTGCCAAAACAAGCTTAAGCAGCTAAGTCGGGTAACGGTTTGCTCACCAAGGCCTCGGCGGGTCACTTCAATAAACATAATTGTCATCCAAATAAGGCCTGCTGTAACGTGCAACCCGTGCAGCCCTACTAGCGAGAAAAACGCCGTTAGAAACGCACTTTGCTGCGGTCCGTTGCCATGCTCGATAAGGTGATGGAATTCATATACTTCCATACCGATAAAACACGCTCCCAGCGCCCATGTCACCGCCAGCCAAGCAAGAGCACCTGATTTGTTTTGCCGGTGAGCACAAATCATGGCAAAGCCAAAGGTTATACTGCTTAAGAGCAATGCAGCTGTTTCCACAGCTACAAAGTTGAGTTCAAAAATATCTTTGCCAGACACGCCCCCTGCCGTGTTCATGAACAGTACGGCGTAGGTTGCAAAAAAAGATGCAAACAGCAAACAGTCGGTCATTAAGTACAACCAAAAACCAAACACGGTGTTGTTCTCATGATGTTCTTCATGTGCGTGTGCTTGAGGCATTGACGCTGCCCTTGAAGTTGCAATAGTACTCATTAGCGACCTCCCACTGTATTGGCATTTAAGTGCGTAGCTTCAACTCGTTCAACCTCATCTACCTGCACGTAGTAATCAATATCTGCGGTATAGCAACGTTTAATAAACACCCCTATTCCTGCTGCTAAACCAGCAATGGCTAGCCACCAAATATGCCAAATAAGCGCAAAGCCCATTAGGGTAAAGCTCATGCTCATGAAAACTCCGGCTGAAGTATTTTTTGGCATATGAATAGGTGTGTATTTTTCAGGGCGTTGATACGACTCGCCGCGCTCCTTCATATCCGTCCATGCATCGATGTCTTTGACGTGCGGTATGTTGGCAAAGTTATAGAACTGAGGTGGTGACGCTGTTGACCACTCTAACGTGTGACCATTCCACGGATCGCCTGTTGTGTCGTTGAGCTTTTCTTTGTTTTTAAAGCTTACAAAAAGCTGTAGTAGTTGGAAGAAGATGCCAATCGCAATAACAAACGCACCAAATGCTGCAATGTATAACCAGATATTCCAGTCTGGGTTGTCGGTGTGATTTAAGCGGCGTGTCATACCCAAGAAGCCAAGCACATACAGGGGCATGAACGCCAAAAGGAAACCAATTTGCCAGCACCAAAACGCTGCCTTGCCCGTTTTTTCGTCAAGCTTAAAGCCCATGGCTTTCGGGAACCAAAAAGCAAAGCCAGCCAGATAGCCAAATACCGCACCACCAATAATGGTGTTATGAAAGTGGGCAATTAGGAACAAGCTATTGTGGAGTACGTAGTCAGCACCTGGAATGGCAAGTAACACCCCTGTCATGCCGCCAATGGTGAAGGTCACCATAAAGCCTAACGTCCACAGTACAGGCACACTCAAAATTAAGCGACCGCGATACATGGTGAACAGCCAGTTAAATAGCTTAACCCCCGTGGGTATAGCAATAACCATGGTCATAATGCCAAAGAAGGCATTCACATTGGCGCTCGACCCCATGGTAAAGAAGTGATGCAGCCATACAATAAAGCCTAGAATGGCAATGGCGCCGGACGCATACACCATCGACTTGTAGCCAAACAGGCGCTTAGCGGTAAACGTTGAAATAACTTCTGAGAAAATACCAAATGCAGGCAGTACAAGAATATAAACTTCAGGGTGTCCCCATGCCCAAAACAGGTTGATATACATCATAGAGTTACCACCGGCTTCGTTAGTGAAGAAGTGAAAATCCATATAGCGGTCTAGCGTTAGCATGGCCAACACAGCGGTAAGAATAGGGAATGACGCGGCGATAAGAATATTCGCCCAGGTACAGGTCCAGGTGAAAATAGGCATTTGCATGAGTTTCATGCCAGGCGCACGCATTTTAAACACAGTAACTAAGAAGTTTACCGCGGTTAACAGGGTACCGAGCCCGGATATCTGCAAGGCCCATATGTAATAGTCCACGCCAACCCCGGGACTAAACTCCAACCCGGCTAGCGGCGGATAAGCAACCCACCCTGTTTTTGCGAATTCACCTAACCCTAAAGACACATTCACTAGAATTGCGCCACCTGCGGTTAGCCAAAAACTCAAATTATTTAAAAAAGGAAACGCCACATCACGGGCACCAATTTGCAGCGGCAGAATGATGTTCATTAAGCCAATCATAAACGGCATCGCCATGAAGATGATCATGATAACGCCATGGGCGGTGAAGATTTGGTCGTAGTGCTCGGGAGGTAGATAGCCGGGCGCACCATTGGTTGCCATTGCAAGCTGAGTACGCATCATAATAGCGTCGGCAAAGCCGCGCAGCAGCATGATCATAGCCAGCACAATGTACATAATACCAAGACGCTTGTGGTCGACAGACGTGATCCAGTCAAACCACAGGGTTCCCCACTGTTTGTGTTTGGTGATGAGCATGGCTATAACCACACCAAGCAGTGCCACTACGGCAAGTGTCACCATTATAATAGGCTCGTGATAGGGCACGGCCTCTATAGATAATTTACCTAAAAAAGACATGATTATTGTGCATCCTCTTGATGATGACGGTGTTGCATTTGAGGCATTGTGTGGTGTTCGCCGGTAGCGGCATTTTCTGGCTTGCTATAAAAGTCCATAGAGCCGTGATCTTTCATGTACTTCATCACGATGTCGTGAAAAAGGCCTTCACTAACGTTGCTGTAGTAAGTCACCGGGTTGTTTTCACTTTGCTTGGCAAGCTGCTCATAAGAAGCGGGCGTTAACGCTGTTTGTGCCTGCTTAACGCTTGCAACCCAATCGTTAAAGTCGCCCTCGGTAGGCGTGGCGATAGCGTTGAATTTCATTCCCGTAAAGCCTGCGCCACTGTAGTTTGACGAAATACCCTTATAAGTACCTGGCTCGTTAGCAATAAGGTGAAGCTTAGTTTCCATTCCCGCCATAGAATAAATCTGGCTTCCCAACTGAGGAATGAAAAACGAATTCATAGTGCTTTCAGAAGTGATTTTAAACGCCACAGGCTTATTAGCTGGAAACACTAATTCATTGACAGTAGCAATGCCTTGCTCAGGGTAAATAAACAGCCACTTCCAATTGAGCGACACTACTTCAACAGTAAGGTGTTCTCCTTGACCTTCTAGCGGAGAATAAGGGTCGAGTGCGTGAGTAGAGCGCCATGTGATCACGCTCAACGAAATAACGATTAAGATAGGAATTGACCATACAACGGCTTCTATCTTTGTAGAGTGTGCCCACTTCGGGGTGTAAATTTCAAAGTCGCGACTAGCGCGATACTTCCATGCGAAATAAAGCGTTAGAACAATAACGGGAACAACAACAATCAGCATCAGGATGGTACAAAGAATAATAAGGTTCTTCTCATCCATGCCCACTTGCCCTTTGGGGTCAAGCACGCCACCGCTGCAACCGGCTAACGTAAGCCCAGCACCAGCAACAATCAAAGTAAAAAGGTTACGAATAGACAAAACAAGTTCCTATAACCCACAAGTTAAACGGCGATGACTGAGCAGTTCCGAAAGGAACTACGGGTTTACAGCATCGGAAAATGCACCAGAAGTGGCGTTATTACGCTTAAAGCGCAGCACTCATGGTGTTTGAAAAAAAATCGGAGACGTTTAACTGAAAAGAGGGGGCGCTCGGCTGCCAACCGTTTGAACGAAAGGCTGAGGAAATGTAGGGCAAAGGTAAGTAATAGGTCGGCGCTGTTTTGTTATTTGCGCCTTTGCTATAGCAGTGGCTTTAACCAATAAACCGACTAATACCAACGCGATAGTGGGAACGATAAATTGTGAAAGCGTGTGATCAGCAAGTGCAATGAAAAAAGGCTCGAAAACCAAGCTTTCATTAAATGCACTAACAAACTCTGTAGCGTCGGCCATGGTGCCACTAATCACTAGTGCAACATTCAGCAACAGCACCATATTAGCTAACCACAGCATAGCGCCTACACCATTGGTGTAGTTTACTGCAGGTCTAATTAATAAATTCAATTCGCTTAAAAAAGCGAAAGAACGTGGCGCCATAGTGGGTAGTATGCCTTATAAAAAATGCACTAGTTACCTACTTCAAAGATGAAGCAGGTGGGGCAGGTTAAAGGCAATTGTTATTGAGTACAAGTCGCTCGTTGATTACTCTCAAGCTATTCTCTTTGCATTTAAATGAAAATTTTCCATTTATTTAACATGTGAGGATTACTCTTCCAAATTATGCAGTCTGCTTTACTTACGCTGTACCTTTTGTTTTTAGGCATTTCATGATCGTTGAACGTGAAACTTGCTTCTTCTTGAAAGAAAGTAATGTAAATTTTTCGTTTATATAAACTAAGCAAAACATAGAACGCTGGAAAGTTTATGATGCGTTAAGCTTCCGATAAATACGATGAAACACAAGGTTTTTCTAGTTGGCTATAGGCATTTTCTCAATACGCCAAAGCACGTATAACATCGCTTGGTATATGCCTTTGCCATATACCAACTTTGTGTATGTAGAATGCTATATACCAATTAGGGGGTGTAAAAATGACGACAGCTAGAATTTTTATGAACAACCGCTCTCAAGCAGTTAGGATGCCCGCAGAAGCACGGTTTGAAGAATCTGTTAAAGTAGTTAACGTTCGAGTTGTAGGTAAGGATAGAGTATTAAGCCCTATAGAAAATACTTGGGATAGCTTTTTTGATTCAAGCAATTCAGTAACAGATGATTTTATGAACGAAAGGGCGAGCCAAGAACAAACTACTCGAGAAAGTTTTGATGATTAAGTACCTACTGGACACCAAAATTTGTATTTATGTAATCAAGAATCGTCCTTTGGAAGTTTTATCGAAATTCAATGATTCAGCGGGCAGAATGGCTATCTCGTCAATTACATTAGCTGAACTATTGCATGGATGTGAGAAAAGCCAAAAAGTTGAACATAATACCAGGCAGGTAGAAGATTTTTGTTCCAGGCTTGAAGTTCTTGAGTATGGCAACAATGCGGCACAACATTATGGTTCAATTAGAGCTAATTTGGAAAAGTCCGGCCAGATGATTGGTGTAAATGACCTACATATCGCGGGGCATGCGCGTAGCTTAGGGTTGACCGTTGTTACTGACAACGAACGAGAGCTTCATCGGATTGAAGGACTACGTGTAGAAAATTGGATATCTTAGTTTGAGCAACTGTCTAGTAAAGTCTGGTCGATTCAATCTGCCTTTACCTGATGCAATAGGAGAAAGGCTGTTAGCCCATATCGAGAACAAGGAAGATGACGACTTTGTTATTGGCATTGGAAGTAAGACAGCTAGCCGAACGTTCTTAAACTTTAAGGTAAAGCATGTGACTGACAACAAGCTTAAAGGCTTTCACTCTTTCAAGCATATGTACATAACAGCAATGGAGCGAGCAGGTATCGAGGAGAATATCACTGCTCAAATAGTTGGTCACGAGCGAGGAAAAACGATGTCTTATGGTTACTACTCGAAAGGACATGAGTTGAGGAGATTAAAGGAGGCTGTAGACAAAGGTACAGCGCTAATGTGAACTAGGGCATTACTGAAGACATCGCTACGGAACTAGCAGGCCACAAGCAGTTGTCCTTGACGTATAACTTGTACAGTAAGTATAAGAACAAGAACGAACTGTGGCAGTATGTCGAGAGGATTCACGAGGCTGACTGCTTGATTGCCCCGTCAAGAGAAGTAACATGATTGTTGAAGGGTAAGTGCTACAAATTAATCATTAAAACTAATGTATTGGGGCTGCTCAGGTTTCTCGTGACGTCAAAAACCGCTATTCCTTAACATATCCAGTTAAGTCACTTCTTTGTATTTTTCCATGTGTAGTGTAGCGGCTAACCAATTCTTCAATTTTTGCTACGTCTTCGCCTGTGCAAGTCGGGCCGATAGTGACTTCTACATGGTTTAAAGCGTCACCCAAGGGTGAGTCGAAATATGTTATAGGGCTATTTTTCTTTTTTTGCAAGTGCTCGTAAGTGTGTTGATAAATGGGAAAGGGATTACCAGTGCGCTTCCATGCGTCCAAGACATTCGGATTGGATGGAACAATGAAGTAAATGTACCTAAACTCCTCCTGATGCTTCCATGTACTACTCTTGTTTACTGCAAGGTCATAGTAATTAAAAAGTATTCCTCCCTTCTCGTCCTGCATCACAGGGCGAATATGCTCATCTGGCTTCTTGTAATACTTCACTGCCTGTCCGAATAAGTCTTTATGGTAAGGAGTGTTTATGATAATCCACTTCTCATTATATATTTGCTCAATAGGTAACGGGCTTATAATTTCGCCTTTTACAAAATGATTGAGTTCTCGCCGCGATTCTAGTGTGAACTCAGCGAAAGGGTGTTTTGGTAATCCAATTCGGACTCCATTGTAACCAGCATATGACTGCCACATTGCTTGAGATTCATCGGTCAGCGTGCTCCAACTGCTAACAAATAGGTACTGTGACCAATGCTTTCGAGATACCAGTTCCACCTCTTGTGCATCGTCTAGTTTGTCCAGCCTGGTAAACCGTAAAGTTCGGTTTTTCAAAATACATGCTAAGGATTGAATGTCTGTGTAGTGGTGAATTAATTCCATTTCGACCTTTGACGTTGTCAGCTTTACTCAAAGGTTATCATACAAGAGCTTTTTGACTGCAAAAACTTGAGAGGCTAAATCAAAAGTGAGAAATCCCCAATCCCCCCATTACGGGGTGTCTCCACTCGCCGCTGCACCATAAGGCTTATCTTTAAGTAAACCTTTCAGCAGGAACACGCGTTACCCATGCGTCCACCAAAGTAAGAGGTTCTGACAGTAACGAAATCTACCGTCAACAACTTTCATTTAGAAGTTTGTGACAGTGTCAGATCGAATATGTTAGATAGTGACAGGTAGATAATTATTCTTTAAATGTAAAACCACATAACATACGTTTTGCAGTATCTGATTAAAGGATGCTAGTCTAATTTAGATTGAAAAACACACTACAAGGATGTAAC